>JAFWXY010000033.1 GCA_017522905.1 Clostridia bacterium
GCGACATCCCACGCTCGGTAACAACGTGCTCGTAGGCGCAGGTGCCAAGGTGCTTGGACCGATCATAATCGAAGATAACAGTAAGATCGCCGCAAACGCGGTTGTTCTTAAGGATATACCCGAAAACAGCACGGCAGTGGGCATCCCCGCGCGTGTCGCACGACAGGCAGGCAGACGCGTGGACGACCTTGACCAGGTGCATATTCCCGACCCCGTAGCGCAGGAGATCTCAAAGCTTGAAAAGAAGATCGAGGATCTCTCACGCGAGCTTGAAGCCATCAAAACCGAGAAAAATGCCAACAGAGCAGGAAAGGCGAAAAGATGAATTACATTCTTTACAATCCCAAGTCAAAGAGTGAGCATAATGACCTTAACATCATCCCCGGCAAGGCGGAGCTCGAGAGACGCGGTGCAAAGCAGATAAGCCTGCTTGAGGTCGATCTTAGCGAGTTTCTTCCCACCCTGACGGCTGAGGATAAGCTCTACCTTTGCGGTGGAGACGGCACTCTGCACCACTTCGTCAACAACGCCCGCGGCTTTAAGTTCTCCTGCCCCGTTTTCGTTATCCGCTCCGGCACCGGAAACGACTTTCTCAATGACGTAGGACAGACCGATCCCGAGACTCTTATAGACGTCAGCATGTACCTCTCCGATCTCCCCGAGGTCGAGATCGACGGCGAAAAGCGCCTCTTTATCAACGGAGTTGGTATGGGAATCGACGGCGAGGTATGTGACGGCGTTGAGCAGTACAAGAAAAAGACCGGCAAAAAGGCAAACTACACCGCGATAGCATTAAAGCTCCTTGCCTATAAGTATAAGCGACCCTCCGCCACGGTAACCGTCGACGGTGTGATACACCACTTCAATGACGTATGGATGGCAAGCGCAATGCACGGCAGATACTTTGGCGGCGGAATGATGATCGCCCCCACGCAGGATCGCAATACGGGTAAGATGAGCGTTATGGTAATGCACGGCGGCTCACGCCCGAAGATCCTCTCGATATTCCCCTCGGTATTTAAGGGCGGACATATCAAGCACAAGGATATCGTGAAGATATTCGAATGTGACGAGGTGACGGTGCAGTTTAACATCCCGATCGGCTTTCAGGCAGACGGAGAGGTCAAGCCCCTGATGCTTACATACACCGCGCGCTCTGCAAACTTCGTAAAGCGCCTTGAGGCAGAAAAGAAAGAAGAGCTCGCCGAGGTTTGATTTTTCGGCATAAACAAATATACAATAGAAAGCAAAGGAACAAGATATGTCAATTTTAAGAGGAAACGCGATAGTAGGACAGTCCGGCGGACCCACCGCCGCTATAAATGCAACGCTTGCAGGCGTGATCTGGGGTGCTATGCACTCCGAGAACATCGGCAGAGTGTACGGAATGAAGAACGGTATTGACGGCCTTCTTGCAGATACGGTTATCGAGCTTGACGGATATTTTCCCGATGAGGACGCATACGAGGTGTTGAAGCGCACTCCTGCGGCGGCTCTCGGATCTTGCAGAAAAAAGCTCCCCACAGAGGGCGATGCAAAATATAAGCAGACCTTTGAAAAGATCATAGAGCAGTTCAAGAAGTACGACATTAAATACTTCTTCTACATTGGCGGAAACGACTCCATGGATACCGTAGCAAAGCTCTCCAAGTACACAAAGGAGTGCGGCTACGAGGTTCGCATCATCGGCGTGCCCAAGACAATTGACAATGACCTCCTCGGAACAGACCATACACCCGGCTTTGGCTCGGCGGCTAAGTACATCTCGGTAACGATGCAGGAGATCCTCCGCGACACCGCGGTATATACCGTAAAGGCAGTCACTATCGTAGAGATAATGGGACGTGACGCAGGCTGGCTCACCGCATCAAGTGAGGTTGGTCGCCTTGTCGGTCTCCCCTCCCCCGACCTCGTTTATCTCCCCGAGCGCGCCTTCGATATGGACGAGTTCTTCCAGGACCTCAAAAAGCTCCTCTCCGAGAAGCCCAATATCGTTGTCGCCGTATCCGAGGGACTTCAGTTCGCGGACGGTAGATTTGTCGGCGAGTCGACACAGGGCGGCGCGGTAGACGCGTTCGGTCATAAGTACCTCGCAGGTACAGCAAAGGCGCTTGAGCTTGCAGTTAAGGACAAGCTTGGCGTAAAGGTGCGCTCAATCGAGCTCAACCTTCCCCAGCGTTGCGCGGCTCACATCGCATCCAAGTGCGACATCGAGGAGTCCTTCAGCGTAGGTAAGGCGGCAATCACCGCCGCAGAACAGGGCGTTAGCCGTGAAATGATGGTAATTCTCCGCGATAATAACGAGGGCGAGCCCTACTCCAGCGTCTACGGACATATGGATATCGACCTCATCGCAAATAGAACAAAGTTCGTTCCTAAGCACTATATAAACGAGCGCGGTAACCACGTCACCGACGAGTGCCTGCGCTATATCCTCCCCCTCATCGAGGGCGAGTCCTACCCCGAATATAAAAACGGCCTCCCCGTTTTCTTCGAGTTTTAAGGATGCGAGGGGATGCGTCGGGGCAACCATATGCATCGTTGTGCTAAACTTAGCCAAAGCCAACTTGATGCAACCAGCTCCTTGCGATGCAAGGAGTCCGAGTTTTTGTTTCAAAAAGTTCTCCCCGAACCCCTTCCTAAAACCTTCAATAGTAAAAATATTTAATCTAAACCAAAAATAAACTTCACTACGGCAGTTTCGCCTTGTAGGTTGGGAAGTTTTTTGGATTCTCAAACCTTTTTTCTAAAAAATGTTTGAGCCTCCGGAGGAAAAATGAAAATTGGATTTGTATCGCTCGGTTGTCCTAAAAATCAGCTTGACACCGAGGTAATGCTCCACGAGATAGCATCAAGGGGGCACGAAATAACGCCTGAGGAAACTGAGGCGGACATAGTAATAATAAACACCTGCGCATTTATCGAGTCGGCTAAAAAAGAGGCGATCGACAACATTCTTGACATCGCCTGGCTCAAAAAGCACCATAGCCTTAAGGGACTTATCGTCACAGGCTGTATGGCAGAAAGATACGGCAAGGAGATTCTTGAGGAATTCCCCGAGGTCGACGCCGTGCTTGGCGTAGGAAGCATACACAATATTTGCGAGGCAGTTGATAGCGTAATCGCAAATAACGGCAAAAAGCGCAAGAAGGGTCAGCCTGATAACCGCTATTATTCCTGCGAGGATAAAAACACGGTAAGACTTGGCGGCGACAGAATTCTGACAACGCCCGAGTACGCGGCTTACCTCAAGATAAGCGAGGGATGTGACAACCGTTGCACCTACTGCGCAATCCCCGACATTCGCGGTAAATTCCGCTCCCGTCCCATGGACGAGCTTGTAGAGGAGGCAAAGGACCTTGACTCACTTGGTGTACGCGAGCTGACCATCATCGCGCAGGATACCACAAGATACGGTAAGGATCTTTACGGCGAGTACTGTCTTGACAAGCTCTTGCATAGAATAACCGAGGAGACGAATATTCCCTGGATCCGCGTTCTCTACTGCTACCCCGACAAGATGACAGACGGTCTTATCGAGGAGATGAAGAACAACCCGAGAATACTCAAATATATCGACCTTCCGCTCCAGCATATCAGCGACAAGGTGCTCCGCAGAATGAACCGCCACGGACGTAGCGCGGAGATACGCGAGGTGCTAGGGAAGATTCGCCGCGAGATCCCCGACGTCGTAATCAGAACGACGTTTATCGTAGGCTTCCCCGGAGAGACCGAGGAGGACTTCGAGGAGCTCTGCGAGTTCGTCAAGGAGCAGAAGTTCGCGCGCGCAGGAGTCTTCACCTACTCGCGTGAGGAAGGTACACCCGCATACGACTTTGAGGATCAGATCGACGAGCAGGTCAAGCAGGACAGAATGGATATCTTGATGCAGATGCAGATGCGCATCAGCGACGAGATTAATAACGAAAAGATTGGCAGCGTTGTAAACGTTCTCTGCGAGGACTACGACGCGGTCAGCGAATATCACTTCGGAAGAAGTGAGGCAGACGCACCCGAAATTGACGGTAAGGTATTCTTCAAGTTTGACGGACGCATCGCGCCCGGTAGCTTCGTTAAGGTAAAGGTGCGCAGCACAACAGACTATGACCTCTGCGGCTTTGCTATGAGCGAGGAAAAATAATTGTTTTGGCGAAAGGACAACCCGAAATGAAATCTAAAATGAATCTTCCCAATAAACTGACGGTTCTCCGTCTTATCATGGTGCCGATATTCATGGTAGTAATGCTTCTGCCCGTGTTCGGCAGCTTCTCGCTTGAGACAAATATGACACTCAACGTAGTCGGCGCATTCCTCTTTATCGCGGCATCCTTTACCGATATGCTTGACGGCAAGATTGCAAGAAAGCACAACCTTGTAACCGATTTCGGCAAGTTTATGGATCCCCTTGCGGATAAGTTCATGGTAATCGGCGCACTTCTCTGCATCTTCTTCAATTCTTCTATGTCGGGCAACACGATTATGAGCACGGTCTTCTTCTTTGCTCTTGTAATCATCTTCTTCCGTGAGCTTGCGGTGACCTCGATAAGACTCGTGGCGTCCTCCTCGGGCGGCGTAGTTATCGCGGCAAACATGCTTGGCAAGATCAAGACGGTGACACAGATCGTCGCGATCTCCTCCGCTATGCTTGAGCCTGTGCTCTGGAGAGTTGTTAACATGATCGCAGGCAAGGATCTTATCCCCGAGCTTATGATCAACTATCCCCCGATCACACTTGTAGCAACTATCGTTACTATCTACTTTACAATTCATTCAGGCATCAACTACATAGTAGGAGCTTGGAAATACCTCGATCCTGAGAAATAATATTTCACAACAAAAGACGGTGAGCCAACAGCTCGCCGTCTTTTTATTTAACAAGTATGATTTCATAGCTCTTGCAAACCTTTTCCGCGTATTTAATTACAGATAGACTACCGCGTGAGCTGCCGTCCCAAAACACGATCACCTTGTCCGCATAATCAACGATTTGCCTATTCCGTATAATAGGCGCGGCGCGACCGTAAAGGTCGTATCGAGGCAAAAATTCCGTGAGCTTTATGCCGTTTCCCCTTGCATATTCCGCCGCGCAAGCATCCACGCCAACAGCACCACCCGAAACAATCTCATCGACCTTACAGAGGTATTTTCCAATGTCTTGCACCGTGATTCCACGTGAGCCAACAACCGCAATCTTCACATTCTATCTCCATTTTATACTTTTTGTATACTTATTATAAGTATACTTACAACATTATACCATAAAATAATCTTAAAATATACTTACATTAAGATTTTTTGGAGATTTTTTATGAGAAACAAAAACAACAAGCATCTTGGCATCGAGGTTGACCCCGAGCTTCATTACAAGCTCCATTACATTTCAAAGTATTACGGTCGTTCTGCAAACGGCGAGATACTTTATCTTATAAGACAAGAAATCAAAGCGTTTGAAGAAAAAGAGGGCAAGATAGAGCTTCCCGAGAAATAATATTCCAATCTATAAAGAAAAATCGGCGGAATACCGCCGATTTTTTGTTTACAAATATTCATTTTTTGGTCTGCGCTTCAATTACCGTCCATGCCATATTATGCGCCTAAGTTGCCCTGCACTCCCATTTTCTTGTGTTAATTTACACAAAAAAATTGAAAATTATATTATGTTTTCATAATATTTGCACAATGTTAATTGTTTAGTCATCAAATTGATGTCTATATGTGCTAAAATATAAGTACAAAATAGGCGAAGACTCAAAATTTCATACGAAGGGCGGGATGCGCATTAAGGCTGAATGACAACATTTAGCGGATATTTGCGGCTTCCGCCCTTCCCCTGTTTTGTCAGGTGCGGCGCCGAAATGGTCGGTGCCGTTTAAATAAACAAGGCCGCGCTGTGCGGCAAGGAGGTATCTATGAAGATAAACATTATCGGCAGGCAGTTAACCGTTTACGAGGACACAAAGGAGATGATAACCGAAAAGCTCTCAAAGCTTGATAAGTATTTCGGCGACGTGGGCAATGCCACCGTCTCATTAAGCCACAAGCGCAATCTTTCAACGCTTGAGATAACGATTAAGGCCTCAGGCACTCTCTTTCGAAGCGAGGTTGACGCCGAAAGCTTCAGAGACGCCATGGACAAGTCGATTGATAATATAGAAAGACAGATCAGAAAGAACAAGTCAAAGCTCCGCAAGAAGCTGCGCGAGGGTATTATTCCCGACTCCGAGATCGCGGCGGCATCGCTTCAGCCCGAGGAGGAGACCGAGCAGCCCGACCTTATTATCAGAAAGAAGAAATTTGAATACACCCCCATGTATCCCGAGGAGGCGATAATGCAGATGAACCTTATCGGACACACCTTCTTTGTATTCAACGACGCGTCCACAGGCAAGACCTGCGTGGTATATACCAGAAAGGACGGCAACTACGGACTTATAGAGCCTGAGAACTGATGCCCGTCCTATAAAACACAAACGAATAGCAAAAGCCGAGAGGTCACAGGACCTCTCGGCTCTTTTATTGCATTATTGTGCTCAGGCTTCCTTCTTTTCCTTTATCTCGTGGATAAGCTTAAGGGCACGATCAACGTAAAATGTTCTTCCGCCATTCATATATACGTAATGCAAGAGCGGCAGGGCTTTTTCGTATTTGCCCATCTTGAAGTAGATCTCGCCCTCCCCGTATACCGCAGATATTTTCTGCAAGGGCTTTTGATCCTTGCTTTGTAATGCCTTAATTACTTCAAGTGCCTTCTCGTAATTTCCCGCATAGACACTTTCTTCTGCGTCAATACAGAGAATGATATGCTCAAACTGCTTTTGTAGCTTTTGGGGAGCATCGCGGTAAAGTATTCTCACCTTTCCAAATAACTGTAGTGCTTTATCATACTGTCCACACTCAAGGTGGGCAGAAGCAAGATTGTTATAATAGGTTATCTTTGACTGCAAAAGTGTACCGCTGATCTTATCAATGTTGAGATTTTCAAGCAGCTCCACAACCTCCTCGTGCTTACCCATAAAAAAGAGGGCTGCCGATTGGTTGAGGATGAGATCCTGCTGTGTTACTCCCTTAGTGTATTTTATCGCATCACAGGATACGTTGTAAAGTGATTCGGGGTCACATTCATTGTAAAGCTCCTTTATCGCGTCCTGAAGCTCCTTTGAAAAGGCAAAATTAACGTATACTGCAGCGATTATCGCAATGATAAACGTTACGAAAACGACAAATGGAATCGGTGCCTCTGAAAGAAGAAATATCGTAGCGTAAAACAAGCAAAATGGAATCGCGAGCGTAAAAAAGCTCAAAAGCTTGTGCTTTATGCACCATAAAGTAAATTTTTTCATAATTTGATCCTCAAAAAGTATGGAGATAGTGGTATTTTGTTTTACTTGCAGCCTTCGGGCTCTTAGCTTTTTGCTCTTACTACCTCTAATAGCACGTTCCAGACTCGCTCTGTTGATGCGAGGTCAAGATGCTCGTCGGGGGAATGGATATCGTGCATGTTAGGGCCAACAGAGATAATGTCAAGTCCCTGTGTCTTTGACGAAATAAGTCCGCACTCAAGACCTGCGTGTATAACGCCGACCGCCATATCTCTGCTGTAAAGCTTCTTGAATGAGGCGATATATGCGTCACGCAAGGGAGACACGGGCGCATATTCCCAGCCGGGATAGCGCGAGCGGTGCGCACACGTTGCATCAACAAGCGCCGCAAGAGCATCAAGCTCACGGCAGGATAGGTCTATCTGACCCTCAAGCGAGGAGCGAGTTGACAGCACCATGTTCACCTTGTCCTCGGTCGTCTCAACAAAGCCGATGTTTCTCGAATATTCAACAAGACCCTGTATCTGGTTGCTCATTTTAAGCACACCTGTCTTTACGGTGTTGAGGAAAGCAATTATATATCTTGTGGTTTCAAAATCAATGCACTCGACAGAGTCAACGTCGCTTACGGTAAGCTCAACAGTCATGCCGTTATCGCACTCCGCAAGCTCCTTTTTTATCTCTGCAAACTCTGCATTGATGCGTGCGCATAAATCTTTTGCATCAGCGCAAGCAACAGTAGCGAAGCACTCGCGCGCGATAGCGTTGTCCTTTCCGTTGCACTCTATGCCTACAAGATCAAAGTCCTCAGCCTCAATAGCCGCGCCGAGAAGTCTACCCATTGCGATTATCGCGTTAGTCTTGCCAAGGTGTATCTCCGCGCCCGAGTGGCCGCCCGAGAGACCGCGGATGGCGATATCGACCTTCTTTGTCCAACCGCTCTTTGCCTTGGGAGCATCAAAAACAATATCTGTACGGCAACCGCCCGCACACCCCGCGGTTACCTGCCACTCCTCCTCGCTGTCAAGGTTTATCATTCTCTTTGCGGTGACGTGGGAACAATCAAAGCCCTTTGCACCTGCAAGTCCCGTCTCCTCCTCAACTGTAAAGAGGCACTCAAGGGTGGGGTGTGCATCGGTCTCGAGGAGCGCGAGCATATATGCTACGGCAATTCCGTTATCTGCGCCAAGCGTTGTGCCGTCCGCCCAAAGGAATCCGTCCTTGACAGAGAGCTTGAGGCCGTCCTTTGTAAAATCGTGCTCTACGTCGGCATTCTTTTCGCACACCATATCCATGTGTCCCTGCAAAAGAAGGGGCGCAACGTCCTCGTAGCCCGCAGTCGCGTTTTTGCGGACGAACACGTTTCCCGTCTCGTCGCGGAGAACGAAAAGCCCAAGCCTTGATGCAAAAGCGTCAATGTAGTCGGCAACACCCTTTTCGTTTCCCGATCCGCGCGGTATTGCTGAAAGGTCCTCGAAAATCTCAAAAACTCTCTTGGGCTCATAGCCCGCTATAACATAACTCATAGTAAACCTCTTTTTCATCGATATGTAATTTCAGCTTCGACCTGAAAATCGAAGCTGAATAATATTTATTTTCCCGTAGGATATTTGCTCATTCCCTTTAGCTTCTCGCCCATGCCAAGGCAAACGCATGCCTCGGGATTCTTGGCGCGGATCGTCTTGATTCCCGTAACTCTGGTGATAAGCCTGTCAAGACCGCGGAGCATACTTCCTCCGCCCACCATTACGATGCCGTTGTGAAGAATGTCTCCGACAAGCTCGGGCGGTGTGTGCTCGATAACGTCGCAGATGCCGTCGATAAGGACGGTCATAGGCTCGTACGTAGCGCCTATCATTTCCTTGGAGGAGAGGGTGATGGTCTTGGGGAGACCTGTCAGAAGATCTCTTCCGCGCACCTCGAGCAGCTTGGGCTCGGCGTGCTCATAGACCTCACCGATCTTGATCTTTATGTTCTCGGCAGTCCTGTCGCCGATAAGAAGTCCGTAATTGTCATGTACGTACTTGACGATAGCGTCGTCAAAGCTGTCTCCGCCGACGGGCAACGTGCTTGAGATAACAATCCCGCCAAGAGAGATAACCGCCACCTCGGTAACTCCGCCGCCAATGTCAACGGTCATATTTCCAATAGCGGTTTTAATGTTAAGTCCCGCGCCCATAGCAGCCGCGATGGGAGAACGGATAAGGAAGGTCTTTCTTGCCCCTGCCTCTGCAGCCGCCTCAAGGATCGCTCTCTCCTCGACCTCGCTCATTGAGGACGGAACCGAAATCATTATTCTCGGCTGGAGAAGCGATTTGCTGCACGCGCGGCGAATGAAGTACTGGAGCATGCGCTCGGTGACCTCGTACTGATTGACGATACCGTCCTTTAAGGGGCGCACCGTAACAATAGAGTCGGGGGTTCTGCCCACCATTTCCTGCGCCTCTGTGCCGACCTTGATAACCTTGTCGGTCGTCTTGTCGATAGCGACGACCGAGGGCTCGCGCATCACGATTCCCTTGCCTTCAACGTAAACAAGCACGGTCGCAGTGCCGAGATCTATTCCAATGTCGCGGCTAAAGATAATGTCCTTTAACATACGCCGTCCTCCTTTACATTTTTCTACCTCTTAATTATACAACATAACTCTGCCAAAAGTCAATTGTTTTTTACAAATATATTATTAACTTTACAAAAACAAAAAGTCGAAAAAGTCCCTAAAATGCAGACAAAGGGCAGCTTACCGCACTTTTTGCGTTTTTTAATCGGGCGAAACAATTTCGGTTTATCTCCGCGCCTTTTCCTCTTTCCTTTTTTCAAGCGACTCGTAGAACCCGTAAGGCACGAAAAGGTCGCCTCTGCCGACACCAAGCTCCTGCCCCGGCTTGTTCTCGCCGTGAAAATCGCTTCCGCCGCTCTCAAGTAAGGAGAGTTCGCGGCAAAGCTCGCTTGAAAATTCTCTATCCTCCGGCGAATACTTTACGTATAGCATTTCGATCGCGTCCAGCTTTTTACACTCTGCTCTCATAAGCAGCTCTCTCAGCTCCTCGCGCGAAAGCTGAAGCAATGGATGCGCCAAGATCGATACCGCGCCAATGGAATCTATAAACTCAATAGTCTCAAACAGCCCCGGCTTCTCGGGCGAGCGGTAATTCCCCGACTTTTCCGACAAAAACGTGTCAAACGCCTCGGAAACGCTCTCCACGTACCCGCGACGAAGCATATCTATCGCAATGTGCGCGCGGTTGACGTACCCCTCGGGAGTTGCCGCCAGGAGCGCATCGTAGTCCACCTCAAAGCCAATTGTGCTCAATCTCGCTACAAGCGCGCGATTCGCCTCGTTCTTTTTCTCTTTTAAGTCGCCAATGAACTCCATCACCGCGCCATAATGCTCGCGACCGATGAAAAGCCCGATCAAATGGAGCTCTTCTCCCTCATAATCAACAGAAAATTCAACTCCTGCCGCCGCCTCAATGTCACAATCACGCGCCACCGACAAAAATTCGTCAAGCCCCGCTACACTGTTGTGGTCGGTCAAGGCAATCGCCGAAAGACCTATTCTCTTCGCCTCACACACAAGCTCGCTCGGGCTCAGTGTGCCGTCCGAATGCACCGTGTGCGTGTGAAGATCACACCTCTTAAACTTATCTTGCATTGTATCTCCAATTCTTTTGGATAGTTTCTATATCAATATTAATTATAGCACAAACCGACAAAAACAACAACTCAATTTCAGAAAAAACAAAATAAAAAGGGCTACCACCGTAGCCCTAATGTCTTACTTATTCACAAACTTAACAGCCGTGCCGTAAACGATAACCTCTGCCGCACCCTGCATAACCGCAGATGAAGCGTAACGAATGTTGATAACCGCATCCGCACCGAGGCTCTCCGCCTCCTCAACCATTCTCTTTGTGGCAAGCGCGCGTGCCTCGTTCATCATTTCGTTGTATGCCTTAAGCTCGCCACCAACCAAGGTCTTAAAGCTCTGCGCGATGTCCTTTCCAATGTGCTTGGACTGAATTGTGCTACCCTTTACCAGAGTCAAGGTCTCAAGCTCTTTTCCGCTAATAAAATCAGTATTTACTAAGATCATCTTCTTCACCCCTCTTAATTTCTTTTATTCTTTCTATGCAAACCATGACCGAAACGGCAATAAAGACAAGCGGAACTATACCAAGAGCATACTTCCACACGCCCTCCAAAAGCCAGATCAAAAAGCCAAAGTAAACAACGTAATAAAGTATCATAATGACCGTCACCACAATCGGCGCGATCATCTTTTTCAAATGAGCTTTCATTTTTTACCTCGTAGATTTGGTGTTGTGATATAAGTATATCATAAATTCCGGAAAATTGCAACCATTAAAATAATATAGTCGCCAAGAGAGGGATTCAGAACCATGCTTGCGGTTGAATTTCATATAAATCGCTTCTATATCTACGCAAGCGTGCCGATTTCACAGGAAATCGGCAGGTTCGAATCGTGAATCTTCGGGCAATAAAAAAGATAGCACCCTTGTGGGTGCCGTCTTATTTATTGCGAAGAAACGCGCAAACGGTGCGTAGGTGTAGGTAAAAACGCAAAAAAGGTGCGTGATTATGAATCCTCGTGAAAAATATTCAAAGTTTTTAGGCATAAAAAGAAAGTCGGAGCAGCAATTTATGCCACTCCGACTCCGCTTTTTCATTTTCCCTCAAAAACGCCCCTAAAAGATAAAAAAACGTGCGAAAAAATCAAAAGCCGAGGGAAAGCTGAAAAAGTCACCTTTTCGTATTCTCTCCCTTTCTGCTTTTTAGATCCTTTTCCTGGCGACTTGCTTTAGTTAAGATGTTTCTTCTCAAACTCAAAGTTCAATTTTTTAAGTGGAAAATCGAGCTTGTAATCTTCACCACGGCAAGTCTTGTATAGCCTTATTCGAATTTTCATTAAGGCAATAGCCAAGGGAAATATTTTTTTTAGGCAAATTATTGCATATTCGCTACAAGACGGAATACACATACATCTTCGCCGAGTCTCTTCTTTTGCATAATGCTGATAGCATTTCACTGTTTGAAGCAAACAGAATCTAATGTATAATTCAAATATAAAAAGAAGCAAAAGAACAGAAACCGACATCTTGAAGATTGTCGCAATCGGCAAATGAAACGAGAAAAGGACCGCGCAAAAAATCAGTAGTGGCGCGATAGAGAAGAGAAAGATCACTTGCCACTTTTTCGTGGTAGGTCTTTTCAGCTGTCTTTTGCTGACTATCTCTTCAAGCTTTCTCTGTTTTATATATTCTTTTAGACAAAAATCAATATCGGCTTGAATAGACTGCATTAGTTCTTCTTGTCGGAGAAAGAGATGCAACCTGCCTTCTTGGGCATTTCGTAGGAGGGCTCGATCTTCTTAATCTTTTCAGCATATATCTCAGCCTCACCTTTAGGAGGATAAGCATACCACTTCTGCGCGAGAGATACGTATTCTTTCCAAGCCAATACAGCAATTGCCATAGCATCGGCATCACCGCCGTAAATGCTTTCAAGTTCATTACCAAGATCGCGAATCGCAAACATTCCCTTTTTACAAGAAGAAGTGATCGAGCTCTGGTCAAACACCTTAACGTATGAATCGCCAACCTTTGTTTCGCGGTTTTTGTTGTTCATATATCTGTTCAAGGTCCATGTCATAGGAAGAAATGCATTAACTATTTCAGAAATAGTTGCATACTGCTCAGCTACGGGAGCGGTGGAGCTTTTAACCATTTTAACCGCAGAAAAAACCGCCTGACATACATTGCCGAATCTCTGGGGGATCTCTCCATTCTTTCCCTCATACAATGCAAAATAAGCATAGAAGAATTTTGCCTCGCCATTCTCGGGGTCGTCTTCTCTTACCTTGTTGTAATAGGTCTTAGCATCCTCACTGTTGCCGTCTGCGCGTGCCTGGCGTGCCAAAGTTAAGTATTTGTTGTCTTCCATAGTTTTTCTCCTAAAAAATTATTATTCCGAATCGGAATTATTAATATTATAATTCTTTTTTGGAATTTTGTCAACCCTTTTTTGGGATATAATTCTAAAAAAGAACAAAAAAGGATAAATATCAATGAAAATTCGCAAAAAAGAATACGGAAATGCCAATATGGTTGGAAGAAAAATTGAGCAGTTGAGAAAAGGAAAAGGAATTAAACAAAAGGATTTTATTTCAAAAATGCAAATAATGGGATGTGATATCAATCCTACAAGCTATTCAAAACTTGAGGGACAAGTGCGAAGCGCAACCGACAAAGAGATATTTGTTATATCAAAAATACTTAATGTGCCAATGGAATCTTTGTATAACGATCCGAATTGAAGAGACGGCTGCTGTTGAAATACACGCTGGCGCGTGATGAGATACAGCCCCAAAGGGGCTGATGATATACGCCGCACTTCGTGCGTCAATGATATACCAAGCCTGCGGCTTGGATAAACAAAAACACACCGCTCGTGCGGTGTGCTTTTGTTTATGGCGGAGAGAGAGGGATTCAGAACCATGCTTGCGGTTGAATTTCATATAAATCGCTTCTATATCTACGCAAGC
>JAFWXY010000034.1 GCA_017522905.1 Clostridia bacterium
ATAGGGGTGAGAAAAAGCACGAGCCGCAGCATTTGAGAATAGGCGGCATCATCGGCTTTGAAGCAAGTCAATACGAAACAAGTGACGACGGTCCCGGTTGGTACGCGACCGATGAGATATACTTTGAGATCGTCGAATAGGGGGTGAAGCGTATGGGCAAAGCAATTAAGATCACGGTGAAAAAAGCTCCCGAAGGCTACGACCTCGGGGCAAGCAAGTTCTTCGGAACGCCCACCGTTCCCCTTGCGTGGGATGGAGATTTCTACGAGGATGAGATTTTCTTCTGTCAGATCAAGCTCTCCGATATAGCACATTTGGACACGGAAAACAGACTTCCGCACACGGGTTATCTCTATATTTTCCTTCACACTGAGGACGGACAATATGCTCTCGGCGCGGACGTGCGGTATCATGACGGCGAGCCCGAGCTTGCCATCGACGAGTTCAACGCCGCCGTTGATGATTATGAGAAATACACCGAGGCGTACTTAATGGAGTTTTCCGAGGCTGACGAGGACGAGATCTGCACGAAATTATTCGGAAACCCAAGCGATTGGAACTACGCGGACGTACCACCAAAGCTCCTGCTTCAGTACGATCCCCTTGACAACGAGATGGATTTTCTTGACACGCTCGACGGCTTCGTTTACTTCTTCTTCGGTGAAGATGAAAAAGATTTTGAAAAAATTACTCTGATGGAGGAATATACATAATGAAAAAGCTAATCAAATTAACAGCATTGTTGCTCTGCATAGCGATGCTCACGTCAACCCTTGCGGGATGCGGATTGTTCGGCGGCGACGATGATGAGCCCGTGGACGAGTTCAATCCACCCTATATTGAGAATTATTATGTCAACAAGCACGATCCCGTCTGCGTAACGGGCGGAATTGAGGTCTACAAATACGAAAGTGACAAAGATGCGTTATGGATGGGCGGTCACGCTTATTACAGTGGCTTTGTTTTCCGTGCAAATCAGACAGGTGATGAGAAAGCTCAGGTAGATCTGCCGCTTGACGGTGCTTATGAGAATATCAGCTTTGTTATTGGTGGTCAGTGCGGAAAAATCGAAATGAAGGTCGATGAAAACGGAAACGAGGTTCCCATGTACAGCAGCTCGTATTCCTGTTCTCCTCCTACATTGGTCGGTCAGGCAAAAGAAGTAAAGGTTGGACTTCAGTTTTGGGCAGACGATAAAATGGTTGATGAGGTTCTGTTCTCCAACTATCAAACTCCCGTCAGATATACATATAACGTTGCCGGTGCACAAAAGTTCACCTTTAAGATCGTGGCAGGCGGCAGAGAACTTTCACCTAACGGCGTTCCGGTTCTGGAGCTTACAGTTTGGGAGGGGGAAGCTCACGAAACAGGACACGTTCCTTCTCCTGCCGGTGGTCAGCCCGTACAGTTAATCAAAGATTTGAAGCCTTACCTCATTCCCTCAACCTCGGGAGCTGTGTATTATCCCAACGCTACTCCTTCCTCGGAAGGCAGAGCGCATATCAATATGTGCGGCATTAAATACGAGAACGTTATGGCAACCTACGTTTCAATGGGAATGACCGAAAATGACAACGAGGAAATGTTCTTCAACCTTGAAGGAAAATACAATTACCTTACCTTTACCGCAGGTGTGGCTGACAGAACTACCACGTACAGTGAGGGAACTGCATGGCTAACGGTCTATGCCGACGGAAAAATCATATATGAAGAAATATACTCATCTCATGAATTACAGAAAAAGATCACTCTTGATGTAACGGGGTGTCATCAGCTTGTATTTGCGTGGATGAGTGATGAAGGAAATATAGAATACGGAAATTCAACGGGAAATTATTTCGGAATCGGTGACGCTTATGTTGCAACTACCGAAGCAGCACTGAATACTATAAAGTATTCCTCTCGTGATCTGCCCGACAGACCTGTTAAGATGATGTCCGAGCTTGGCGCATTCAGCATTTTCAGCAATATGCAGGATGATGCGATTTTTGATGGCTCAACGCAGTTCCATACATTTTCTATGGGCGGTGTAAAATATAATGAGGGCATTATGCTTCATTCTACGAACACAATGCTTCAAACCAAACCTGCTAATGCTTCCTTTAATCTTGATGGTAAATATGACACTATATCCTTTGTTACGGGACATATCTCCAACAGTAATGTTTACGAAAATGAGCAGCTTGAGATCTATGCAGACGGAAAACTCATTAAAACCATCGATGTCAAGTGTACGATGCTTCCACAAGAGTATATCGTTGATGTTACAGGATGCAAACATCTTGAATTTGTTTCGGGTAAGCTTACGAACCAGCTATATGAGCGCCCCGTAATTGGTATTGCAAATCTTGTTGCATATCCCGACGGATATATTGAGACCGATCTCTTCCCCGAGAGAACGCCGGCTGATTTCGGTGCTACCTGTGACCTGATCGACACCTTTGGGTTCTATGATGTTTATAATTCTCACGTCAGTAAGCTGGTTGGAGCTGTTAGCGTGGTGGATGGTTATTATGATGGCACAACCAATAAAAATACGTTTACCGTTGGTGGCAAAACCTACAACAAGGGTATTCTGCTTCAAACCAACATTCACCTTGAGCTTGATATGGCAGGCTTAGGTGGTTCGGTAGTACTCGGCAGTATGTTTGGCGGCTGGGGATGGTCGATCCTTGCTTTTGCAACCGCAGGCGAGGCGCACGAATCCGCGTTCGCTATGGCGAATATCAAGGACAGCGGATATACGTCTGTAACCTTTACGGTCGGTATGCAGCACGATAGAACGGGCGAGGCGTTTATTGACGACGAGACCACTCTGATGATCGGCGCGGACGACGAGTGTGTGAAGGAAATTACTCTTTATAAGGATATGGAACCTACCACCTATACCGTGGAGCTTGGCGAGGATTGCGACAGACTGATGTTCTGGCTCAACTGCGCTCCCGAGAACAACGGCTCGCACACCTACGCTATCTACGACATTACGCTGAACAAGTAAAGGGGGGTGAATTATGAGTAACGTAAATG
>JAFWXY010000035.1 GCA_017522905.1 Clostridia bacterium
CGAGAAATATTCCGATTTTCACCTTTATAAATAAGCTTGACCGTGAGGCGCGCGACCCCTTCGATCTCCTTGACGAGCTTGAGAAGGAGTTTGGAATAGGAACCTATCCTATGAACTGGCCCATCTCCTGCGGACAGACCTTCAAGGGCGTTTACGACAGAGAGAAGAAGTGCATTCTCACCTTTGAGACATCTCACGGCGGACGCGAGAGACTTCGCGCCATCGAGTGTGATATAGAGGATAGAGAAAAGCTTGATTCCATCATTGGCGAGAACCTTGCAGACGAGCTTTGCGAGCAGGTAGAGCTTCTTGACGGCGCTTGCTTTGACTTTGATCTTGAAAAGGTCAGATGCGGTAAGCTTTCTCCCGTATTCTTTGGCTCAGCGCTCAACAACTTCGGCATCGAGCCCTTCCTTGAAAGCTTCCTTAAGATGACAACGGCTCCCCTTGTCCGTCAGACGATCTCGGGTGAAGTAAGCCCATTTGACGAGCATTTTTCGGCGTTTGTCTTTAAGATTCAGGCGAATATGAATAAGGCTCACCGTGACCGTATCGCATTTATGCGTATCTGCTCGGGTAAGTTTGAAAAGGGTAGAGAATATCTACACGTAAGACCTAACAAGATGATAAAGCTATCTCAGCCTCAGCAGATGATGGCGCAGGAAAGAGAGATTATAAACGAGGCGTACGCGGGTGATATTATCGGTGTGTTCGATCCGGGTATCTTCTCGATCGGTGATACAATAACAGAGCCACCCTTAAAGGTCGAGTTTAAGGGCATACCTACGTTTGCGCCCGAGCATTTCGCGGTAATCGAGCAGATCGATTCTATGAAGCGTAAGCAGTTCCAGAAGGGAATGGAGCAGATAGCCGAGGAGGGTGCGATACAGATATTCTTCCTTCCCGACGCGGGTATGGAGCGAGTTATCGTCGGTGTCGTGGGTATGCTCCAGTTTGACGTATTGAAATTCAGAATGCAGAGCGAGTACGGCGTTGGCTTCTCTCGCATGGATATGCCCCACGATCAGATAAGATATATCGAAAAGTGCCGAGGCGACGTAAAGAATCTTATTCTTTCGGGAGATACACGCCGCGTGCAGGATATAAGGGGCAATAGTCTCTTGATCTTCCCCGGACTTTGGTCGGTAAATTATGCTCTTGAGCATAACGAGGGACTAGAATTGTCGGAATTTAACAGATGGTAAAAATTTTGGGAGTCCCAATTTTATGGGACTCCCTATTGTTATTCTATTATCGCAAAACTCAGCGAAGCCGAGTATAGCCCGTAGTTCTTCTCCCCTATCTTGATCTTGGACCAATCGGAAATTGTGCCGCCGTACTTTATTTGCTTAAGCGAGGGCGTAGAGAAGAATGCCATATCGGCAATCTCGGAAAGACTTATAGAGAGGGTTATCTCTGCCGCTTGATTTGCCGCAGGGAATACGTAAAGCTTGGTTTTATCCTTAGAATAAAGGATTCCGTTGACGTCGGTAAACATGTTGTTTTCACTGTCAACCGAGATGTAGATAAGTGATGAACAATTGCCAAATGCCATCTTGCCAATACTCATAACCGTGGAGGGGATTTGTACTGCCTTGATAGAGCTGTTTTCGTAGAAGGCCTTATCGTCAATTACGGTGACAACGTCGCCTTCGGGGCTCTTTTCGGGAATAATAACGTATACGTCGGGGTAGTTACCGATTCCTGTTACAGCACAGGTGCCGTTACCGTAGGAGGTGAACTTTAGCGATGTCGGCGGCTCTGTCTCAGCCTCGGTCTGCTTTTCGGTGGTGATCTCCTCTGTCTCGGTCTCGGTCGGAGCCGCGGTGGGAGCTTCCGTAGGCTCCTCGGTAGGGGCCTCGGTCTTTTCTGCGTCGGGGAATTTTACAGTTCCGGATTCGGGAGAGAGATGCTCTTCGCCGTCAAGCGTACCGCTTTCGAGTCCCGTGTCGGTGCCGCTCTCGTTTTCGGGATTATCGCTCTGAGAGCAAGAGATGATCGAGAATGAAAGAGCGAAAAGAATAAATATGGATAGAATAAGTAAAGATAATTTTTTCATTTGTAACTCCAATCTGCCAAAATTTTCGGCAATTTTTGCGAAATATCGCAAGTCCTTTTTTGATATAGCCGTTATCGGCTACACGGTGTCTGCAAACCCTAAAAAAATTATATCAAGGCAATATTCCTCTGTCAATAAAATCCGTACGACCTAAAACGGGCGTGTTCGTCCAAATGAAAGCGGAAGTGTTGAGGAATTGACAGAAAAAAACAAGAAGACACAAAAAATTTCGCTCGACATAATTTGACCGAAAAAAATATTGACAAATCATTGACAAGGAAGTAAAATCGTGGTAAAATAAAGCATTAAATCACCTCGGAGGTATTATTTATGGCAAAAAATATAATTACTATAAGCCGTGAGTTTGGAAGTGGCGGTAGAAGCATCGGAAGGATGATCGCAGAAAAGCTCGGCTATAAATTCTACGATTCCGAGATAATTGACCGAGTTGTGGCAGAGAGCGGACTTTCCAAGGACATCGTTGAAAAGTACGATGAGTATGCAACTCATAAGAGAAGCTTCCTTTACTCGATAGCGATCAATGCTACCACATCGGGAATGGACCCCTATCACGGAATGTCCTTTGCAAATCAGGTGCAGATAGCCCAGATAAAGGTAATCAACGAGATTGCAAGAGACGGCAACTGCGTTATTATCGGACGCGGCGCGGACTATATCCTCCGCGACAGAGATGACGTCCTCAACGTATTCATATATGCAGACATGAAGCACAAGGCGGAGAGAGTCTTGTCACGCTATGGCGCAAATGAGAAGAAGATAGAGGATAGAATCAAGGATAAGGACACAAAGAGAAAGGTGTTCTATCGCTCGTTTACAATGAGAGAGTGGGGAGTCTACTCTAATTATAACCTCATGCTTGATAGCGGAGTGATCGGTCTTGAGCGTTGCGCGGATATTGTTTGCGACGTGGCAAGGGCGGATTAAAGGGTGAAAAATAAACGGTCGTTGGCAAAGCGGATCCAACGGCCGTTTTTTATTTAAAAAATATATATATATTTTTTAAATAAACCTTGACAAGATAAGGGGAAAGTGGTATAATGAAATCACTTTATTGAGATAAAGCGTTTAATCGCAATTTATCTTGAAATGCAACAAAAAAACGGAGAAAGATATCATGAAAAAGATTCTCAGTCTCGTATTGGCGGCAGTTATGCTCGTCTCAGCATTTACTCTTGTGTCCTGCGACACAACCAAGGATGACGGTAAGTATACCGTAGGCATCGTTCAGCTCGTTCAGCACGTTGCTCTCGACGCTGCAACCCAGGGCTTTATGGACGCTCTTGTAGAGGAGCTTGGCGCGGAAAACGTAACATTCCTCAATGAAAACGCAAGCGGCGAAGCTAACGTATGCACAACTATCGTAACTAACTTTGTCAGCAAAAAGGTCGACCTTATAATGGCAAACGCAACTGCAGCTCTCCAGGCGGCTGCAAACGGCACATCAACAATTCCCGTTCTCGGTACATCTATCACAGAGTACGGCGTTGCTCTCGGTATTGAAAACTTTAACGGTCTTGTTGGCGGAAATGTATCCGGCACAAGCGACCTCGCGCCTCTTGACCAGCAGGCAAAGATGCTCGTTGACCTCTATCCCGAGGCAGAGAAGGTAGCTCTTCTTTACTGCAAGGCAGAGCCCAACTCCAAGTACCAGGTTGAGGAGATCAGAAGACAGCTCGTTGCCCTCCGTCTCTCAGATGCTAATATCAAGGACTATGCGTTCACAGACTCCAATGACGTAAGCACACAGGCTTCAGCAGCAGCTAAGTACGCTGACGTTATTTACATCCCCACAGATAACACTGCTGCCGCATGCGCAGAGACCATCGGCGGCGTTATCGGCAACACTCCCGTTATCGCAGGCGAAGAGGGTATCTGCTCCGGATGTGGCGTAGCAACTCTTTGTATCAGTTACTATGATCTTGGCGTAGCAACCGGTAAGATGGCTGCAAAGATCCTAAAGGGCGAAGAAAAGATCGAGAATATGAAGATCGAGTACGCGGCAACCTTCACAAAGAAGTACAATGCCAAGAGATGCGAGGAGCTCGGCGTAGACGTTGAGGCTCTCAAGGCTGCAGGCTACGTAGCTATCGGCGAATAATAAAAAATAATAATAGCCTTTATTGCTTGCGGTGCGTTTTGCGTGCCGCAAGCATTGGGTTTTTAAATAGGGAACTGTAAAAACCCACGGGCGAAAGGACAAAAGATAAATGGATATTTTATTAAACTGGGTCGAAACCCTACCCGGCGCGGTCGGACAAGGACTTGTATGGGGACTTATGGCGATCGGCCTGTATATTACCTTTAAGGTGCTTGACCTGGCGGATCTTACCGTTGACGGCTCGATATGTACAGGTGCGGCAGTATGCACAATGCTGCTTACAAACGGAGTAAATATTTATATTGCTATGCTTGCGGCATTGGTTGCAGGTATGCTTGCAGGTCTTGTTACAGGACTTTTGCACACACTTCTCGGTATTCCCGCCATCCTTGCGGGAATATTGACACAGCTTATGCTCTGGTCTGTAAACCTTATCGTCATGGACGGAAGAGCAAACGTCGCTATTTCGAGATTCGAGTATGGCGATAAGGTGCTTATCAGTGCGGGTAGCACAGAGATATGGACAACGCTTGCAATTCTTGCAGGAGTTATAGCTGTGGCAATAGCTGTGCTTTATTGGTTCTTCGGAACAGAGATGGGTATGTCTCTCCGTAGCACGGGCTGTAATCTTGAGATGAGCCGAGCACAGGGAATCAACACCAACTTTACAAAGGTGTTCGGTCTTGCGCTTTCAAACGGCGTGGTTGCATTCGCAGGCTCGCTTTTGGCACAGCAGCAGGGTGCGGCAGACATCAATATGGGCCGCGGAGCTATCGTTATCGGTCTTGCGGCAGTTATTGTTGGTGAGGCGCTCTTCCAGAAAAAGACTACAAACTTTGCAATCAGACTTATCTTTGTCGTTTGCGGTGCGATAATCTATTGGTTCGTATTCCAGACTGTAATATTCTTGGGTCTTCCCAGCGAATATTTGAAGATGCTTTCCGCTCTCGTGGTAGCCCTCTTCCTTGGAGTTCCTTACATGAAGAAATACGTTATCAAGAAGAAAAAGAACAAGAAAAAGGAGGCCTGAAAATGCTTGAGATAAAGAACATTTATAAGACCTTCAACGAGGGTACTATCAACGAAAAGAAGGTGTTTGAGGGACTTTCTCTGACACTTGAGGAAGGCGATTTCGTTACCGTTATCGGCGGTAACGGTGCAGGAAAATCCACAATGCTCAATATCGTGGCGGGCGCATATCCCGTTGACGACGGTGAGATAATCATTGACGGCGTGGACGTTACCAACCTTCCCGAATACAAGAGAGCAAAATTTATAGGTCGCGTATTCCAGGACCCCAGAATGGGAACAGCATCGGATATGTGGGTTGAAGAGAATATGTCTGTGGCAGACAGTCGCGGACACAACCGCGGAGTCCGTTGGGCAATACGCGGTAAGGACAGAGAGAGATATCGCGAGCAGTTGAAGCTCCTCGACCTCGGCCTTGAGGATAGACTTACCACCAAGATGGGACTTTTGTCGGGTGGACAGAGACAGGCAATCACGCTTCTTATGGCGGCGATGAAAAAGCCGAAGCTCCTGCTTCTTGATGAGCATACTGCGGCGCTTGACCCCAAGACTGCGGCAAAGGTGCTTGAGATCACCGATAAGCTCGTAAAGGAGAATAAGCTTACCGCACTGATGGTAACTCACAATATGCGTGATGCTATTGCTCACGGAAACCGTATCATTATGATGAATGCGGGCAAGATTGTGCTTGACATCAAGGGCGAGGAAAAGCAGAAGCTTACCGTTGAGGCATTGCTTGCTAAATTCACGGAGGCAAGCGGTGCGGAGTTTACAAACGACAGAGCGCTCCTTAGCTAATAAAATAAAGAAAAAACGGCTGGTATCAGCCGTTTTTTTCTATGTCATTAAGTATTTCGCGAATGTTTTTGTATACGTACGTTGGCTTTGTCTCGCTCGTCTCGAGATCCTCAAGCGTACCCTCACCGCTAAGCACGAATACAGAGTCGATTCCCGCGTTGACACCGCACGCAACGTCGGTGTAGAGTCGGTCGCCTATCATAAGCGCGTCCTCCTTGCCGTATCCCGTGCGCTCAAGCGCAAGGTAAACCATGTCGGGCTGAGGCTTGCCGATAAATTTCGGTCGCTTTCCCGTGGCGCGATAAAGCATCTCGCAGAAGGAGCCGCAATCGGGCACCGATCCGTACCAGGTAGGGCATACCCAGTCGGGATTCGTTGCAATATAGTCAACGTCATCGCGCAGGATTATGCAGGAGTCCTCAAGCTTTTTAAAGGTGAGCTCCCAGTCGTTTGAGACACAAAGGCAGTCTATACCGTCCTCAAGAGTGTCAACGATGGGGAGACCCGCATCAGAGAGCTGTTTTTTAAATGATGCCGTTCCGAATGCATATATTTTCTTGTGATTTTTTTTCTTGAGATAAAAGATAGTCGCATCGGTCGAGGTCAAAAAGTCGTCCGCGCAGGATTCTATACCAAGACGCGCAAGCTTTTCTACGTACTTGTCAATGCCCTTGGAGGAATTGTTGGTCAAAAACAGATATCTTCCTCCAATCTTCTTTACGTGTGCAAGAAAATCCAGCGCGCCGTCAAAGAGGTGGTCGTCAAGATAGATAGTACCGTCCATATCAAGCAAAAACAGACGTTTATTTTTTAATTCACTCATAATTTGTCCCTTTGTAAGATCATTCACTGAATACAATTATATCTCAGTTATACCACGTTGTCAACAAGAAAGAGGGAAATAAAATAATAAATAACGCCGTGCAGGCATCAGCCGCACGGCGTTATTTATCTTTTCTGAAGCGGTGGGTTATTCCGTTTCCTTGAAAGCTTTTAAAAAATTACTTCTGCATTCCTGCGAGCGCCTTTGTGAACTGGCTCTTCTTGTGAGCAGCGGCGTTCTTATGGATGATGCCCTTAGAAGCTGCAACGTCGATCTTCTTTACAGCAGACTTGTAAGCAGCCTGTGCGAGAGCAACGTCACCGGATGCAACAGCAGCGTTGTACTTCTTGATCTCGGTCTTCATGGAAGACTTGAACATCTTGTTCTGAAGAGTCTTCTTCTCTGTAACCTTAACGCGCTTCTTTGCGGATTTAATGTTCGGCATTTCTTATTCCTCCATTTAATTTCACATTTCATGCACAGGTCGCCCTCCGCCTGAGAGGGTACATCGGGCATACCGCCGCATACTGATATATAATATCACAAACAAATCAAAATTGCAATAGGTTTTTGAAATTTTTTTGAAAAATTTTCAACTATTTTTAATCACTTCCGGGATCTTAGCGATAATATCCGATGCCATAAGAGAATATTGTCCCAATTCCTTGGCACCGAGATCACCCGCAAGCCCGTGAATATAGGCTGCAGCTGCCGTGCGGTAGAGGATGGGGGAGAGAGCGAGTCTTTCGCCGTCAGCCCACTCTGCGACCGTTTTGCGCGCCAAAAGGGAAGCGATGATACCCGAAAGCACGTCTCCCGAGCCGGCTGTCGCCATACCGGGGTTTCCGCTGGTATTTATAATGCATTCCTGCCCGTCGGTAATGATTGTGCGGTGCCCTTTCAATAAACAAACTATACCAAGTGCACCTGCATAGCTCATTGCAATATTTTTCGGGTCTGCAAGTATTTCTTGGGTTGAAGCACGGCAAAGCCTTGCCATCTCGCCTGCGTGAGGGGTAATCACCGTGCGTTGCTTTTGATCATCGCCGATAAATCGCCAATAATCTCTGTTTTCCGCCATAAGGTTAAGTCCGTCAGCATCAATTACAAGTGGGCACTTTATCTGACGGAGAGTGTGTCTCAGTATCTTTCTCGACATTTCGCTCTGTCCCAAGCCACAGCCGATTATTACCGCATCGGCGCGCTCAAGGGACTTGGAGAGTCGGTGTAAAATAGGCGTCTCTTCTTCAATTTTGGTGTCGTAAAGAGAGAATACCGCCTCGGGGAGTCTTGCGCCGAGAGATTCGTAATTCTTCCTTTCGGTGAATATTTCCACTATTCCACTGCCTGTCCGATATGCCGCCGCGGCAGAGAAATATGCCGCCCCGCACATGGCAGCTCCCGTGCCTTGGTAGCTTCCGCATATGCAAAGCACGCGGCCCATGCTATATTTGTGGGTGTCCTGCGGCAGAGGAGGGAAGATCACGGAAATATCTTCTTTTGAGATAATTATGTCACTCATTTAGGCTCAACGAAGGTGATGGATTCGATAATGATATCATCCATAGGCATCGTGCTGTTGGGCTCGATGAACTCCTTGCAATTTGCAATTGCATCAACAACGTCCATTCCTGCAAGAACGTATCCAAAGGATGCATAATCTCCGTTAAGATGTGCGGAATCCTCGTGTACGATAAAGAACTGGCAGCTTGCGCTGTTCTTTACGTCTGTTCTCGCCATCGAGATAACTCCTCTTACGTGATAAAGGTTGTTTGTAAATCCGTTGGAATCAAACTCGCCAAATATCTCGTCAGCGTCCTTGGTGTCATATGTTATACCCTTGCCGTCCTCATCGGGTGTCGGGACCATTCCGCCGCCCTGAATCATAAAGTCCTTAATGATTCTATGGAAGATAGTTCCTGCGTGGAAATTCTCTTTAACCAGCTTTTTGAAGTTGGCAACGGTTACGGGGGCAACGTCAGCGCGGAGAAGAACAACGATTTCGCCGTAGTCCTTTACCTTGATAAGAACGTAGTCGCTCTCCTTGTCGCTTGTCACGAAATCCTCTACCTTCATAGAGTCTATCTCGCGCTCTACGAATTTTGTGCGGATGCCGGTACCGCTACCCGTGTTTGAGTTTTCATAATCGTAATATGCCTTGTCGCTTACGGACTCGTTGTCACAGGAAGCAAAGAAAATGGAAACAGAGCATACTGCCAAAATTAGACAGATGATCTTTAAAAGCTTGTTCATGAT
Source organism: Clostridia bacterium (assembly GCA_017522905.1). GTDB lineage: Bacteria > Bacillota > Clostridia > Oscillospirales > CAG-272 > SVTX01. The sequence goes on from JAFWXY010000035.1 coordinate 9,085, forward strand.
TGAAACCTCTCTTATATTTTGATATACAAATATTTTAACATTATATATCTTTTTTGTCAAGAATATTTTCCCTCGTGAGATATTTTTTGATGCACGGACAATATAATATTCTAAAGTGAAAAACAAAGGGGGATCATGATGGATACCGAATACAGACGGGCGGCAAATATAACGATAGTAGCAGCGGGAATGATCGCGCTTGCGTGGGTCCTTTTGAAGTACGTGACGGGAGCCTTGTTGCCCTTTATATTGGCGGCAATAATTTCGGCGTTTATCTCTCCGATAGCTAAAAAAATAGCAAAAAGGACAGGACTTCCAAGGAAGCTGTGCGTTGCGGTTATACTGATAGCGGTGTTTGCAGGAGTGTCAGCGCTTTTATACGCGGGCATATCCCGCCTTGTGATGGAGCTTGGAAGGCTATTGCAAAGGCTTTCGGAAACCCCCGAGATAATTGGGGACACCATAGACGGAATATTGGACAAATTAACAGGAAACGGCAGTCATTTTTCTTTTCTGCAAAAGATATTCGCCTCAGAGGCGCTGTCGGGGCTCGGAATAGATATAGATGCCGTTGTCAGAGATGCAATCGGCGGTGCGGTGTCATCCCTGACCGCATCTCTGCCCGGTGCCGCGGTGTCACTTGTAAGAGAAATGCCGTCGGGTATCTTGTTTATCGTCGTGTTGCTCATCGCGGCATATTATTTTGCCTCTGACGGAGGGGAGCTTGGGCGAGGGATAAAATCAATTTTGCCCGACAAATGGCAGAAAAAAATACCGCTTATAGCGAAAAAGCTCAAAAAATCTCTTGCGGGATATCTGAAAGCATATCTGCTGCTGATGCTTCTGACCTTTGCCGAGATGCTGCTTGGTCTGTCGATACTTGGCGTGGAGTATGCTTTTATCATGGCGATAGTAATCTCGGTAGTCGACGTTTTGCCGATACTCGGCACGGGAACGGTGCTCATCCCGTGGGCAATATTTGCCTTTTTGACCTCAAATACGCCGTTAGGGGTGGGATTGCTTGTTTTGTATGCGGTGACGCTTGTGGTAAGACAGTTTGCAGAGCCAAGGATAGTCGGCGGAGCGATAGGGGTGCATCCTCTTGCCACGTTGGCATCGGTTTATATCGGACTGAAATTTTTAGGCTTTGTGGGAATATTTGCAGGACCTATCGTAGCGCTTCTTATGCGCGAGATGTTTTCGGGTGAGAATACAGAAAACACAACAGAAACCACCGCAGTCGTCAAAAAATAATAATTACAGCCTATCCCGTGCGGATAGGCTGTAATTATTGCAATTATTTCGCATTCATCTTGAGGTAGGCGTTGATAAAGCCGTCGATATTTCCGTCCATAACAGACTGAATATTTCCGTCCTCGTAGCCTGTTCTTGTGTCCTTGGCAAGGGTGTAGGGCATGAATACGTAGGAACGGATCTGTGCGCCCCATTCGATATTTGTCTTGTTGCCCTGGATCTCCTCGATGGTCTCAAGCCTCTCGCGGAGCTTGATCTCCATAAGCTTCGCCTTGAGCATCTTGAGGGCGGTCTCCTTGTTCTGGAGCTGGCTACGCTCGGTCTGACAACCGACGACGATGCCCGTGGGCTTGTGAACGATACGGATAGCCGAGTCGGTCTTGTTGATGTGCTGACCACCCGCACCGGACGAGCGGTGAGCGGTGATATCAAGGTCTTCCTCTCGGAGAACTACGTTATCTACGTTTTCAAATTCGGGCATTACCTCGATGGACGAGAAGGAGGTGTGTCTGCGTCCTGCGGAGTCAAAGGGAGAAACGCGCACAAGTCTGTGTACGCCGTTCTCGCTCTTGAGGTAGCCGTAAGCGTTAGGTCCCTCAACCATGATAGTTGCGGACTTGAGTCCTGCCTCGTCGCCGTCAAGCCAGTCGATAAGCTTGACCTTAAAGCCGGACTTTTCCGCATAACGTGTTATCATACGGTAGAGCATCTGAGCCCAGTCCTGGGCCTCTGTTCCGCCCGCACCGGGGTGGAAGGAAACGATAGCGTTGTTCTTGTCGTACTCACCGCAAAGGAGAACAGAAATCCTCTCCTTTTCCGCAATCGTTTCTATTGCCTCAAGCTCGCCTTCAACCTCTTCGACGAAGCTGTCGTCGTTCTCCTCAATTGCCATTTCGGCAAGAGCTATGGCGTCCTCAAGACGGGTGCAGAGCTTCTCGTACTCCTCGATGGTGTCCTGGGACTGCTTTATTTCCTGTGTGATTTTGTTTGCCGCGTCGGGATTGCTCCAGAAATTGGGGTCAAGAGTCTGCGCTTCAAGCTCAGCGCATCTTGCCTTGAGGTCTGTTATTCTGAGTGCATTGCCAAGCTCCTTTACGTCGCCGCGCATATCAATGAGCTTGTGTCTTGCTTCTTCAAGTGCTATGATCATTTTGTTTATCTCCAATCTTTCGTATTTTATTATTAATGCTTATGCGATGAGATAAACGCTAAAGCCTTATTTTCATACCAAAAATCCTTTTGCATAATAATTCATCCTACATTTTACCACAAAATCAAGAATTTTGCAAGAGGTTTTTTTATATTCCCGCAAAAGTGTATCCAGCGCGCTTATGGGAGGAAAAATATCTTGACTTTTAATTATAAAAGTATTATAATTAAAATGACGAAATGTCGATTTTTAAAGGGAGGAAAAAACAAATGCAGATCACAAAGGAATCAATAATCGGCGACATCCTCGACTATGACACAGGAACAGCTCAGTTCTTCTTTGAGATAGGAATGCACTGCCTTGGCTGCCCCGCTTCCCGCGGAGAGAGCATCGAGGAGGCTTGCGCAGTTCACGGAACAGACGCAGACGAGCTGGTAGCGAAGATCAACGCATATCTTGCCGCAAAGTAAGATAAACCGAATGTCATCTCGCCGAAGCTCGGCGAGATGACAGAAAAACGAAAATAATTTTTTACATAGAGAAATAAGAATGATACTTGATACACGACTTCGCGCGGCGGCGGAAATGGTACCCCGAGGCGCGCGCCTTGCCGATATCGGCTCGGATCACGCCTATTTGCCGATTGCGCTTTGCCTTGAAGGGAAAATTAATATGCCCTCGCGTCGGATATAAACGAGGGGCCCGTAGCATCGGCTCGCGCCAATATTGCAAAAAACGGACTGGCAAGCAAGATCGAGGCGATACGCGCCGACGGACTTGACGACGCGCGTGATTTCGCGCCCGATTGCATCACGGTGCTTGGAATGGGCGGTGAGCTTATCGTAACGATCTTGGACCGTGCCGAGTGGGTGCGCGATGAGAGGATCACGCTTGTGCTTCAGCCCATGACACATGCCGAGATACTCTCCGAATACCTTGCGGCTAACGGCTTTGCCGTATCAGACGAAAGAATCGTTTCGGTAGGCGAGCGCGACGATAGAATATACCGCCTTATAAAGGCAAGCTACGACGGCAAGCGCCGCAGTATAGACAAGGCAGAGGCTCTTGTGGGCAAGATAAACCTTGAGCGCGGAGACGAGGTCACAAAAAGATATATCAGCCGACTGATAGCGGTACTGAACACAAAAATACAGGGCAAAGAGAAGGCGAATCTCGACACAAGCGAGGAAAGAGCGCTTATCTCCGAGCTTGAAAAATACTTATAAGGGTAAGATGATATGAAGGTAATTGAACTTTACAATAAGCTTTGCGAAATGATCCCCACCTCGCTTTCCTGCGCGTGGGATAAGGACGGACTTGAGTCCTGCCCCGAGCCCGAAAAGGAAGTCAAGAAGGTGCTTATCTCGCTTGATATTACCAATGAGGTAATTGACGAGGCAATAGAGAATAACGTAGACGTAATAATCTCCCACCATCCGATATTCTTCGGTGGTCTTGGCAATATGAACGCGCTTACCTTTGACGGCGCGCGTGCGGTCAAGCTTGCAAGATACGGCATCGCCACAATGTCCTTCCACACGCGCCTGGACGCGCTGAAGGACGGAGTAAACGACACTCTTGCAAGAAGGATCGGACTTAGCGATATCGAGGTCATTGGAGACGACCGGATAGGTAGAATCGGCGATCTCAAAGAGGAGATGGACGCAGTTGACTACGCTCGATTTGTCAAGAGCGCGCTTTCATACGGAGAGGGCGATCAGGAGGCTTCCGTATCACTGTCTCCCGCAGGCAGAAAGGTCAAGAGAGTAGCGCTTATCGGCGGCGGAGGTGGTGATTTCATCCGTCTTGCCGCAGAGAACGGGGCAGATACCTACGTTACGGGAGATATGAAGTATCACGAGCTCTTGTCGGCAAGTGATTTCAAGGTGAATCTCATCACGGCAGGACATTTCTTTACCGAATATCCCGTGTGCGAGTTTTTGCTCAAGACCGTTTTGGAGATATGCCCCGAGGCAGACGCAAAAATCGTATTTTCCAACAGAATTATAGAGCTTTAAGGCAGAGGTAATAAAAATGATATACGCAGTATCAAATCTTCACGGTAACTATACGAAATTCAAGGAGCTTTTAAAGCTCATATCCTTCAAGGACAGCGATATAATGTACGTGCTTGGCGACATAGTTGACTTTGGCGAGGAGTCTATGGAGCTCGTTGGCGACCTCTCGGTAAGATATAACGTTTATCCTATCGTAGGTGAGCATGACTACACCGCGGTCAAGATGCTTTCGGGTTTTGAAAAGATGCTCAAGAGCGGAGAGAACCCCGATAAGAAATTTATCGCCAAGATGACAGAGTGGATGCAGGACGGCGGACAGACAACGCTTGAGGCATTCCGCACCCTTGACGCAGAGATGAGAGAGGGAATTATCGACTACCTCTCCGATATGACTCTCTACGAGGAGGTCACGACAGGCGGCAAGGATTACATACTTGTCCACGCGGGCATCGCGGGATATAAGGACGGGATCGACCTTGATTCCTTGAAGCCCGAGGCATTCTTTACCGAGGCGCTTGACCTTACAAAGAAGCATTTTGACGATAAAACCATCGTAGTTGGTCACAATCCCACAACAGAGGATAACGGCGGCAACGGCAAGATATTCTACGGCAACGGCTCTATCAATATCGACTGCGGCGAGGCACGCGGCGGCACGGTGGCATGCCTCCGCCTTGACGACCTCAAGGAATATTACGTCTGACAATTTCGCGAAAAATACAAGCTATGATATAAAAACACAACTAAAAGGGGAAAGACAATGAAAAACACACAGGAAAACAATCAGGAAAACAAGAAGGTGTCCAAGTCCATGTCGGAGTTTCTGCAAAAAGCGTCCGATATAGGCAAAAAGGCTGCGGGAAATATCCAAGAAGGCGCCAAGGCTCTCTCTAAAAAGAGCAAAAACGACAGCTATTTGCGCAGAATGAAAAAATACAACCCGCTGTTTCCCGAAAAGTATCATAGCGAAGAATTTAAACTTCCCAACATGATAGTTATCGTCGACGATGCAGTCAGACGCGATATAGATGTATGTGAGGGAGCTATTGGTTGGACTGATGATAGCACAGGTATGGAAGTTCTGTTCCTGTATGATGAATACATGACAGAAGAAAAGTGCGGAATAAACTTCATTCCTGCTGCAGAGGTTGATGCTACATATTACGTTGATAAATACGATAGAAATCGTTATATTCGTACAGATTGCATTTTTAGCAAGGCGCATGAAGAAAAGTTGTCCGAGCTGAAAACAATAGCAAACTCATTGGGGGCAAAGTCATGTACTATTGAACTTGTTGAAGGAACGACAGAGATTGATATTAGTAAAAAGGCTTCCAAGACTGCAATTAAGAGTAAAACAATATCTGCCGGAGAAAGTTTTGAGCAGAGCATACAAAATAAAAACTTTAATTCCCGAAGCGGAAAAGTGGTAGCTGAATTTAAAGGTGGAACTGTGCCCACACGTCCTAAACTTAAATGGTTTGCAAAGGACGATAACATAAATGCTTTAATTGATATGAGGTGCTCGGGTAATAACACGGTTACTACCGAAATTTTAGAGTTGGCAGGCACCGCACATTCCACCATGGGAGTAAAAACCGCGTGTGCTATTGACCTATCCATTGCAAAAATTGGAGGCGGTAAAGCGGCTGTTGGAATGGAGAAACAGGCAACGAAAGAGCATAAAAGTAAATTGATTTTTGAGGTTTACTTCTAAAAGCAAAACCCGTAGGGGACGACGTCCTCGGCGTCCCGTTACAACAAATTAAAAATAACAACCGGCGGGGCGCCGAGGACGTCGCCCCCTACAAGAAAATTGTAACATATGAAGAAAAACGATATAATCGAGCTTGATATAATCGATCTGAATAACCTCGGCTGCGGAGTCGGCAGATTGCCCGACGGAATGACGGTTTTCGTTAAGGGCGCGGTCACAGGCGACAGGATAAGGGCGAAGATAATCAAGCTTGCATCAAGCTATGCGGTCGCAAGGCTGGAGAGCGTTTTGTCGGCATCGGCAGAGCGCTTTGACGGCACGGGACTTAGACAAATCGAGTGTAAGGCTCCAATGTCCTGCGGCGGCTGTGTCTATAGAAACATAAAATACGAGCATGAGCTTACGCTTAAGCGCGAGTACGTCAAAAACGCCTTCAGAAAGGCGGGATTGCCTGACGTAGCAGTCGGAGAGACCGCGCATACAGGTAAGGTCACCTGCTATAGAAACAAGGGTCAGTATCCCGTGCGCGAGGTCGGCGGTAAGATCCGCGCAGGCTTTTTCGCCACAAAAACACATGATCTGATCCCGTGCGATGATTGCCTGCTCCAGCCCGCGATTTTTGGAGAGATAGTCGCGTTTTGCATTGATTTTGCAGAGAAAAACCGTATCAAGGCATACAACGAGGAGAGCGGAAAGGGCGTTTTGCGCCATATCTATCTTCGAATCGCAGAAAAGACGGGCGAGATTATGACCTGCCTCGTTATAAACGCGGACGGACTTAACTCTGCCGAGAAATTCGCGCGCGAGATAGTCGAAAAATTCCCGAGCGTGACTTCTGTAATGCTCAATGTCAATAAAAAGAACACCAACGTAATTTTAGGTGAAAAATTCATCTGCATCGGCGGCAGAGAATATATAATCGACGAGCTCTGCGGACTTAAATTCAAGATCTCTGCAGGCTCATTCTATCAGGTCAACCGCAAGGGTGCGGAGCTGCTTTACGGCTTGGCTCGCGATCGCGCCTGCCTTACGGGCAAGGAGATACTTGCCGACCTTTATTGCGGTGCGGGAACGATAGGGCTTTCAATGGCAAGCCGTGTGTCAAGGCTTGTCGGAATAGAGATAGTTGACGAGGCTGTAGCGTGCGCCAAGGAAAACGCCGAACTTAACGGCATAGAGAACGCATATTTCTTCTGCGGAGATGCGAGTGATACAAGAGGACCTTTGGCAAACGCTAAGGACACTCTGGGCGATTTTTGCCCCGACGTCGTTGTCATCGACCCGCCTCGACGCGGAACGACAGAGGAGCTTATCGACTACCTTGACTCCCTCGGAGTTAATAAGATAGTCTACGTCTCCTGTAATCCCGACACACTCGCACGAGATTGCGCGTATTTTGCAAAGAAGGGCTACTCCATCGGCGAGGTAACTCCCGTAGACCTTTTCCCCGGCACAGGTCATGTCGAGAGTGTAGTCTGCTTAACAAAGGGATTATGAAAAGAACCAAAAAACAGATCAAGGAAGAATTACTTGAAGGACTTCTTGAAATAGTCCTGTCCTTGGCATTTTGTGCGATAGGCGCGCTGATAATTAGTCTAATCGGCATAGATCTTGATGCGTCAAGCATTGATCTCGACCTGCTTATCTTGATCGGCATCGTTGCTTTCCTTGCCGTTTTCGGCATCACGTTCGCCGTTATCCACCTTATAAAGAAAAAGAAAAAAGATTTATAAAAATTCCTTCGCGAAAAATACATCTACTGTTTCAGACAAGCATGTTGCTTACGACAGTCTAACAAAAAGGAGAATACTAATGGACAACAATCAGGAAAAAAAGAGTGCAAAAGAGGGCTTTGCTAACGCTTGGAAAAAAGCGGCCGAGCTCGGCAAAAAAACGGTAGATGGCGCAAAATCTTTTGCTGAACAGACCAAACAAAACATACACGACCAACAGGCAAAGAAATATACCCCTGTAACTGCAAAAGAGTACAAATCAAAGGGATTTGATATGCCCAAGGTTATAGAGATCGTTGACGATGATGCAAACAGGGAATTTGTCGAGGATAAGGACGCTATTGGCTGGATTGAAGAACACAAAGACGTAGAGATCTTGCACATGTATGTCAGCTTCGTTAAAAAATCGGGAATAACATTTGTTCCCGTTTTGCTTGAAGATAATGTATATTGTGCAGATACGTTTGATTCAAAAAAGTACATTAATGCCAATCAGATTTTGGGCAGAGAGCTTGAAGCCAAGCTGGCAGAACTCAGAAATATAGCCTATTGCTTGGGCGCCAAAAACTGTTCCATTGAAATAGTTGAAACCGAGGCATCTAAGGATAAGGCGTCTGTTAAGGCGGGAAAGCTAGGATCCGCAGAATCGTCCGCTAAAAACAGTAATATGCAGAGTGTCAAGACCGTCACAGAGTTTGAAGGTCACGATGATCCCAAGATGCCCGAACTTAAATGGTTTGCACATGACGATAATATTAATGGCCTAATAAAAATGAGGTTAAATCGAGCTATAAAGAACGATAGTCTGAATTTGAGTGGCGCTACTTCATCCGCAATGTCAAAGAAAATTGCTTGCGCCATTGACAGTATAGTGAAAATAAAGGGAAATTTGTCTATTGAGAAAGAAACTGTGCGGGAGCACAGTAAGATTTTAGTCTTTGAAATCGAATTCTAAGAGGAAATGTTAATGAATAAAGAAACACTCGGTGAAGTAATTGCTATAAAAAAGCAACGGTGGCTTAAAGTTAACACCAAGCCGATAAGAGCAGGCGCGATGGACGGCGCGATATTTCCGCATATTATCAAGGTCAGCTACAAGGTGGACGGAGCGGAATATAAAAAGAGCAAGTGGATAAGAGCGGGAAATCCCGTTCCCGCTCTTAACAGCCACGTCAAGGTGATTTATTCCGAGGAAAAGCCGTCAAAGGCAAAAATAATGTTATAAAATATTGCAAAACTCAATATTGCTGAGTGACGGGGGGAAAGCCGTGAAAAGAACACCAATCGAATCATTACCGATAGGAGTGCCGCAGTCCGCGGCAAGTCTTGCACAAGATGCAAGGATATACGACAGCTCCTGCTCACCCGAGGCGAGGGTATACTTTATTGAGCGCGAGGGCGGATATTATTTAAAGCGCGCCGCACGCGGCACTCTTGAACGCGAGGCGATAATGACCGAGTATTTTCACAAAAAGGGCTTGGGCGCTCACGTTGTGGACTATGCGACGATCGGCGAATTCGATTGGCTGCTCACAGAGCGCGTGCCCGGCGAGGATTGCACGCACAAGCTCTATATGGGTGACCCCAAGCGCCTCTGCGATCTGCTTGCAAGAGAGCTGCGAATTTTGCACGAGACAGACGCGTCGGATTGCCCTGTGCAGGACAGAATGAGCGAATATATCGCGCTTGCAGAGAGAAATTACGCCACAGGGAACTATGATACCGAGCATTTTCCCGATAGCTTCGGCTATCGCTCGGCAGAGGAAGCATATGCCGCTCTCCAGGCAGGAAAAAGCGAGCTTAAAAACGAGGTCTTGTTACACGGAGACTACTGCTTTCCAAACGTGATGCTTGAAGATTTCAAACTCTCGGGCTTTATCGACCTCGGCAACGCGGGAGTGGGAGACAGACACGTAGACCTCTTCTGGGGCGCATGGACGCTTGAATTCAATCTCGGCACAAATGCCTACCGCGATAGATTTTTCGATGCCTACGGCAGAGATAAAATAGATGAAAACAAACTGAAAACCGTTGCCGCGGCAGAGGTTTTTGGGTAAAATTAAGCATATACACGGAGGAATTTGATTATGTTAAAAAGAGAGGATATCCGAATCAGAGACCCTTATATACTGACAGATAAGGAGGAGGGCTGTTACTATATGTACGGCACGACCTCGCTATGCTCCAATTCGCTGAGTGCAAACGCATCGTTTTCGGTTCTGAAGAGCTATGATCTTGAGAATTTTACAGAGCCAAAAGTGATCTTTGACGGAGAAAAAAGCGGATTTTGGGCGGACCGAGACTATTGGGCTGCAGAGGTGCATAAATTTAACGGCAAATACTATCTTTTCGGAAGCGTAAAGGCAGAGGGTCGCTGCCGTGCGACCGAGATATTCGTGTGCGACACTCCCGACGGAGAATTCGTGCATATCTCTAAGGATCCCGTAACCCCCGTAGATTGGGAATGCCTTGACGGAACACTTTACGTTGAAAACGGTGTTCCTTATATGATCTTCTGCCACGAATGGGTGCAGGTCGGAGACGGCGAGATGTGCGCCGTACAGCTCAGTGAGGACCTCTCGCACGCGGTAGGTGAGCCTATTTTGCTCTTCAAGGCATCAAGTGAGCCTACTGTTGAGGATGTGCACCGAAACGGAACCGTTCATTACGTTACGGACGGTCCCTTCATCTACCGCGAGGGCGATAAGCTCCGTATGATCTGGTCATCACTTACAACGGGAGCAAGATATGCAGTCTTGATGGCGGAGTGCGATAGCCTGCTTGGCGAGTGGAAGCAGCTCGGCTCACACTTTGACTTCGACGGCGGCCACGCCATGGTCTTCTACACGCTTGAGGGCAAGAGAATGATATCGCTCCATGCTCCGAATACCGCGGAGAATGAGAGAGCGGTATTCTATGAGTTTTGAATTTAAGGAGAGATAAAATGATAAAGAAGAAAAAGGCACTAATAATAGTCGGCTCTATCTTGTTGTCTATTGTAATGTTTTTCGTAATTATCAACGTTATCCCTCCGAAAAAGAACGTGGCAAATAACCCGTTCGTCGTGGGTGAGGGCAAGCTTCCGCTTATTGCCGCGCATCGCGGCGGAAAGATCAACAATCCCGAGAACACAATGCTCGCATTCCGCGAGGCAGTGCTGACGATCGGTGTCGATATCATAGAGAGCGACCTTTATCTTACAAAGGACGGATATCTCGTATATAACCATGACTCCTATATCGACGAGACCTGTAATATAAACGGCGACATCTCCTTCGGGGAGCTTGAGGAGCTTATAGAGGATAAGTCAAATCGCCACTACATAAAGGACATGACACTCTCCGAGCTTGAGCAGTATAACTTCGGCTACTATTATGAGGATAAGAACGGCGAGCGTATCTACAAGGATGCAGAGAATTTCGCGGAGCTCGGACTTCAGATCGCAACCGTTGATAAGCTCTTTGAGGAGTTTTACGAGAGCCATCCCGACCTTATGTTCATCGTTGAGATAAAGAACGACGGAGAGCTTGGCAAGCAGGCCTGCAAGATACTTGCAGAAACTCTTGATAAATACCCCGAATACAAGGATCAGATAGTTATTGGCACCTTCCACGACGAGATCGAGGAGGAGCTTAAGACCAAGTATCCCGATCTTCTTCGCGGAGCTCCAACGGGAACCGCGGCAAGCTTCGTCTTGACTCAGTATCTTGGCGTAAATATCTTCGATCAGGGCGATTTTGCCTGCTTGCAGATACCCATGAGCTATGACCTCGGAATTGAAGTCGGCCTTGTGAATCAAGGGCTTATCGACCGCGCGCACAGAAGAAACGCGGCGGTACAGTATTGGACCATAAATGACGAGGAGGAAATGCGCAAGCTCATTGAGATGGGATGTGATGCGATCATGACAGACGATCCCGTACTGCTCAAATCAGTGCTTGAGGATTACCAATAATGAAAAAAATAAAGCCCAAAGAACTAATAGATGGTTGCCTTGAATTGGTTGGAGAAATATTATTTGAGTTTATTTTTCTTGCAATAGGCGCTGTTATAATCATATTGCTTTCTGCAATTGGCATTAATATTGATACCGATAGTATGGACGGCGAGATGGTCAGCGTTATCGGATTCTTCGCACTTATCGTTATTCTGTTTTTAGTTGCCTTTGCGGTCATCGCAATTAAAAAATTAAAGTCTGGATCTCAAAATACCAAATCGCCAAAGAAAGCAACAAAATACATAAATAAAAAGGGGAAAAGTATGTACAGAATAGGAATAGACCTCGGCGGAACTAATATCGCGGCGGCGATCGTCAACGAGGAGTTTAAGATAGTAAAGAAAAAGAGCGTGCCCACAGGTGCGGAGCGTGAAACAAAATATATTATGGACGATATGGCAGAGCTTTGCCGCTCCGTGTGTGCCGAGGCTGGCATCTCCTTTGAGGAGATCGACGCTATCGGTATTGCATCCCCCGGTGTTGCAAATCACACCGACGGAGTGATTGAATACGCAAATAATCTTCCTTTCAGAAGATTTGAGATCTGCCGTGAGCTTGGCGAGAGACTTGGATTGAATAATATCCACGTAGAGAACGATGCTAACGCGGCGGCGTGGGGCGAGGCTATTGCGGGCGCGGCAAGAGGAACACGCAACTCGGTAATGATAACGCTTGGTACAGGAGTAGGTGGCGGAGTTATCATTGACGGTAAAGTGTTCTCGGGCTTTAACTACGCAGGCGCGGAGCTTGGCCACGTAGTCATTGAGAGGGACGGCAGACCCTGTAGCTGTGGAAGACGCGGATGCTGGGAGGCGTACAGCTCTGCAACCGCTCTTATCAAAATGACTTCAGAGAAGCTTGCCGAGTGCGAGGAAAGTGGCAGACATACTCTTATGACAGAGATTGCCCGCGAGAAGGGCAAGGTGTCGGGTGTGACCGCATTCAAGGCGCATGCCCTTGGAGACGAGGCGGCGCGCGAGGTAATTGATACGTATATAGGCTATCTTGCAACCGGACTTGTCAATATGATCAATATATTCCAGCCCGAGGTGCTTTCGATCGGCGGCGGAATTTCCGGCGAGGGACGGAAGCTTATCGATATGATGATCGATCAGATCAAGAGCGAGCAGTACGGCACCGACTTTGTAGAGAATACAAGGGTCGTGATAGCAGAGCTTGGCAATGATGCGGGAATCATCGGTGCGGCATTCCTTGGAATATAAATTAAAACGAAAATGAAAAATTCACAAGCCCCGGCATTGAGTGCTGAGGGGCAGCAGAAAAGCCGATGCGGATCAATTTCCGTATCGGCTTTTTTCTATTGTGCCACCACTCTCGGTGGTGAGTAAATGTGCGCCTATATTATAGACCGCGGCTACGAAGATCGCTGACAAGCTCGGTATAAAAGGCACGAACATCAAAATCACGAATATTTTCGCGATTGAGGTCGATCACATCTCCATGAGAAATGCCTCGAGGACCCTTAGAACGAAGCAGAGTGTATTTTTCTCCCCAACCAAAGGAGGACTCTCCGACAAGACCGTCGTTTTCACCGTCAAAATTTTTAACGTAGCGATATGAAAGATTAAGGGGAAACTGTCCCTTGTGCGGGTGTTCCATTACCGATCCTATACTTTGTGCGAATATACCTTCGGGGAAAGTAAGCATTTCATTTCTTTTTTGGCAAGCCTCTGCTGTCAGATCGCTTACTGCCGCCAAAAAATCGGGCTGTTCGTCTCCAAGTGCGGTAAGGGTCGTATTATATACTGTTGCCACCTTGTTTTTTACGGTTTCCGGAATCGCATACAACAGTCGGTCCGCAAAAAGACATCCTCTGTGGGGAGTATTAACGGTTGTTATAGAAGCAACGTACGGGCCAAGTCCGAATTCCGAGATTGCATAACGACAATCCAGACCACCCTTTGAATGTGCAATAATGTTAACCTTCTCACAACCGGATCGATCTACGATCAGCTTGATTCTTGATGCAAGCTCTCTTGCGCTTTCTTTCACGGTCAGTGCGGATTGATGCTCACCGTAATAGATGGTTGCGCCGTGCAATTTGAGTGTCCGCGGAATTCTGCCCCAATAGTTAAATAGCTTATTATCACGGAAAAACACGCCGTGAATCAACACAAGCGGATACTTGGTTTTGCAGATTTCCGAAAGCTCGGGAGAGGAGGAGATGATTTCCTTTTCGATTTCAAAATCCACCTCGTCTGACGTGAGTTTTATAATGCGTGTCAGTACGATGAGATTGAGTATGGGTATCATACCGCATAACGCACCGATCACACGCCACTTGATACCCATCTGCGTTGATGTACAGTAAACACAGATGATTCCGTTCCAAAAAAGAATAGCAGAAGCCACAATGCAATAAACTATACTCCATACCAAGTCCATATATGTATCGGGGATTGTAAGAAAAGCCAATACAATGTGCCAGATCAGTGAAGGGATCAAGGAGCAAACAAATATAGTAAGCAGCAGAGTTCCGTGATTGCATATTTTCAGACGCAATTTTTTAGTGCCTGCCGGCTTTATACCGGAAAATGAGTTTAATATAATAAAGAGCGGGATTATGATCAGCAGCATAAAGGGTGATGCCTTTACCAGCACATAGCTATTAAGCAATAAACTCATTAATATGAAATAGATAGTGCAAGAAGGTGTTATATATCTTTTCATAATATACTCTTTCTCAAGATCCGCAAGTGTTCTGCGAAATTTTGATTTTGTAAAAGCTATCCGTTAGAGCACCATGTTTTCTCTCGCGGATTTTTATATATCTTGATTTATTTCTTGTGCGTCAGCCTTCTTGGCTTCCTTTGCCGCCGCCTTTGCGGCTTTTTTCTCCGCCTTTTTCGCCTTTGCGGCATCCTTTTTGGCTTTTTTCTCTATCTTACGAAGCGCATCCTCTGTAAATTGAGATTCGCACTCAGGACACTTGAATTCATACCAAATGAATTTTACCTTTTCACCCAGTGAATGTCCCGCGGCGGTGAAGTTGAATTTTACCGCCTCCTCGGTGTTTGCCTTGACGGTCTTCTTCATTTTGATGACCTTGAGCTGTGAGGAGCAATTGGGGCAGGCATGCTTTTTGATTCTCATATAATAGACGCTTCCGCTGTCTTTTTTTACGGCTTTTATCATTGTTTTTCTCCGTTTCTGCCCGAGTTTTCTGTAAATTTCTTTATAGCCTCAAATGATTCCTCACTGATGCAATGCTCAATGCGGCAGGCGTCCTCTGCGGCGATCTCGCTGTTAACCCCAATAGATTCAAGAAAGCTTGAAAGCAGGGTGTGTCGCTCATACATGCTCTCTGCAATCGCTCTGCCCTTGTCGGTAAGGGCGATATGACCGGAGGGATCGATAGAAATAAGGCTTTCCTTTTTGAGTATTCCCATAGCTCGGCTCACGCTCGGCTTGGAGTAACCCATCTGCTCGCACACGTCAATTGCGCGAACAAGATTTTTTGTCTTTGATAGGACGTATATAGTCTCAAGATACATCTGTCCCGACTCTTGAATATGCACGAAAGCACCTCCTTACTTTATCCTTACGATAAGTATATCATAATTTGAATTTATTTGCAAGTGATTTTTGAAAAAGAGGTAAAAAGGGAAAAAATACAGTAAAAATATATTGACTTTCATTTTTTCTTATGGTATAATTACTTGTAAATTAAAATAATTGCGGAGGTCTAATCATGAAACACATTAAGACTATCAATACAAAGAACCTTTGTGAAAGCGCAAAGAACGGTGGATGCGGCGAGTGCCAGACATCCTGCCAGTCCGCATGCAAGACAAGCTGCGGTATTGCTAATCAGCAGTGCGAGAATACACAGAAGTAATTCTTTAAAATAAAACGCCGCCGAGCCCGGCGGCGTTTTATCTTTAATTTGTGAGGTAGAAAATGATACATCAGTATAAGCTTGGAGAATATAATATCGTTCTTGACACCTGCTCGGGCTCTGTCCACGCGGTTGACGAGGTGGCATATGAGGTTATAGCACTTTTTGAGGGCAATAGCCGCGATACGGTGCTTTCTCTCGTTGCGGAAAAATTTGCAGGAAGAGAGGACGTAACGGCTCTTGATATTGAGGAGTGCTACGACCAGGTAGTTGAGCTTAAGGAGGAGGGCAAGCTCTTTGCCCCGGACAATTTTGCTCCTATGGCGGGCAAGCTCAAGGAGAAGACTGCGGGAGTTGTTAAGGCGCTTTGTCTTCATATAGCCCACACCTGCAATCTCAACTGCTCCTATTGCTTTGCAAGCCAGGGTAAATATCACGGAGAGAGGGCAATAATGAGCTTTGAGGTCGGTAAGCGTGCGCTTGATTTCCTTATTGAGAATTCGGGCAAGAGAAGAAATCTGGAGGTTGACTTCTTCGGTGGCGAGCCACTTATGAATTTTCAGGTGGTCAAGGATCTTGTGGCATATGCAAGAAGCATAGAGAAGGAGAAGGGAAAGAACTTCCGCTTCACTCTTACAACAAACGGCGTGCTTGTTGACGACGACGTTATAGATTTTGCAAACCGCGAGTGTGAGAACGTAGTCTTGAGCCTTGACGGACGTAAGGAGATACACGACCGCTTCCGTGTGGATTACGCCGGTAACGGCAGCTTTGACCGTATCGTTCCTAAGTTCCGGAAGCTCGTAGAGGCGCGCGGCGGTAAGAATTATTATATGCGCGGAACCTTTACACACGCGAACCCCGATTTCCTTGAGGACATAAAGGTCATGCTTGATCTCGGATTCAACGAGCTCAGTATGGAGCCCGTGGTGTGTGCACCCGGAGATCCCTCGGAGCTTACGCCCGA
This sequence comes from Clostridia bacterium, assembly GCA_017522905.1. Lineage (GTDB taxonomy): Bacteria > Bacillota > Clostridia > Oscillospirales > CAG-272 > SVTX01. Next base: position 25,780 of record JAFWXY010000035.1, read on the forward strand.
GGATATGGAGATAGTCAAGAAGCAGTATGAGGACCTCGCGTTCCTCATGCTTGAAAAGGACAAGGAGGGCAAGCCCTTTACCTTCTACCATTACATGATAGACCTCACGGGCGGACCTTGTATATATAAGAGAATTTCGGGCTGTGGCTCGGGAACCGAGTATATGGCGGTCACTCCCTGGGGCGACCTTTATCCCTGTCACCAGTTCGTTGGCGAGGAGAAATTCAAGCTTGGAAACATCTGGGACGGCGTGACTAACACGGAGGCTCAGTGTGAGTTTGCGTCCTGCAACGTCTATGCCCACCCCGAGTGCCGCGATTGTTGGGCAAGACTTTATTGCTCGGGCGGATGTGCGGCTAATGCATACCACTCCACGGGCTCTGTAACGGGAGTATATAAGAGCGGATGTGAGCTCTTCAAAAAGAGGATGGAGTGCGCGATAATGGTCGCAGTTGACCGTGCGACAAGAGAAGAATGAAAACTCCCATCTGTGATTTTGTAAAACAATACAAGGACAGCGGCGCGGTAAGGCTTCACATGCCCGGACACAAGGGGATAGAGCTTATCGGCGGTGAGAGCCTTGATATTACGGAAATATCGGGCGCGGACAGCCTTTACGATGCCTCGGGGATCATCCGCGAGAGCGAGCAAAACGCGTCAAGGCTCTTTGGTTGTGATACCTTCTATTCGACAGAGGGCTCGTCGCACGTTATCCGGGCAATGACCTATCTAATTTCTCTCCACGCTAAGTCTGAAGACAAAAAAGCTAAAATTTTAGCTGCAAGAAATTGCCATAAGACCTTTATTTCCTCGGCGGCACTTATCGACCTTGACGTCGAGTGGATAGAGAATGATAGCGGTAGCTATCTTTCTGCTCCGATAAGTGCGGAAAAGCTTGACAAGCATATATCCGCGGCAGATCCAAAGCCCACGGCAGTATATCTTACCAGCCCCGATTATCTTGGACATATAGCGAATATTGAGGAGATATCAAGTGTTTGCCACAAGCACGGAGTTCTCTTGTGCGTAGACAATGCCCACGGAGCCTATCTGCGCTTCCTTGAGGTGTCGAAGCACCCGATAGATCTCGGTGCGGATATATGCTGTGACTCTGCGCATAAAACGCTTCCCGTGCTTACGGGCGGAGCGTATATGCACGTGTCGGAGTCTGCCCCCGATAGCTTTTCGGAGAACGCCAAGGACGCTTTGTCGCTTTTTGGCTCCACAAGCCCGTCCTACCTTGTTTTGCAGTCTCTCGACAGAGCAAACGCGTATCTTGAAGACGGATACAGGGAAAAGCTTTCGGCGCTTGCAGGCAAAATTTCAAGCCTTAAGGAGCATCTTGGTAAGGCGGGATATAGCTTTTACGGCAACGAGCCCACAAAGCTTGCCATTGAGGCGAAAAAATACGGCTACACAGGCGAATCTCTCGCTAAAATTCTCGTGGAAAAGGGAATTGTCTGCGAGTTTTGTGACCCCGATTACCTTGTGCTTATGTTCACCCCGGAGATCGAGGACCGTGAGCTTGCAAGACTTGAGGATGTGCTTTTGTCTGTCGCAAAATTGCCCGAAATAGCAGAGCAACCGCCCCAATATGCCACTTTTGAGAGAAGAATGAGCATAAGAGAGGCAACTATGTCGCCCTGCGAGTCGTTGCCCGTAGAGGAGTGCAAGGGTAGAGTCCTTGCGCGCCTTGGCGTGTCATGTCCACCTGCTGTACCGATCGCGGTCTCGGGAGAAGTGATAAGCCGCGAGATGATAGCGTGCTTTAAATATTACGGAATAGATAGAATATCAGTTGTGAAATAAGAAAAAAGGAGCTCTCGAGCTCCTTTTTTGTGTTACTCAAACGATACTTCGTTAAACGCCGTGCTGTCAATGTCCCTTATCCTGTCAAACAAAATCTTGCGTTTGTCGGTAAGGGTTATCGCGCCCTCGATTTTGTCTATAAGCTTAAGATGTCCGAATACCGTTTCGTACCTGCCACCGCTTTTTCTTTCGTCTGGAATGAAATAGGTTATCTCAACGTAAGGATGCTCAAATTCAAGCTCACTGAGCATCCTTAGCTTTTTGTCAAGCAGGGCAGTGCTTTCTTCATTATAGGCATCCTCGGCGTCTGTCAGCCTTGCGGTCTCCTCGACCATCGCATCGTAGCCCGTGAGGGCGGCAAAAGGGGCAAATTGCGCCGCGCGATCGCTCTGCGACATTCGCGGTCGCGTCGGCGAGGTGTGGTGAGGCAGTCCAATAATATCCTTGTATTTTTCGATGCTCATTTTTCCTCCTTTACGCCTTGTGTCCGCCAACTTGCTTGTTGCGTTCCATGGCGGTCGCGCCCTCTTCAAGATTCATGCCCTTGACAATGGCGTTCTTTCCGTGCTTTTTCTTTATGTCAATAAGCGTGCGCTGGACCTTTTTTTCCTTTTCTTCGGCGCGCTTTTCCGCTTGTATCGCCTCGTCGTTTTGGTCCAAGATGTCAAAGAACGACATCTGCTGCGGAGTGGTCGAATCAGGCTCCTCGCCCTCGGGAACGACCTTGTTTGCCACAACGTTTATCCTGCGGACAAGAAGCTCCTTGTTTATTATCCTGTCGTAAAGCTCGGTAACAGCCGCGAGAATTGCATTTGTGGACGAGGTCTTTTTCTTTAAGTTTTGTGTTCCGTGTGAGTGCTTTGGTATCTGCCTTCCGTATCGGTCGATTACGATCTCACCCGAATATTTCGATGAAATTGCCGTATTGGTGATATTTTCAACGTCGTATCCTATCGTCAGAACGATCTGATCGGTAACAAGCCCCTTTTCTACAAGGTCAAGAACAAGCAGATCGGTCATCTCTCGCACGATAAGACGTGCCTTGTCGGCGGTGTAGGGAACAGTCAACACCTGTCCCGAGCTTATACTGTTGCTTGAGGGCTTATATGACTTGACGTCGGCTATGGTCGTAGGCTCGTAGCCCCACGCGTGGTCGATCAGAAGCTCAGCGTTCACACCAAAGAGCTTGTATAGGAGGTCCTCGGAGTAATAGCTGCCCTTTTCTCCGGCGGAGCAAAGCGCAATGTCGCCCATGGTGTAAAGCCCGACCTCGGAGAGCTTTGTCGCGTATCCGTGGCCAACCCGCCAGAAATCGGTCAGAGGGCGATGATCCCAGAGCTCCTCTCGGTAGGAATATTCATTAAGCTCCGCAATTCTTACTCCGTCCTTGTCCGCAGGCATCTTTTTTGCCATAATATCCATGGCAATCTTGGCAAGATACATGTTTGTACCAACACCCGCAGTCGCGGTGATTCCGGTTTCAAGTAAAACATCCTTGATCATCCGCATTGCAAACTCTCGCCCTGTGATTTTCAGGGTGTGGAGATATGCCGTAGCGTCAATAAATACCTCGTCTATTGAGTAGGCAAAAATATCCTCGTGTGATACGTGGCGAAGATAAATGTCGTATATATGCGAGCTTACATCCATGTAGTGCGCCATTCGGGGCGGTGCAACGATGTAGTCAAGCTTTAGCTCGGGGTCATTTTTAAGCATACAATCGTCAAACGACGTCCCCATAAATTCCCCGAAAGGAGTATTTTTTCGTCGAGCCGCGTTGACCTCGCGTACCTTGGAGATGACCTCAAAAAGACGAGAACGACCCGATAGACCGTAAGCCTTCATAGGGGGAGTCACGGCAAGACATACCGTCTTATCTGTCCGAGATTTGTCTGCGACAACAAGATTTGTGCGTAAGGGATCAAGCCCGCGTGCCACGCACTCAACCGATGCGTAAAACGATTTAAGGTCTATGCATATATATGTCCTCTTGCCCATGACGTTCTCCTTTCGATGAATTACTGTATATATTGTAACATTAGAACGTTTGTTTGTCAAGCGTTACGGAGGCAAAAGGCTATCTTTTTAAAAATGTACTATTTTTAATCTTTTTTTCTATTGACAAAGCCACTTTTGTGTGGTATAATACCAAAGCGCAGTTAAAAAAGACATCGTAAACGCCTATAACTAATCTTTAGCCTATTTATAGCCTTATTTTCAAATAAAACAAAGGGAAGGGCTTTATATAGCCCGCTAAAACTTAACATTTTCTTACTTGAAGGCAAGCGCACGCGGTCATAACGGGTCGGTCTTGAAATGTTTGACCGATATCGGACGTCCGAGAGCCGAAATCCCTTGACGTACCTGACTTTTTGCCGATTGTAGGTTGGAAAAAATTTTTAGCATCTAAAGCCAAAAAATTAGTGGACCCCCCCTAAAAAACATTAGTGGACAATTGAATATCGAGTTATTTTCTGCGAGAGCAGTTAATATACACGGAGGCATATCGAAGCGGTCATAACGAGGCGGTCTTGAAATTTGTACTCGTTATTGGAAAGCCACACCCCGAAAACCCTTGATTTATAAGGGATTTTTGCACTTTTACAACTTAATATTTTACTCAGTTCTCTCCTGTTGTTCTCTCCTTTTTCCAAGGACTGATTTTTGAA
>JAFWXY010000036.1 GCA_017522905.1 Clostridia bacterium
AAGCATTTTACCTGTTCTTTCTTCCAAGTATTCCTTTGGCAGTATTATTGCCGTTAGCAGCAACCTATTTCCCCAAGGTGCTGATCGACTCGGTGGAATCGCAACAAAGTATTCAAAAGGTCATAACAATTATTGGGATATACTTCGGTGCGCTTTTAATTGTGAAGCTGTTTAATGATCTGTGTAAAAGCAAATTGCAGATGAGACAATACAATTTGTCAAATTTATATCAGCACGCCATCAGCGAAAAGCATATGCGTACCGATTATGCTAACACCGACAATCCTGAAGCTATTACGAAGTATCAGCATGCAATGAACGATGCCTGCTCGGGTCAGTGTGCCCCGGAATTTATCTGGCAATCCTTGCTGGGGCTCTTCATTAGTATGTTAGGTATTTTCACCTATGGTTCTGTGATCGCAATGGTTTCCCCATGGATCCTTTTGTTCTTGTTTGTGTCGGCTTTCATCACTTATCTCGTTAGCCGCTGGCAGAGAAACTACATTGAGAAAAGCAAGGATCATTGGGTTACCATAGATCGAAAAATCGGTTATCTCCAGAGCTTTTCTGAGAGATTCGACCACGCCAAGGATATCCGCATCTACGGTATGTTCGATTGGCTTTCGGATATGCTGACAAGTTTCCAGAAGGAACGCTTTGGATGGACGAAAAAAGTCAGCGCGCGCACCTTAGGTGGAACGTGCATCAATGCTCTACTGATGCTGATCCAAAACGGTGCGGCCTATGCGGTATTGATCGTAATGGTCTTCAACAACGAGATTGGCGCAGGTGATTTCGTGTTCTATTTCGGTGCGATCACAGGCTTCTCCGCCTGGCTGAACGGCATTGGAAATATGGTAAATGATATTACTCACAAGAGCATTAAGATCGGCTACTACCGTGAATATTTTGATATCGAAGAAAAGTACAATCACGGAAAAGGCTGTCCTATGCCTGCCGAGCAGGAGTTGCCTGTAGATATTGAGTTGAATAACGTATCCTTCAAATATGCTTCTGCGGATGGTGAAATATACGCACTGAAGAACGTTAATTTGAAGATCGGCAAAGGCGAAAAGCTGGCCATAGTCGGTGCGAATGGTGCGGGCAAAACGACACTCGTTAAACTGATGTGCGGCTTTTATTACCCTTCCGAGGGCGAGATCAAACTGAACGGTCACGCCATTGCGGATTATAACATTGAGGACTACTATTCGCTCTTTTCGGCGGTATTCCAGGACATTTACCTCTTGCCCGTTACCATCGCAGAATTCGTTTCCTCCTCCGAAAAGGAAATTGATCGTGAAAGAGTGCTGGATGTGATCAGACAAGCCGGACTTGCAGATAAGATCAATTCCTTGCCCAACGGTATCGATTCAAGACTGATGAAGGGTGTTTTTGATGACTCCATCGAAATGTCGGGTGGTGAAAAACAAAAGCTGATGCTTGCCCGCGCACTCTATAAGGATGCGCCCGTGATCGTTCTTGACGAGCCCACGGCAGCACTTGACCCGATTGCAGAAAATGAGCTTTACTTGAAGTATAACGAGCTGACTGCCAATAAAACATCGGTATATATTTCTCACCGTCTCGCATCCACTCGCTTCTGTGACCGCATCGTATATCTTGAAAACGGCGAGATCGTGGAATGCGGCTCTCATGATGAGCTGAGGAAGCTGGGCGGCAAGTATGCCCATATGTTTGAACTTCAAAGTCATTACTATAAGGAGGATGTGGAACATGCGTAAAGATAACCCTAATATGCGTGCGCTGAAGCTACTGCACTCCTTCTGTCCTTCCTATTTCCCGTTGATGGTGCTCAACTCCTTTTTCGGACGGGTATCACCCTATTTCAACCTGTATCTTTCCGCTGAAATTGTCAATGAGATCGTCGGCTCAAGAAACAAGGACACACTGATCACGCTTGTTCTGATTACTGTGATCGGCAACTTCGCCATTGCCATCATGGGAGGGATTCTGAACCGTGCTTTTGGTCATAAAGAAACCTTACTTTACCAACGAGAGGCAGTATGTTATAACAAGAAAACACTGGGCCTCGATTACGACAACTTGGAGAATACCGAGGTTCGCCAGCTTCGCCGCAAGATCGTTGAGTCTTCAAGAATCAACTTTCATGGCAAGCAACTGCTGTTGATGTCCGTCGGCAGATTGGTCAATATTACAATCAGCGCAATATTGGCTCTTATTTTGGGCATTGAAATGTTCGTTCTGATGTTTGCATCGGGCTTTAGCTGGCTGATCATTCTCCTCGCTTGCCTGATCGTCGGTCTTGTCGCGTTTAACGTTTGGTATTCGTTTAGAGAAAAGGATAAAATGGGCGCGGTGTACCGTAACGTTTCTCAAACTATGATCGACGAAAACAGAATCGACGAGGCAATAGATTGTTACAATATGGGCAAGGATGTGCGCCTGTACCGCCAGGATAAACTGATTATGAAGATCAAAAACTACGCATTCGATCTTCATAAAAAAGCCTTTCGCACCATGGAATCCAAACGATATAAGATCAATATGCCGCTGACCTTTACTGGCATTCTTCTGGAAGCGATTATCTATGTGTTCGTGTGTGTATACGCCTTACTCGGAACGTTCGGTATAGGTAGCATCGTAAAATACGTTGGTTTTGTGGAAACGATCACGGGCTGTATTACCAGCTACTTCGCTGTATTTGCGGATATCAAGTATAACACCCCGTTTGTTGAGGACTATCTGGCATACTTCGACATTCCCCAAAAGATGTATCAGGGTTCGCTCACCGTTGAAAAGCGTGACGATAACGAGTATTATGTGGAGTTCGAGGATGTTTCTTTTAAATACCCCGGATCCGACACTTACGCGCTCCGCCATGTCAATATGAAATTCAAGGTTGGCGAAAAGCTTGCTGTCGTTGGTATGAACGGTAGCGGTAAGACCACGTTCATCAAGCTGATGTGCCGTTTGTACGATCCCACCGAGGGAGAAATCCTGCTCAACGGTGTCAATATCAAAAAGTACGATTACGACGAATATCTGGCTGTGTTCTCGGTGGTATTCCAGGACTTCAAGCTCTTTTCCTTCTCTCTTGGTGAAAATGTTGCCTCCGGGGCGGATTATGACGTGGATAAGGTAATGGGCTCCCTCCATCAGTCCGGATTTGGTGAGCGATTGGCCACCATGCCGGAGGGCATCAAGACCACCTTGTATAAGGACTTCGATGAAAACGGCGTTGAAGTGTCTGGCGGAGAAGCTCAAAAGATCGCCCTTGCCCGCGCACTCTATAAGGATTCACCGTTTATCATTCTTGACGAGCCTACCGCCGCACTTGATCCCATTGCGGAATACGAGATCTATTCCAAGTTCAACGAGATCGTTGGTGACAAAACGGCCATCTATATCAGTCACCGCCTGTCCTCTTGCCGCTTCTGTGATAAGATCGCCGTGTTCGATAACGGTCAGATCGTCCAGCGTGGTTCGCACGATGAGCTTGTTGCCGACGAATCGGGCAAGTACTATGAACTGTGGCACGCACAAGCACAATACTACACGGAAAGCCAAGGGGCTTGATAACAATCAGGGCGCATTGCGTCAGACTTGC
>JAFWXY010000001.1 GCA_017522905.1 Clostridia bacterium
GCCAACTGCCACTACGTCTGCAGGGGACTTGATTCTCTTCCAAGAAAGCTCTGTCTTATGTACCATTCCGTCTACACCGCCGAGGTCAACGAATGCACCGAACGCTGTAAGGCTCTTAACCTTACCTGTGTACTGCTTGCCCTCCTCGATGCTTGCCCAGAACTCTGCCTCTGCCGTCTTTCTCTCCTCACGGAGTACAGAGCTTATGGAGCCCTTAGCACTTCTGCCCTCGATCTCGATGATTCTGAACTTAACGTTCTGACCTACGAGCTCGGAAAGGTCTGCGCCCTTGGGTGTGCCTGTCTGGCTTGCGGGAATGAATACGCGTGTGCCGTCGCATACTACGCGAACACCTGCGGTCTTGATAACCTCAACTACCTTACCCTCGAGTATCTCGTTGTTTTCCTTTGCTGCCACGATCTTGTGCCAGTTCTTGTCGTTGTCTGCTCTCTTCTTGTCGAGTCTTGCAAATCCGTCGATATCACTTACGCTAACAACGAATGCCTCAACTGCATCACCAATCTTGAACATCTCAGTGAGCTTAGCTGCGGGGTCGTCTGTTATCTTCTCAGCCTTGATTATGCCTGTAACCTTTGCGCCGATATCAAGCTGAAGCTCTGTATCGTTAACCGCTGTTACGTAACCGGTAACTATATCTCCTGTATTTAATGTCTTCAACGATGTCTCGAGAAGTTCTGCAAAATTCTCTTTGCTCATGGTTCTTTCTACCTCCTGGATTATATTGTGCGGAGTCGATGCTCCTGCTACAATCCCCACCTTTTTGTGGGATAACGGAATATATGGACTTAACTCTTCCGCGGTCTCTATCATAACGGTCGCCTTGCACTCCTCTTTACAGATGGAATACAGTTTGACTGAATTTGAGCTTCCTCTACTGCCAATGACGACCATAAAATCATTCTCACGAGATAGCTTTACTGCCTCAAGCTGTCGGTTTTCCGTAACATTACATATTGTATCAAAAATAAGCGGATTTGTATATAGGTTTATCAAAAATTTTTTAATTTTCTCCCATTCTCCCAAGTTTTGGGTAGTTTGAGCTACCACAATTGGAGGATTTGTCAAATTCAGGGAAATATTACCTTCGGTAAGCGCATTTTTAAGTCCCGCAAGGCTATCAAAAACACACACCTTGCCGTCAAATTGACTGCAAAATCCTATAACCTCGGGGTGCACGCTTGAGCCAAGCACCAAAAGCACTCCCTCGGGATCGTTATGCTCCTTGACGATTTTGTGTATTTTATCTACAAACACACAGGTGCAATCAACAAAGGAAAAGTATGGGTTCTTCTCCGCCGCCTCCAGAAGAAGCCGCTTGACCTTCTTCTCGATCCCATGCGCGCGGACGAATATTTTTACCTCTGCGCCCTCTCTTGCCTCAAGGGCAAGCCTCGGCACGTCATCTGCCTCCGCTACCCCCACTCCATTTGCCTTGAGATAGGCGTTATAGGTGTCGTTATGGATAAGCTTGCCGAGCGTGAAAATCCTTTGCCCGTCTATCTTTTTCGCTATCTCCGCCTCGATCAGCCTTGCCGCTCTGGCAACGCCAAAGCAAAAGCCTGCGTTCTTGGCAACGGTTATCTGCATCTTACTGTTTTCCATTCTCTGCATCAACGCTGTCTCCTATTGTGCAGATTCTGTCGAAGACGTAATTTGATATTCTCAAATACTCTCCCGATGCCTCTGGATCATACTTCAGCTCCTCAAATTTTATAGGCTTGCCGATATAGACGTCTACCCTGCGGAAGAGCGCCCATTTGCGCTTCTTCATCTTGATATAGCAAGGCAGAATGTTCGCCTCTGCCTTGACTGCTATCATTCCAAGTCCGCTCTTGACCTCAGTATCACGCGGATATACTCCCTTGAACCTATGTCCCTGCGGAAAGATACCAATGCACTTTCCTTCCCCGAGCATTTTGATGGTCTTACGTATTGCGCCTACGTCCGCGCCCTTTCGGTCTACGGGATATGCGCCAAGTGCCTTGACGATTTTGTTGAGGATCGGAACCTTGAAAAGCTCCTTTTTCGCCATGAAATGCGGCTGCTGCTCACTTGTTACCGCACACAAAAATATCGGGTCGGCGTTGGATATATGGTTAGAACAGATGATGTACGGTCCGTCCTCCTCGCGTGGCTCGTTCTCCTGATCATGACCGTGGATTCTGAAGAAAAACGTGACGGGGTTAAGCAGCCATTTTCTTATGCCGATATATGCCTTACTCTTCAATTCTCTTTACCCCCGTCCTTTCCTCTATGATCTCAAGAACGTGTGCTACCGAGCCCTCGAATTCATATCCCGAATTATCAAACAGTATAGCGTCGTCTGCCGCCTTGAGCGGTGCCGCCGCACGCGTACTGTCGGCGTGGTCTCTCTGATTCATCTCGGAGAGCACGTCCTCATATTTAACCTCAACTCCCTTTGCTATGAGCTCGTTGAACCTTCTCAGCGCTCTTGCCTCGTTTGACGCGGTAAGGAATATCTTTACGTCTGCATCGGGCAGGATAACTGTGCCGATGTCTCTGCCGTCCATGATAACGCTGTTCTTTCTTGCAAGCTCCTTTTGTGTCTCAAGCAAGAATGCGCGCACGCTCGGAACGCTTGAAACCGCCGAGGCGTACATTGAGATATCCGGCTGTCTTATCTTATCGCCGAGATCCTCACCGTTAAGGATAACGTGCTGTGAGCCGTCGATATACCTTATCTCGATCGAGATATTGTCAAGCATCGGGGTGATAAGCTCGCTGACCTTTACGTCATTGACCGAAAGACCGTGCTCGCGTGCATAATATCCCACCGTGCGGTAAAGCGCGCCTGTATCAACGTATATGATACCGAGCTTTTTTGCCACCGCCTTTGATATGGTAGATTTCCCCGCACCGCCCGGTCCGTCGATCGCAATATTTATATGCTTACCCATATTTTTCTCCTAATTCCTTTATTGTGCGGCATCTTCGCCTGCTACGACTGCGGTTGAAAAGGCAATCTGCAGATTGAATCCGCCTGTATATGCGTCAAGGTCAAGGACCTCGCCAGCAAAATAAAGCCCGTGCACGAGCCTTGATTCCATTGTCTTGGGGTTGATCTCGCCAACGGCGACACCGCCCTTGGTAATTATCGCCTCCTCTATCGGTCTGAATCCCGAAAGAGAGAGCTTTATACACTTTATCGCCAGAAGAAGCGCGCGGCGCTCCTCTCTTGTGATCGAGTTTACCTTCTTTCTCTTGTCTATTCCCGAAAGCTCACAAACAGGCTCGATCGCCTTTAGCGGCAAGAGGTCCCCCAGCGAGTTGATAAAGTCCTTATTATTGTATTTTGCAA
>JAFWXY010000037.1 GCA_017522905.1 Clostridia bacterium
GAGATCCCTTCAGATGCTCCTACTGAGGCACCCACGGAGATCCCTTCGGAAGCTCCCACCGAGGCTCCCGCGGAGATCCCTTCAGATGCTCCTACTGAGGCACCCACGGAGATCCCTTCGGAAGCTCCCACCGAGGCTCCTACAACTGAAGAAGCTACAACGGTTGTGGTAACAACATCTCCCGAAGAGGAAACTACCGCAGAAGAGATTCCCATAGTCTGCGAGCATACGTACGATAACGCTTGCGACGCTTTCTGCAACATGTGTGGTGACAGAAGAACACCTGCAGATCATGTTTACGATAATGCATGCGACGCATATTGTAATGTATGTCAGACAAATCGCACGCCCGCGGCTCACGTTTACACCAATGCTTGCGATACTACATGCAATGTTTGCGACGCGACACGTAGTGTGACAGGGCACCAGTATGATAACGCATGTGATACGAGCTGTAATATTTGTGGCATAACGCGTACAATATCACACCAATATGATAATGCTTGTGATACTATATGTAACATATGCAATACAGAGCGCACTGTAAGTCACGATTACGATGACGAAAACACCTGCACAGTCTGTGGCGATTATGCAGACAAGGGTGTTGTATTCACACTTGTAGGAGATGAATACAGCGTAACAGGATATACAGGCGATGCGAGCGCGGTAATTATTCCTTCGCGATACAAAGGGAAAGCCGTAACATGCATTGGTGAGCGGGCATTCTATGATTGCTCACAACTGACGACTGTAGTAATAGGTAATAGCATAACAAGCATAGGTAATGAGTCATTCAAGCATTGTCTTAACCTTTCTGCCATAACCATCCCTGACAGCGTAACAAATATCGGTGATTCTGCGTTTGAATATTGCACAAGCCTTAACAGTATCGCCATTCCCAACAATGTAACAAACATCTCTAATGGTGTCTTCGCTGAGTGCTACAAACTTGCGAGTGTAACAATAGGCAAAGGCGTAACAAATATCGGTGATTGCGCGTTCCTAAACTCATGGAATCTTGCGAGCATAGTTATCCCCGATAATGTAGTAACCATCGGAGATCGTGCATTCCTTTGTTCAAATCTTTCGACTGTAACAATTGGAAATGGTGTAACAAGCATTGGTAATGAGGCATTCCTCGCTTGCTCAAACCTTACTGATATAACTATACCAAACAGCGTTACAAGTATTGGCTTGGGAGCATTTGCTGAATGCACTAATCTTGAAAGTATCGTAATACCATTTGTAGGACAGCACAAAGATGGGTCGGGCGCAACTCATTTTGGATATATATTTGGAGCCAGTCATTATGCAAGCATCATGAGCGTTAGCATTAAAAATGTTGTTATCACCGGAGGAACAAGCATCGGTGACTATGCCTTTTATTCCACAGGCATTCAAAGCGTTGTTATCCCCGACAGTGTAGTACACATTGGTTTAGGTGCATTCAATCGCTGTATGAGTCTTAGAAGTATAACGATAGGCGACAATGTAACTAGCATTGGTGGTTCAGCGTTCTACAAATGTGTCAAACTTTCCAGTATAAATTTCTGCGGCACTATGCAGCAGTGGCAGGAAATAAATAAGGTAGGCGATTGGAATAACGGTGTTAACAGTGGTAATATTTACACTGTTTATTGCTCTGACGGCACACTGGAGGAGCGTGCGGAATTTTACGAGTAATCCGTTCATATAAATCATCACGTTATAACAAAAGGCAAACGCGCATGCGGTTGCCTTTTGTTTATGCGGCAATAGCAGGGTAGAATGGCGAAAATTTGGTTATTGGCAGGGAAATATCGTTTAAAGTATATTGACTTGCGCGAAAAATAGTGATATAATATACAAGTTAAAGTATATCACGTGAAAGGATTTAATAAATTCTTATGAAATGGACATCACTTAATGACTTAAGAGAAAAATATCTCTCTTTCTTTGAGTCGAAGGGACATCTTCGTCTTCCTTCTTACTCGCTCGTTCCTCACAACGACAAATCACTTTTACTTATAAACTCGGGTATGGCTCCTATGAAGAAGTTCTTCACGGGAGAGGAGCAGCCCCCTCGCAATCGCGTAACGACCTGCCAGAAGTGCATAAGAACGCCTGACCTTGAGCGCGTTGGTCACACCGCGCGTCACGGCACGTTCTTCGAGATGCTCGGTAACTTCTCCTTTGGCGATTACTTCAAGGAGGAGGCTATCGCGTGGTCTTGGGAATTTCTTACCGGCTGGCTCGAGATCCCCGCAGAGCTTCTTTGGCCCTCTATCTACGAGAACGACGAGGAGGCTTACGATATTTGGGTGAACAAGGTAGGCGTAGACCCCTCGCACGTTGTCAGACTTGGCAAGGCAGACAACTTCTGGGAGCATGGAAGCGGCCCCTGCGGCCCTTGCTCCGAGATCTATTTTGACCGCGGAATCAAGTACGGCTGCGGTTCTGCTGATTGCAAGCCCGGATGCGACTGCGACAGATTTATGGAGATCTGGAACAACGTATTCTCCCAGTTCAACAACGACGGACATGGCAACTACACGGAGCTTGCTCAGAAGAACATCGACACAGGTATGGGTCTTGAGCGTCTTGCTTGCGTTATGCAGGGCGTTGACAACATGTTTGAGGTTGACTCTATCCGCAAGGTTATTGACAAGACATGCGAGATCAGCGGCAAGGCATACGGCGACGACAAGAACGACGATATTTCTATCCGCGTTATCACAGACCACTCCAGAAGTGCTATGTTTATGATCTCCGACGGCGTTATCCCCTCTAACGAGGGCAGAGGATACGTTCTCCGCCGTATTATCCGCCGCGCTTGCCGTCACGGTAAGCTTCTCGGCATCAACCACGCATTCCTTGTTGACACGGTTACTGTTGCTATCAACGAGAGCTGTGGCGCATACCCTGAGCTTGATGAGAAGCGTGACTACATTCTCAAGGTTATCTCTATGGAGGAGGAGAGATTCGACGCGACTGTTGATGCAGGTCTTTCCAAGCTCTCCGAGATGATCGAGGATGCAAAGACAGCTAACGCTACCATTCTTTCGGGTGAGGATGTGTTCAAGCTTTACGACACATTTGGATTCCCGATAGACCTTACACGCGAGCTTGCTGAGGAGGCAGGATTTGGCATAGACGAGGACACCTTCAAGGCTCTTATGAAGGAGCAGAGAGACCGCGCGAGAGCCGCAAGAGGCAATATCGGCGGCTGGGACAGCTCTGACAAGGAGCTCCTTGCAGGAATCGACCAGACCGAGTTTGTTGGCTACGGCAGTACCGAGGGTGAGGCAAAGGTTGTAGCTATCATAGTTGACAACATGCTTGTAAACGAGGTCAGCGAGGGCGAATTTACACTCGTGCTTGACAAGACTCCTTTCTACGGAGAGGGAGGCGGTCAGGTTGGCGACTCCGGTATAGTTAAAAACGACAGCTTCTCGGCTGTTGTATACGATACAAAGAAGACTGACGGGATCTATCTCCACGTTTGTGAAATCACATCCGGTGAACTTAAGGTTGGTGACACCATTGTTGCAGAAGTTGGTGAAGCTCGCAGACAGGCTATCATGAGAAATCACTCCTCGCTCCACCTTCTTCAGGGCGCGCTCCGTCAGGTTCTCGGCACTCACGTTGAGCAGGCAGGCTCTTACGTTGACGCTGAGAGAGGCCGTTTCGACTTTACTCACTTTGCGGCAGTAAGCTCGGACGAGCTTGCACAGGTTGAGGCTCTTGTTAACTCTCACGTTCTCTCGGGTATCAAGGTTGATACAATCGAGACCGACATCGAGAGCGCAAAGAAGCTTGGCGCAATGATGCTCTTCGGTGAGAAGTACGGCGCAACCGTTAGAGTTGTTAAGATGGGTGATGCATCCACAGAATTCTGCGGAGGTACACACGTCGACAATACTGCAAAGATCGGTCTTTTCAAGATCGTTTCCGAGTCCAGCGTTGCAGCGGGCGTTCGCCGTATTGAGGTCGTTACAGGTCTCGGCGTGCTTGAGCTGATGGCAAATAAGGACAAGCTTATTGCCGACACTGCGGCAGAGCTTAAGGTTCAGAACCCCATTGATATTGCTAAGAAGGCGGCTCAGCTTCAGGGTGAGATCGCAGGCATGAAGAGGGAAATAGAGTCCCTTAACTCCAAGCTTGCAGGATCAAAGATGGCAGACGTTCTTGCGAATGCGGTTTCTGTTGGCTCAGTTAAGCTCGTTACCTACCTTGCAGACGGCATGGAGATTGACGCGGCAAGAAGCCTTTCCGACCAGATCAAGGCAGAGAACGACGACACCGTGGCTGTAATTGCAGTTAAGAGTGGCGACAAGCTCAATTTCATTGCGGTTGCAGGCAAGGGTGCAGTTGCAAGCGGCGCACACGCAGGCAAGCTTGTAGGTGCAGTAGCAGCCATTACAGGCGGTAAGGGCGGCGGACGTCCCGACAACGCTATGGCAGGCGGACGCGATGCTTCCAAGGTTACTGAGGCACTTGAAAGTGCAAAGGCTACCCTTGAGGGTATGCTTAAATAATAATTTAATCCCTCGCTCCTTTGAGCGGGGGATTTTTTTGCTTTTTTCTCTGATTCTATTGACAAATGGTATTGTTTGTGTTAAAATAACTTATGTTGTATATCAATTGTTATATTATGGAGGTACGATATGCCACCCAAGGTAAAAATAACTAAACAGGAAATACTGAAAACTGCGCTCGACCTGGTAAGGATAAACGGTGCAGACTCAATAAACGCGAGGGCGGTTGCAAACGCCTTGAATTGCTCTACGCAGCCGATATTCTCTAATTTTGAGGACATGGATGAGCTTAAAAGTGCGGTAATAGCCGATGCATACGATCTCTATCTCGCATTTATAAATAACGAGGTCAGTAGTGGAAAATATCCGGAATACAAGGCATTTGGCATGGCTTATATCCGCTTTGCTATGGAGGAAAAGGAGCTTTTCAAGCTTTTATTCATGCGCGACAGAACCGGAGAGGATCTTTCTCCGTCGCCCGACTTTGAGAAATCAGCAAATATCATCGTTGATGCATTTGGGGTGTCTATCGAGACAGCACGTCTTATACACCTGGAGATCTGGGCATGCGTGCATGGAATCGGAGTTATGATAGCAACAAACTTCTTGCCGCTTGAGCTTGATCTTATAAGCAGGATAACAAGTGACGTTTATCAAGGAATTCGCGCAAAATATACGGCGGAGGTGATGAAAAATGGATTCCATAAGAATTGAAGGACTCTCCAAGCAATACCGCGACGTCTTAGCCGTTGACAATCTATCGCTTACGATCAAGGAGGGAGAATTATTCTCACTTCTCGGACTCAACGGTGCGGGTAAAACAACGACGATTAAAATGCTCTCCTGTCTCTCGACACCAAGCGGCGGTGATGCATATTTACTTGGCAAAAGTATTTTGAGAGATAGCGCGTATGTAAAATCATTTATTGCTGTCTCTCCGCAGGAATCAGCGGTAGCACCGGGACTTTCGGTGCACGAAAATCTCGAGCTTATGTGCGGTATTCACGGATTCACCAAGGAAAAGAGATGCGCGAAAATTAACGAGCTTACAGCATTACTCAATCTTGGCGGAGTTATCAAACGAAAGGCAGGCAAGCTCTCGGGCGGTTGGCAAAGACGACTCAGTATTGCAATGGCATTGATCAGCGAGCCTAAGATATTGTTCCTTGACGAGCCAACGCTCGGACTTGACGTCATTGCAAGAAGCGAGCTTTGGGAAATAATCCGTGCATTAAAGGGTAATATCACAATTATACTGACTACTCACTATATGGAAGAGGCAGAGGCACTCTCTGACCGTATTGCAATTATGAAGGACGGCAGACTTCTCACGTGCGACACTCCCGATGCTATTAAGGAGTCTACAGGTGAAAACAGTATTGAGAACGCATTTATAAAAATAGTAAAGGGGGCGATAATATGAGAATGATCACCTTTGCAAAAAGAAACTTTAAAGAGATTGTACGCGATCCCTTGAATCTCGCGTTTTTATTCGGTTTCCCCGTAGTTCTTTTGCTCTTGCTCAGCGCAATTCAGGCAAACATACCTATAAGCATGTTCGAGCTTGATCATCTCACGCCCGGTATTATGGTTTTCGGGCTTACATTTATGACTCTCTTTTCCGCAACACTTATCTCTAAGGACAGGCATAGCAGCTTTATGCACAGACTGTATACAACTCCGATGACGAGCGCGGATTTCATTCTCGGGTACACCCTGCCGTTGATTCCGATTGCAATTTTGGAGGGAGTAGCCTGCTATATATTCGCGGCAATTTTAGGACTTGAGTGGAATATAAATATTCTGATTTCTGTCTTGTTCATCATCCCGATTGCACTTTTGTATATCGGAATCGGTCTGCTTTGCGGAAGCATTCTCAACGATAAACAGGTTGGCGGAATTTGCGGTGCGTTGCTGACTAACGTGTCGGCTTGGCTATCCGGAATCTGGTTTGATCTTGATCTCATTGGCGGTGTGTTTAAGAATGTTGCATATGCACTTCCGTTCGTTCACGCGGTCGAGATGGAAAGGGCAATCGTATCCGGTAATTTCGAAAATGTCTGGATCCATCTTTTGTGGGTGCTCGGATACGCAACCGTACTGATTGCTGTGGCAATATTCCTGTTCCTCAAGCAGATGAAAAGGCAATAAAAACAACACGGCATTCCTTTTTAGGGAGATGCCGTGTTATATTTTTTCATTATCTGAAATCTGTTGTTGCGCTATTCTTCATTGCGCTGATAACCGCTCTCGGCTTCTTTGCCTTGAATATTGCAGAGCCTGCAACGATTACATTTGCGCCCGCGGTTGTAAGCAGGGAAACGTTCTTGTCGTTAATTCCTCCGTCTACCTCGATATCAAGATCAATGCCTCTCTCGGCGCAATATTTGCGGAGTGTGGCAACCTTGTCTATGGTCTCGGGGATAAGTGACTGTCCGCCAAATCCCGGCTCAACTGTCATAATAAGCGCCATTTCGATATGCTCGACAAGCGGGAAGAGATGCTCGACGGGAGTGTTGGGGGAAACCGCAATTCCCGCCTTCATCTCGTACGAATGAATAAGATGAACGACCGACATGGGGTTTTCACAGGCCTCGTAATGCACTGTAATAATGTCTGCGCCCGCTTTTACAAATCGGTCTATGTAGCGTTCGGGGCGCTTGATCATAAGATGCACGTCAAATATCATATTCGTGCACTTTCTTATAGATGAGATAAGATCGGGACCGAAGGACAAGTTAGGTACAAACGCTCCGTCCATAATGTCAAGATGGAGATATTGAGCGCCTGCTGTCTCTACCTTTTTTATCTCGCTACCAAGTGTTGTATAATCTGCGGCAAGCAGAGAGGGAGCTACGTATATCATAAAAATACCCTTCCTTTCATGATGAAACTTTATGTAGAATTTTGTTGTATTATATCATACAATATGGGTGTAAGGCAACGCTTCGGAACAGCCTTTTTATTTGTTTTAAGCCAAGGATGTGTCTATGCTTTGTTGGATGCTCCGAGCGATTATATACGCTGTTGCGCGCCCGCGCAACAGCTCTTTATTTTTTTATAAGAATGCATACCGCGTGGGCGGATATTCCAAGCTCCGCACCGGTAAAGCCAAGCTTTTCCTCGGTGGTAGCTTTTATGCTGACGTTATCAAGATTGGTGTCAAACACACGCGCTATGTTTTCGCGCATCGTCATAATATACGGTGCTAATTTGGGCTTCTGTGCGATGACGGTTGCATCAATATTTCCAATGGCATATTCCTTGTCCTGCATAATCTCTGCAACACACTTACAAAGCAGCATACTATCAGCATCCTTGTATTCAACATCGGTATCGGGGAAAAGATGGCCAATATCACCAAGCGCCATAGCACCGATTACCGCGTCCATTATAGCATGTACAAGCACGTCGGCATCGGAATGCCCGAGCAAGCCTCGATCATGAGGAATATCCACGCCACCGATTATACATTTTCTACCCTCGACAAGCTTATGGACGTCATATCCATGACCTATTCTCATTTTACCGCCACCTCGCCTTCATTCTTTTCCAAGCGAGCGCGAAGAATTGCCTCCGCAAACATCATATCAAAGGGCTCGGTTATCTTGATATTCTCACGGCTACCCTCGACAAGCTTAACGGGAATCCTTAAATGCTCAAGAAGGGAAGCATCGTCCGTGCCCTCGTATTTTTCGTCTCGAGCAACGTAGGTCGCCGCTCTGAACGCATTGGTCTTAAAGACCTGCGGAGTCTGAGCCTGCCAGGTGTGCTTTCTGTCCGTAGTACTGTCAATAAATGCATTCTTGTCTCCAAGCTTTATTGTATCGATAGCCTTTATTGCTAAGATTGCCGCCTCATGAAGATATGCGCCGTGACATACCTTATATATCAACTCGTTTGTAATAAGGCATCTCGCCCCGTCGTGTATAGCCACGAACTTTGATTTAGGACTTACCGCATCGCTTCCAAGCCTTGCGGATTCCTGTCTTGTTTCACCGCCTTCTACGACCTTTAAAGGCGTTTTAATGCCGTATTTCTCGGAGAATGACTCATACAGCGGTATTTCATCCTTTTTTGCAACGACGATGATCTCGTCAATGCATTCGGATTTATCAAACTCGCTGATCGTCCTTGCTACCACAGGCATTCCTTCAAGGCAGATGAACTGCTTACTTCCGCCCTTCATTCTTGTAGACGAGCCCGCCGCCAGAATGATTGCAGAGGTAAAATATTTTTTATCCATCTTCCCGGCAATCGCGCGAAGCACCTCGGCGATCTTGTGCGGGGTATCGGTTCTTTCTGACATTTTGTACCTCTCTTTAATGTGAGATTCAGTTCTGCTTTTCTATTTCTGCAAGCATTGCAACGCGCTGTGAATGTCTGCCACCCTCAAATTCGGTCTCTACAAAGAGATCTACCATATCAAGAGCAAGACCGAGGCCGACAACTCTACCTCCAAGGCAAAGGACGTTTGCATCATTGTGCATTCTTGTCATTCTTGCAGAGAAGGTATCGGAGCAACAAGCCGCGCGAATTCCATTGTGCTTGTTTGCCGCGATAGACATGCCTATACCTGTGCCGCAGACGAGAATGCCGCGTTCAAACTCACCGCTCTGAATTTTCCGGCAGAGAGCCTTGGCGTAATCGGGGTAATTACAGGATTCCGCCGTATACGTTCCAACGTCACATGTTTCTATATTTTTTGAATTGAGATGCTTGATTATTTCGTTCTTGAGCTCAAGACCGCCATGGTCGCATCCGATTATTATCTTGTTCATTTGATTTTCCTCTTTAGCTGTTTTCTTTGCTGAGTCTCTCTTGTCTTTCGCGCTCCGCCTGGGAGGGACGAAGGTATATCGGCACAAGCGCCGCATCATCTACGTATTCGCCTGCCTCGTACCTTTTCAGTGCGATCTGAGCCACACTATATGCGCTTTGATATTTTTGTCTTTCTGGAACATAAGAGATCTTCGTTTTCTTGAATCCTTTTTCGGTGATCTCGTATCCGTCACCGGAGAGATATATCGGCTCCGCCTTGCCCGCAAGCTCCTCGTCAAGCTCCGAGATTGCAAGTGCTCTGTCATCACAGAGTCTCTTTAAGTTGCCGTCCTCGCATTTGAAGAGCGCATTATATACCTGTGAACGTCTTGCATTCATAACGGGGCAGAGGATTCCTTCATTGCCTATAAGATTATAAGCCAATGCCTCAAGCGTTGATACTGACACACAGGGCTTTCCTTTACCGTATGCAATGCCCTTGATGGTGGCAACACCGATACGAACACCTGTAAATGATCCGGGGCCTGTACTGCATGCGAAAACATCTATATCATTGACAGTCATCTCTGCCATCTTAAGCGTCTGTTCAACTGCAGGGAGAAGTGTCTGCGAATGAGTATTGCCCGTGTTAACGGTTATCTCACAAACAAGCTTTTCTCCCTCGCATACGCACACGCTTGAAACCTCTGCGGTGCTGTCAAGAGCAAGAATTCTGATTTTCTTTTCTTTCATATCACTAAATTTATCGTTATCCTTCTTTTGTTATTAAGATCGACCTTTTCGATCTTAACCTCTATTCTTTCCTCGGGAAGGGCGTAGGGAATAAGCTCACACCACTCGGCAATACAGATATTTTCGTCCCTGAGATAATCGTCATAACCTATCGAGTAGAGGTCGTCCTCATCCGTGACCCTGTACATATCAAAATGGCACACCTTTTTGATATTTTCGGCTGTAGACTTATATTCGTTTACAAGTGCGAAAGTGGGGGATTTTACAGTTGAATTGGGGCAAAGCTTTGAGCAAAAGCCTCTTACAAACGCCGTCTTACCTACACCAAGATCGCCGTACATAGCGATAAAGCGAGGGAGAGCATCATCCTCTGATATAAAGCTTGCAAGCATTCTGCCAAGCTCCTCGGTATATTCAACCGACTCTGAGTATATTTGAAACGGGAAGTCCATATCTTATCCCTCAAGTGTCTTTGCCATGGATGCAACTGCCGCCATAAATCTATCGTGATTTCTGATAGGTGACCAGATGCGGCTTGCAAAATTACCTCTCAAGAGCTTTGCACAAAGGGAAATACCCTCAGCAGATCTCTCGTATTCGATCGTGTTAACCAACACGGATCTATACTTATTGCTCTCTGGGAGAGAATCGAATGCGATTGCATGCTCCGCCATTCTCTCGGTACAAAGAAGTGCCGCCTCACGCTCTCCCTTAGCAAGATAAAGCATTGCAAGCTGACGGTAGGTGTTGGCAAGTCTATCATTGAAATAAAGATAGTCTCCGTCAAATACGACTTCAAGAATTGCAATTGAGCGCTGCATGATCTCAATCTTCTGTTCGATAGAATATTTATCTCCCGAAATATCCGGCACGCACGCGATATTGTACATATGCCACCACATATTATCTGCAAAGGACATTATGTTCTTCTGCGCCTGATTGAAGGCAACGTCACCTGTAAGCACAGTAGCCTTCACAAGCTCCTTTGAGTAGCTCATACTGTGAAGCTTGTCCGCGATGTCCATAGCCATCTCGGTATTATCGAGCTGATGCGAGTATATATCGCACATTGTTTTCTTTGTCTCGTCTCTGAGCATATCGTCTGTGCAGTACTCAAGAATATGATTACAGAGCGAAACCGCCTCCATAAGATCATTCTTTTTGAGATTGCCTGCCGCGGAGATTGCGGAGAGTATCTTTGCAAGCTCAAGCTGAATTTCAAACGAGGAGGGAATCTCCGCATAAGCCTCGCGCAAAAGAGCCAAGCAATCTTCTAATTTTTCATTTTCATAAAGCACCTCGGCGTCGTGCAAATATGCCTTGATTTTGGATTCCTTCTGCACGCTGTCGTAGCAAAGAAGCTCGTCCATTCCCACGCCAAAGAAATCGGCGATCTGGGGCAGGGTCTCTATATCGGGATAGCATATCTCCGACTCCCAACGTGATACCGCCTGGGGAGTAACGCCGAGATATGCAGCAAGCTTATCCTGAGTTACGTCGTTATTTTTTCTTAAAAGACGGATTTTTTTGCCTATTTTGATATCTGTCATGAGCAAATTCCTTTCAGTGTTTTATCCTATACTACTACATACTAAATTATATATCATTTGCCGCACAATGTCAATATTCAATTTACAAAATGTAACAGGATGTTGAAAAAATTTTTCAAATAAGGTCTTTACTTTAGCGACGTAAAGTGGTAAAATATATATAGTCAGAAATACACCTTAAAATCTTATTCAAAATCTTATGAAGGATGCCTGACACGGGCAGAGAGAAAATGAAAAACGACCACAACGAAAATATCGAATTTATGTATAAGGGCATAGTCTCGCTTGAGACTGTCGAGGATTGCAAAAGCTTTTTTGAGGATATATGCACGAAGTCCGAGCTTTTTGAAATGTCGCGCAGACTTAAGGCTGCGAAGATGCTCTCGGACGGAATGGTATACTCCGAGATAGCCACAAGAACAGGACTGAGCACCGCCACTATAAGCCGAGTAAATCACTGCCTCAAATACGGCAGCAACGGATATCTCAACGTTCTTAAAAAGCTTGAGATTGATGACAAGCAGCACTAAATATGAGTATGAATTCGAATTATGATGCGATAGCCTCGATATACGATAGTATAAACGCGGATATTGATTATTCCTCCTGGGCTGATTTTATCGAGGAATGCTTTAAAAGATACATGTCCGAAAAGCCCTCTCTCGTCCTTGATCTTGCCTGCGGAACGGGTAGAATGACCTTTGAGCTTCATAAGCGCGGATACGATATGATCGGCGCAGACGCAAGTGAGAGCATGCTTAACGAGGCATATGACAGAGCCTACGACAATGAAATAAGCGATATCTTGTTTATAAAGCAGGATATGCGTGATTTTGAGCTTTACGGTACGGTCGGTGCTATATGCTCCTGCCTTGACAGTATCAACTACCTGACCGAGGAAGGCGACCTTGAGAAGTGCTTTGCATCGGCGCATAACTACCTTGACCCCGACGGACTCTTTATATTCGACGTAAACACGCCATATAAGTTTGAAAACGTATACGGTAACAATCACTATATTTTTGAGGATGTAGACTCAAACGGCACGACTGCATATTGCGGTTGGCAGAATGAGTACGACAAGGAAAGCGGTCTTTGCAGCTTCTATCTCTCGGTATTCTCAAAAACCGAGAACGGTCTTTATGAGCGTAATGACGAGGAGCAGCTTGAAAGATGCTACACCAAGGAACAGATAACCGACTCGCTTATCAAAAACGGCTTTGAGGTTATAGGTTTTTATTCCGATTTTGATTTTTCGGAGCCTGACGATAGCTGCGAACGATGGTACATCGTCGCAAAAGCAAAAAAATAACAAACAACGGAGAACAACATGCCACAGTCTAAGATTTTGCGCGCCATGACAAGCGACGGTAGCGCAAGAATTCACGTAATCAATTCAACTGATATTGTAAATAAAGCAATAGAATACCACAACACCTCGGCCACCGCCACAGCCACGCTTGGCAGACTTCTGACGGTCACGTCCATGATGGGCTGCATGCTTGGCGACAAGGACGACACAATCACCGTTTCGCTTAACGGAGACGGACCTGCAGGCCGCGTGCTTGCTATAAGCGATTATATTGGAAACGTGCGCGGATATATTCAGAACCCTTACGTTGAGATACCTCTCAAGTCTAACGGCAAGCTTGACGTAAGCGGCGCGGTTGGCGGCGGTTTCTTGAACATTATCAAGGATATGGGTGACGGAGATCCCTACAACGGCTCAATTGACCTTGTATCGGGTGAGATCGCAGAGGATATCACCGCGTACTATGCACAAAGCGAACAGGTTCCCACCGTTTGCGCGCTCGGTGTACTTGTCGATACCGACCTTTCCTGCAAGGCGGCCGGCGGTATTATTATTCAACTTCTTCCTTTTGCAGACGATGAGACGATTTCCGCGATCGAGCGCAACGTACCTCTCCTTTCCAACGTGTCAAGACTTTTTGAAAAGGGAATGACAAACGAGGAGATCATGGCACTGGCGATGCAGGGAATCGAATACGATCTCTTTGATGAGATAGACGTTGACTACGTCTGCACATGCTCCAGAGAAAGAATGGAGAGAGCAATGAAATCTCTTTCTCCCGAGGACCTCAGAAAGCTGTTTGACGAGCAGATTGCCGAGGGCAAGCCCGAGGAGCTTGAGATTCAGTGCCGCTTCTGCAACTCGAAATACGCATTTAAGCCCGAAGACGTATTATAATAGAAGAATCCCTCAAGGTGTATCTGCCTTGAGGGGATTTTTTATTCGAATACTGTCTCGATTATCTTCTGCGACTCCTTGGGAGAGTATCTCCATTTGTCTATATGCCTTGCCGAGGTATTGTCAATAAAATATTTAAGGCTCGGGGCGCTCATATCTCCGCGGTACAGGTCAATCAGGACAAGCTTGATTTTCATTCGCTCGGGGATTATGCTTTTGATGTAGACTGCCGCCACACTGCCTATTATATCATTTGTTTTAAGCAGGGGCATATCCTCGCGCAGCTCCGCCAAGCCTGCAAGGTTTGGTGTAAGCTCAACGAATACACCGTAGCTCTCAACACTTCTGATAACTCCTGCGACCGTCTGCCCCGGTGTGAAAAGACGGGCGTTTTCCTCCCACGTGCCAAGAAGCTCGCGCATGGATACGAATATCCTATCGCGTTCATAATCGACGAACTTGACGACAGTGTCAATGACCATGCCGTTGTAAAGGCGGTCCTTGGGATGTGAAAAGCGCGAGACCGAAATACAATCTACAGATAAAAGCGAGATAATGCCGCAACCGATATCAACGAACGCGCCGAAGCTTTCGAGATGTGTAACACGCGAGGTAATTATATCGCCGGGAATAAGGTCGCTGATATAATTCCGCTTGCACTCTATCTGTGCCTGACGTCTGGAGAGATATGCCACCGTGCGTCCATTCCTCTCCTCAAGTGACATGACCTTAAAGCACACGGGCTTTCCAACCCGTGTTATCACCGCAATATCCTTTATCTCTTCTCCCTCTCGGCAGAGGCAGACCTCGTTTCGGGGGATTATTCCCGTAATTCCACAAAGGTCTATATGAAGATCCATATTTCCGTCGCATAAAAGGGCAGTTGCCTCCATTATTATTCCTTGATTCATGGCGCGCTCAAGCCCCGTCTTTCCCATAGACAAAAGCTCACGGTTCTGCTGACTGCCATAAATCAGCCCCTCGGGCTTATATGTATTTATCATTGTAAGTTTTACCTCCGTTGTTTTCAAGCTCTTACAATTGGAGTTTATGAGGCGTTTTTACCTTTTATTACCCTTGACGGGGACGCAGTGACTAAATTTTGTGAAATTTTCAAAAAATAATTCAAAAGGAATCAATATAAAAAAACGAGAAAAAACGAGAAAACAAGAGATATGTATGTGATAAATTTGAAAATCGAAAAAAATTTTAAAAAACCTATTGACAAAGAAAAACCCTTGTGGTATAATATCCGAGGTTAAAAAAAGAACTTATTTTTGGAGGATAACAAAATGTCTACATTTATGCAGAAAAAAGAAGCAGTTGTCCGCAAATGGTACGTAATCGACGCAGCTGGCAAGCCTCTCGGCAGAACAGCAGTTGTCGCTGCAGACCTTCTTCGCGGCAAGAATGCTCCTGAATTCACACCCCACGTTGACTGCGGAAACTTCGTTATCATTGTAAATGCAGGTAAGGCTGTTCTTACAGGTAAGAAGCTTGAGCAGAAGTACTATCAGAGACACTCCGGCTACATCGGCGGTCTTAAGAGCGTACAGTACAAGAAGATCATGGCTGAGAAGCCTGAGTTTGCTATGGAAACAGCAGTAAAGGGAATGCTTCCTAAGAATTCTCTCGGTAGAACAGCAGCTACCAGACTCAAGGTTTATGCAGGTGAGGCTCACAATCATGCAGCTCAGAAGCCTGAAACTTATGAGTTTTAATTTGAAGAAAGGAAGGAAGTAAATCATGTACACAAGTGCAAAGCCCTACTTCTACGGAACAGGTAGAAGAAAGAAATCCGTTGCTCGCGTAAGAGTTTACCCCGGTAACGGCAATATCACAATCAACGGCAAGGACATCGATGAGTATTTCGGTCTCGAGACACTTAAGCTCATCATCAACCAGCCCTTCACAGCTACAGGCACAATGGGTAAGTTTGACATCGTTGCAAACGTAAACGGCGGCGGTATCTCCGGCCAGGCTGGCGCTATCCGTCACGGTCTTGCAAGAGCTCTCGTTAGCGCTGATGAGAACTACCGTCCTGCTCTCAAGGCTGCGGGATTCCTCACCAGAGACCCTCGTATGAAGGAAAGAAAGAAGTACGGACTCAAGGCAGCACGTCGTGCTCCTCAGTTCTCCAAGAGATAATTTGTTATACAACTTATCAGGCAGACCACCGATTTCGGTGGTCTGCTTTTTTGCGCGGCACACCATTAGTACGCTAAACGATA
>JAFWXY010000038.1 GCA_017522905.1 Clostridia bacterium
ACAGACGTTATGCCTCGCAAAATGCTCCTCAAAATGCGAAAAATAACCCCGTATATATTATATATATAATAAAATGAAAGGAATTTGCAAAAAATGAAATCCTCATCCCAGAGTTCTGCGAACACAAGGATACAATGGCTTCACAAAAAAACAGCAAATCTCTACTACCCTAACGCAATGCGTCTTGCCGAGCGTTTCAATATATCCCACCGACAGGCACAGCGCGATGTCGACTATCTCAAGAAGAAATTAGGCGCCCCACTCGAGTATAGCCTTGAGCATAAGGGCTATTATTACACAGAGCAGTATTCCCTCCCCCTCGTCATGTCAAGTGACAACGACGATTCCCTCTCCGAGCTTGCGGACAGCATGTCGGGAGCATCGCTTCAGGCGGAGAATACCTTTGTCCAAATGCAAATACCATACACCGCCACGATTGAGATTGCAGACAAGCTCTCAGTCCTTTCCTTAAAGAATTTTATCATCTCCAGAGAACCCCGAAACAAATACATATGCGAATTTCATAACGTGGAGCAGTTTTTGAGCGTTCTAATAACACTACGCTCCGACTTCAAGATAGTCGAGCCTATGTGGATCCGAGAAAAGCTCGTAAAGCTCGCAGAAAAGATCATCAAGAATAACAAGTTCTGAATTTCAGAGGAAAAGGCGGCAGCCGATCAACTGTCGCTTTTCTCTTGCAAAAGTAGCCTAAAAGTCGCTGATAAAATATTTTTGAAAAACTTTTCAAAAAGGTATTGACAAATGATACTTTATGTTGTATAATACCAAAGTCAGCCGACATAGTCGGCATTATCCAAAGACAGCAGGTTCCCGTAAAAGCGCAAGCCACCCTGCCGAGGAGAAAGTAAATCAAATACTTGCCGAAAGGCTTTTTGTGTGCTTTCTTTCCCGGTTCAGAGTGTCGAGCCGTCGGGAAGAAAGTTTTTTTAATTCTTTAACACGGGAGGTTAAATCAAATGCCTAGTAATGCAATACTCGAACAGAAAAAACAGGTAGTTGCAGACCTCGCAGAGCAGATTAAGGCAAGCGCCGCCGGTGTAGTTGTCAATTATCAGGGTATCACCGTTGAGAATGACACAGCACTCCGTAAGGCTCTCCGTGAAGCAGGTGTTAAGTACGTAGTTATGAAGAACACCCTCACAGGCAGAGCATGCGAAATGTGCGGCTACGGCGATATGAAGCAGTACCTCAACGGTATGACAGCTATCGCTATCAGCACGCCCGAAGATCCGATCGCTCCTGCAAAGATCCTCAAGGAATACGCATCCAAGATCGAGTCCTTTGAGATTCTCGCAGGCTATTGCGACGGTGAGGTAATGGACGCGACAGGTGTTAACGCACTTGCAGACATTCCTTCCAAGGAAGTTCTCATCGCAAAGTTCCTCGGCTCTATCAAGTCTCCTATCTACAACTTTGCTTATGCTCTCCAGGCTATCATCGACAAGGATGGAGAAGCAGCACCCGCAGAGGAAGCTACTGCAGAAGCAGAAGCACCCGCTGCAGAATAATCGACTACAAGTCGTACAAACACAAATCTAATCTATATTTCCAAATTCAGGAGGTAATTTAAAATGGCATCCGAAAAGATCACAAATATTCTTGAAGAAATCAAGACACTTACAATTCTCGAGCTCGCTGACCTCGTAAAGGCAGTTGAGGAAGAGTTCGGCGTATCCGCAGCAGCTCCCGTAGGCGTTGTTGCAGTAGCAGGCGCAGCTGCTCCCGTTGTTGAGGAGAAGACTGAGTTTGACGTAATTCTCACAGGCTTCGGCGACAAGAAGCTCAACGTTATCAAGGCTGTTCGCGAGATCACCGGTCTCGGACTTAAGGAAGCTAAGGACATGGTTGAGGGTTGCCCCAAGGCTGTTAAGGAAGGCATCGCTAAGGACGAGGCAGAGAAGATCAAGGCTGCTCTCGAAGAGGCTGGCGCTTCTGTTGAGATTAAGTAATTTAATCTACAGCTCTTACGCAAACACACAATTTAATTCTGTTGTAAATTTTGGATAACAGAAAAAGACGGAGGTTCAGCCTCCGTCTTTTTCTGCTTTGTAAGTCCACAATAAATCAAAAGGGAGAGACACAAGTCTCTCCCCTTTTATTTTCCTGTCAGAATATCAGATCCCAAAGAGGAATCAATCCCATGGGTAGCAGCATCGCAGGCAGATAGTTCATTACCTTAAGCTTCGTTACGCCCAGCATATTAAGTCCAAGCGCGATTATAAGCAAGGACCCAACGCTTGTAATACAGGTGATAACGTCCGTCGACAAAAACGGTCCAACGCCTGATGCTATAAGGGTTATTGCGCCCTGATAGACAAACACGAAGACGGCAGAAAACAAGACACCAACACCCATCGTCGAGGCAAAAATCATCGACGAGATGAGGTCCATTATACTCTTAGTAATAAGCAGAGTGTGATCGCCCGATATTCCGCTGTTCATGCTTCCGACAACCGTCATGGAGCCAACGCAGAACAAAAGCGACGCCGAAACGAAGCCCTCTGCGACGTTTCCGCCCTTGCCCTTCATCGAAGCCTCAAGCTTATGCCCAAGCGAATTGACTCTTTTATCTATGTCGACAAGCTCGCCTATGATAACGCCTATCACCATTGAAATAATGATGACCAGCGTTCTCTCTGTGGGAAGCGCAAGCCCCCCGACTCCAAGCTTTGAAAACGCGATAAGAATCTGCGAATTCACCGCGCCGCTTATCGCTCCGCCGACACCTATAAGTATCACGCAAAGCCCGAGCGCGCTGAACACCGCGTCCGAAAACCTGTTCCCCTTGTCGCCAAGCTTACCCGCAAGTCCTAGCCTTCTGACACCAAGACCGACCAGCGAGCCGATTATCACCGCCAGTACGTTGAGCAGAGTGCCGAAAAGCGCGAAATCCTGCATTATCATATCAGAACTCTATCTTCTTCTCGATATATGCGCGAAGCTCGCTAATGGGAAGTCTAACCTGCTCCATTGTATCTCTGTCACGAATGGTTACGCATCCGTCATTCTCAGACTCAAAGTCATAAGTGATGCAGAGAGGTGTTCCGATCTCGTCCTGACGGCGGTATCTCTTACCGATAGAGCCTGCCTCGTCAAAGTCTACGTTAAAGTACTTTGCAAGCTCTACGTAGATCTCGCTTGCCTTGTCGGAAAGCTTCTTGGAGAGAGGAAGAACTGCAGCCTTGATGGGTGCAAGTGCGGGATGGAAATGCATAACTGTTCTTACGTCGTTCTTCTCTGCGTCGATAATTTCCTCATCGTATGCATCGCAAAGAACTGCAAGCACGCTTCTCTCAACACCGAGAGAGGGCTCAACAACGTAAGGAATGTATCTTTCATTGGTCTCGGGATCGAAGTAGGAAAGATCCTTACCCGATGTGTTCTGGTGCTGTGTCAAGTCATAGTCTGTTCTGTCGGCAACGCCCCAAAGCTCGCCCCAACCAAACGGGAAGAGGAACTCAAAATCGGTTGTAGCCTTAGAGTAGAAGCAAAGCTCCTCGGGATCGTGGTCGCGGAGTCTGAGGTTCTCGTCCTTAAGACCGATGGAAAGAAGCCACTGGTGGCAGAAGTTTCTCCAATACTGGAACCACTCAAGGTCGGTTCCGGGCTTGCAGAAGAACTCAAGCTCCATCTGCTCGAACTCACGTACGCGGAAGATAAAGTTACCGGGAGTGATCTCGTTACGGAAGGATTTACCGATCTGCGCGATACCGAAGGGCATCTTCTTTCTTGTTGTTCTCTGAACATTTACAAAGTTTGTGAAAATTCCCTGTGCAGTCTCGGGGCGGAGATATACTGTGTTCTTAGCATCCTCTGTTACGCCCTGGAAGGTCTTGAACATAAGGTTGAACTGACGGATATCTGTAAAGTTGTGCTTCTTACATGTAGGACAAGGAATGTTGTGCTCTTCGACAAACTCCTTCATCTCTGCGTGTGAAAACGCGTCGATGGGCTTTGGAAGCTCAAAGCCTGTTTCCGCGCACCAATC
>JAFWXY010000039.1 GCA_017522905.1 Clostridia bacterium
GAGGGGGAACACACAAGTGGGGGTTCCCCTTTTGCTACATAGGCAAATCTTATTCCTTTACCCGCTTTTTTCTTTGACACAAGAGGCCCAAAGAAAAAAGCTTGGCAAAAAAGAAATGCCGCAAGAAAATTTCGCGCCTTGCGAGGCGCGACCAACGCTCCGCGCGTTGGATCGGCGCCGCCTTTTGAAAAAGGCGGGCGAAAACTTTAAAAAGGCATAGCCGTGGAGTCCCTGACAAATCAAAATTTGAAACACAAGACATATAAAAGGTCGCGGACGAGATCCGCGACCTTTTGTTGTATTCTAACCTTATTTAGATAAGTCTCAATTTCTTTGCAACGACCTCTCCATCAAACTCTATCACACTGTGCGATCCAGTGTACGAAGCGGTAATGCAATGACCGT
Source organism: Clostridia bacterium (assembly GCA_017522905.1). Lineage (GTDB taxonomy): Bacteria > Bacillota > Clostridia > Oscillospirales > CAG-272 > SVTX01. Next base: position 406 of record JAFWXY010000039.1, read on the forward strand.
CCATATGTGCCTCAAGAGTATGGGCATGTTCCATCACGCCATTGAGCTCATCGTATACGTTGCCGTTGATAACAAGCTCGTTTGTGCTCTTAACCCTTCTATAGCAGATATCGTAATTACCTACGCGCGCCTCCGCCAAAACTCTGTGCTTTACGTCTCTGCTTGCCACTCTGAGCGGAATATAATCCGACGTCTCGGACGCGGCAAAATCATCTTCACCCTCCTCGTTTATATCCTCGGAAAAATCACCGTCACCTGCAGGCTCGGATGCTTCCTCGATCGGGAGCTTTTTAAGCTTGTTGTGGGCAATTATACCCGATATCAAATAGTAGATGACCAAGCCGTGAAATATAATGTCAATCACGGATTCAAGTGAAATTCCGCCTATAAATAACATTCCCGCCGTGTCAATTCCGAAAAGCACGAGTGCAAAGGTAAGCCAGCCCACACGGTTTTTACTTGACATTATCCATGCAAGCAAATAAAGCAACAGGATAACTGCCGCGATTACAAGCATCACGATGAAGAATGAGGAGTCAAGAAACTCAATGTCCTCAAGCCCGTCGGTGTAAAAATCCGCCGGGAAGCGTCCGCACAAAATCATTCCAAAAGTTACCAAGAAATATGGAATAAATGCTGAAAAGAGAAAATATGAGTCTGCATTTGTAACGAGCAATACGATGTTAATTATTGTAAAAATCACAACAATCAACAGATTCATTCTGGATATCTGGTATTTCTGCTCGCAAGTCTGTCGGGGTGTAGCCTCTGTCTGGTTGTAGTGCTTTGCCATTGTAGTTCTCCTTTGTAGATGTTGCCGTGACGTGTATTTTTCGTCACGCTTGTGTGGTTTGGATGCATTTTATGTTTTCAATATCTGCTTATAGAAATCAAGCGAATCAAAGCTGCGCTCAAGGTGATTGAGAATATAGCTCTCACACGCGCTTGCAAGCTCCTCGGTCTCAGAATCGTCCTTAAGCTCAAAGGAAAAGACCTTACCGTCCGCCGCGCTTATGACATACCTCATCGCCGCCAGAGCGCTTGGCGACAGCCCTCGCAGGATGCTTGCCTCGGGGATATACTCAAACTCGCGCGAGACCGGGGCTTTCCTGTCTCCGCGCCTTGACAAGCAGTCGGTGCAGATAAGCTTTCCGCCCATAATATCAAGGTAGGTGTAGTCCGCAAAGGGCTCACGGCAGTAGGCGCAATACGCAAGCTCGGGGCAATAGCCCGAGATAGCCGCCGCGCGCAGCTCAAAGACTGCCTTGATTATCCTTCTGTCCTTTTGACCCTTGCCTATAAGATAGAGCGAGTTGAGCAAGAGGCGCATTATTCTGTCGTCCTCTACCCCCTCGTCGGTAAGCTCGTTTGCAATATCACAAAGATACGACGCAAGCGAGATCCTTTCAATATCAAAGGAAAGATCGTAAAAGGAATTTATCACCGAGCCTGAGCGCAGCCAATAGAGATTTCCCTTTTGACTGATCTCAAAATTTCCGTAGGTGTAAAGCTGAGAGACCGAGCGAAGCTTACTTGACGGTGAGCGCCCGCCCTTGACCATAACTCCGATGCGACCGTGATCCTCGGTGATGATATTGAGCATCTTGTCCGATGCCCCAACGTCATATACACGCGTTATTATGCCGTTAGTCGCAAATTGCATGGCCCTCTCCCTCCGTTTTTATTCCTCGGAATATCCGAAATCTGTTATTCCTCTCTGACTGTCTCTCCAATTTTCCTTCACCTTGACCCAAAGATCAAGATATACCTTTGTGCCGAAGATCGCCTCAAGATCGGCTCTTGCGTATGAGCCTACACGCTTGAGCTCCTCACCGCCCTTGCCTACGATAATTCCCTTGTGGGAAGCCTTCTCGCAGAAGATCTCGGCACGGATGCTCACAAGACTACCCTCATCCTTAAAGGACTCGATTGCAACCGCAACGCCGTGGGGGATCTCCTTGTTGAGTGTGCGGAGGATCTTCTCGCGTATTACCTCTGCGGCAACCTGACGCTCAGACTGGTCTGTAACCATGTCCTCGGGGAAGAAGAATTCCGACTCCTGCAAAAAGGGCTTGCACTCCTCAAGAAGCGCGTCAACGCCCTTGCCGTTCTTGGCACAGATCGGCACTACCGCGGAAAACTCGTGAAGTGCGGCGTAGGCTACGATAGTCTCTGCTATCTCCTCGCGTCTGTAAAGGTCTATCTTGTTAAGCGCCAGAACACAGGGCGTGTCGGTCTTTTTTGCATAATTTATTACGTTCTTTTCAACCTCGGTGATATTCTTGCCAGTGTCTGTAACGAGAATGATGGCATCCGCATCCTGCATGGAGCTGTTTGCGGTCTTTACCATAAAGGTTCCAAGGCTGTTCTTGGGTCTGAATATTCCAGGGGTGTCAAGGAAGACGTACTGATCCTCACCAACGGTATGTATACCGATGATACGGTTTCTCGTTGTCTGGGGCTTTGAGGAAACTATGGCAACCTTCTCGCCAAGCATGGTGTTGAGAAGAGTCGATTTTCCTACGTTAGGTCTTCCTACTATTGCTATAAATCCTGTTCTTTTCATTGGTTAATCCTCTATTTGTTTGACAAAATCTCTTGGGTCATCGACAAGCACGTTTACGTACTCACCCGACCTGTAATCTATAAGCTGAATGTACTCGGGATGCACCCTGCTATCGGGCCCACCAACCTTTAAGACCAGCCTTGAGTTCGCTATCGGGTATTCGCGTACGATATATCTGCCGTTTTGGTGCTCGTAGCTCAGATCGCTGTAATTGAAATTATCAAAATTCTTCCACTCGATTATCGCGGCGTTGTCATGCACAAGATACACCGTTGACATCTCCATATCCTTGCGGTTGGTAACGCCCTTGTTATTCTTGCTTGCCACAAGCATGTCTATCCCGAGCGGGCCCAACACCGTCATTACGAGCGTGGCGGTGATTATAAAGGTGATAAGCCTCACGTGCGCCTGAAAAAATCCCTCACGCCGCTTATATGGCACTCTTTCCTGCTCTACGGATGACGGCTCAAGGCCATCGGTCGGTCGGCTCGAGTCTTCAGTAACCAAGGCCGCCGCGTCATCGCGCAAAATCGCTTCCTCCGCCTCTTTTTTAGCTGCTTCCTCCGCCTCGCGAAGCTTAGCCTCGCGCATAGCTCTTATTTCACTTGGTTTCATTTACGATTCCTTTTAAAAGACTTATTTTACCTCGAGACCCATAATTCTCATGATCTCGGTCTGCTTTGCGCGCATCTCTCTGTCCTCCTCCTCGCTCTTTTCGTGGTCGTAGCCAAGAAGGTGGAGCATCGAGTGAACGGTCAGGAATGCCACCTCGCGCTTGAAGCTGTGGCCAAACTCCTCCGCCTGCTCCGCCGCTCTCTCAAGTGAGATAACGATGTCACCAAGGTTGCTTATCATCTCGTCGATGGGCGGCTCCTCACACTCACCCTCAAAATCAAAGAGGGGGAATGACAAAACGTCGGTGGGCTTGTCTATCTGTCTGAACTTTTTATTAAGCTCACGGATTCCCTCGTTGTCGGTAAAGGTCACGGAGACCTCGCATACGTTCCGGAAATCCTCAAAATCAAGCGTGGTCTCAACAGCCTCGCGCAAAAGCATCTTGAGATTGTATGTTACGGGGTATTTCTCCTGCTCGTTTTCAAAATATATTCTAAGGCTCATTTTTCTTTTCATGTTAATATTCCTTTCGCTTTAGCTGTCCTTTCTTACAAAAGTCTTTTTTCCCTCGCCCGCTCGTCTTTGCTCCTGCTTCTCGCGCTTTTCGCGGTCGAATTTCTCGTATGCAAGTATGATCTTCTGGACAAGCTTGTGTCTTACTACGTCGCGCTCTGTAAAAGCGTGTATTTCAATATCCTCGATTCCCGAAAGGATCTTGACCGCCTCACTAAGTCCGCTCTTCTGCCCTGCGGGCAGGTCGGTCTGGGTCAGGTCTCCAGTGACGACCGCCTTGGAGTTGAATCCGAGACGTGTCAGAAACATCTTCATCTGCTCGGGCGTGCAGTTCTGTGCCTCGTCGAGAATGATGAAGGAATCGTCAAGCGTTCTTCCGCGCATATATGCAAGCGGAGCAACCTCGATAACTCCCTTTTCAACCTGTCTTTGGTAGTTCTCCGCGCCCATCATCTCAAAGAGAGAGTCGTAAAGCGGACGGAGATAGGGGTCTATCTTGCTTTGCAGGTCACCGGGTAAGAATCCGAGCTTCTCGCCCGCCTCGATCGCGGGGCGAGTGAGGATTATTCTCGACACCTGCTTTTCGCGCAACGCCTTTACCGCCATAGCAACGGCAAGGAAGGTCTTACCCGTTCCCGCAGGGCCGATGCCGAGAACGATCGTGTTTTTCTTTATCGCGTTGACGTAGTGCTTCTGACCAACCGTCTTTGCCTTTATCGGCTTGCCCTTCATGGTAACGCAGATTGTGTCGTCGCCAAAACTCTCAAGCTCACCCGACTTGCCTGCCATCACCGTATCGCAGACGTACATCACGCTCTGGTCGGTTATGCTTCCGTTATACTTTGCCATCTTGACAAGGTATCTGACCGCCTCCGCGGCAAGGTTCACGCTCTCCTCGTCCTCTGAAAATACCGCGATCATCTCGCCTCCGTCGTCGGCGACGCGATTCTGCAGAGAAACCGAGAATTTCTTTTCAATTATGTCCAAGTTGGAGTCACAGCTGCCGAATACCGCGGAGACGATATCCGAGCTGTCAACTCTTATAAGCTTGTTCTTCATATGCACCATTCCTTATTAATTTTGTTCTCTTATCTCTACCTCAAACTCCGAGACCGAGGCTATATCCTCGATGAGAACCACCACGCAGTGGAGAATAAATCTATCCTCGCGGATATAAGGTGTAACCGTCTTTTTTATCAGGATCGAATTCTCCGCCATATGGGCAAGTCGACCTTCAAGATTAAAATACGCAAGCTCCTCGGCCTCTTCGGGCGTCCTTGTCATAGACACCGTTTCATATTCAAGATAACGCTCGGTTTTAAGCGAGAACGGCGTATCTATCAAGCCAAAAACGCTACACTCCTCCACTATACTTATTTTATCATATAGAGCACCCTCATTTCCACCATTTTTTGAAATGTTCATAGAAAAATCAAAGAAATTTAAATATTTATTAGAATATTCCTCTCCCGTATAGGCCTTTCCCTCGTATTCATAGGGAATTTCTATGTAAAATTCCTCTACCGTGCGGGCGTAGATCTCCCCCGATGCGCGCGTGTACCGAAATCCCTCGTGAATACTGTCAAAAAGTCCGCTGACAAGCAGCTCGCCCTTCTCGACGTATTTTCCCGCTCCCACCATCGCAAGTCCGCGAAAGATCCGCACCTCCTCGATGATGCCGCTCTTTTTCGCAACGAGGTTTGCGGGATTTTGCGACGTGCTATGACTATCTGCAACAGCCCTCTCCCTGACCTCAACACGCGCCACCGTGCCAACGATATTTATCGAGAGCCACGCGATATCATCCGAGTCTATGAGTATCTTGTTTTCAATTTTGTCGGTGTTGACCGCGCGAATACGGCTCCCCACCGAAAAGCCGTATTTTTCAAGAATTGAAACCACCTCGCCGGAGGTCATCTTTTCGTTACCGACGACCTCGATATCCCATACGAATTGATGCGACATAAATACGAGCAGAGCCGCCAGGACTATACCGAGCATCAAGCCAAAGCGATACCTGTATCTGCCGAGAATGATTGGCAGTCCGCTCTTTTTTTCAACCGTGTAGCATATGCCGCGAGCATCTGCCTCTCGGCTCAATTTCTTGAATGCAGCAATGCGAAAGCGAAGGATAACCCTATCCCTTTCCGCCCTGAAATCCGAGTACGGAATGCTCTCGTACATACAAAGATTAAGCAGCGGAGTTATATTGTCGTAGTCTGCAAAAACATCAACCGAGCCCAAGAAAAAATAAGACAGATTCATTTCTCACCTCCCGAAAAAGAAACCGAGGAGATCGCACCCCCGATGCTCACCGTGCCGCTGTGATATGCGGTACAGATAAGCCTCTCTCCCTTGACAAACAGCTCGTCGCCCTTGACGGCAAGGACAATAAGCGTGGAGGAATATGTAATTATCCTCCTGCATCCACTCACGAAAAGCTGATTTTTACCGCGAAGCTCCACTCTCGCCTCACCCGCCAAGGAGTCGGGGGAAAGCTCTCCGTTCACCGCGAGATATTCAAGAAGAGTGCGCTTGCCTGATTTATGCTCTTTTTTGCTCATATTATGCCCCCGATAAAAATATAAATTAGCGTAGATAAGAGAATTACGTACGGGGGGATCGCCATGCATAAAAACAAAATAAAAACCGGTGAAAAGTCCCCGAAACGGAGGAGATCCGTAGTGCTTGGAGCGATCATTCTCGGCGCGTTTCTCCTTATCCTCTCATCCTCTGATATTGCAATAGAGTATATGAAAAAAGGGCTTGTCCTATGCGCCGGCGCAGTCATTCCCGCACTCTTTCCCTTTATGGTGATATCCGAGCTTATAGTATCAAGCGGTGTAGGTCTGCGAGTCTCAAGTCTGTTTGCCAAGCCGATGCACAGACTGTTCGGAGTAAGCGAGGCGGGAGCGGCGGCATATATATTGGGGCTTGTCTGCGGCTTCCCGATAGGGGCTAAAACCGCAGTGTCTTTGTACGACCAAGGGAGCATTACAAAGCCAGAGCTTGAAAGGCTTATGACCTTTTGTAACAACCCCGGCTCTGCCTTTGTTATAAGCGCGGTAGGTGTCGCCCTGCTCGGCAATAAAAGAGTTGGAGTCGCGCTTTATCTGTCGGTCGTTTTGTCCTCGATGCTTGTGGGTATTATTGGTAAATATTTTCTTGGCTACAAAAAGGAAAGCTCACCGCGAGAGAGCATTATCCTGCCACGCGAATTTAACGTAAAATCGGTCACCGACGCGGTGCAATCCTCTGCTGTTTCCATGTTGACGGTCTGCGCCTACGTGGTCTTTTTCTCGGCTCTCGTCGGGTGTGTCGGCGCGCTTTTGTCGCGCCTTGAGGCGCCCCGTGAAATAAGTGCCTGCATCTTCGGCTTTTTTGAGCTTTCAAGCGGTGTCGGTGAGGCGGCGGTGCTTGAAAACAGAGTCCGCTCGGTGCTCCTCTGCGCGCTTTTTGTCGGTTGGTCTGGACTTTCCGTCGCGTTTCAGATAATGTCGGTGTCGTCTGGCAAAGGTATCTCCTTTAAGCCCTTTTTTGTCGCAAAAGCGGCACAGGGAGTCCTCTGCGCCGCGTTTATGGGGGTATTCATAAAGATTTGGCTTGGCGATTCTCTCTACGACGTGTCGGCTCTGCCCTCCTATAACGAAGAAAGCGCACTGTGGCTCTGCCTTCCCGCACTCAGCCTCTGCGTCCTGCTTTTGCTCTGCCTTGCACTGCCCTTTATGGGAAGAAAATCTTTGCCAAAAAGTCGCAAAAAATTGTAAAAAGGGCTTGACAAAGAGATTTTTGTTTGATATAATATACAAGTCGCCAATAAAAGGGCGATCTTGCTGGTATGGCTCAGTCGGTAGAGCACGTCATTGGTAATGACGAGGTCATCAGTTCGATTCTGATTACCAGCTCCAAAAACCCCGAACGCATTGCGTTTGGGGTTTTGTAGAAAATAAAAGAAACGCTATGACCGAGAGGAGTAGTCATTCCTCCCATTCAAGAGAGCGCGCGGGCGGTGTGAGTGCGTATGGGGGCTTGGCGAAGGTAGCTCGCGAGCGGTGTGGGTGAAGGATCTTCTGCGTAGCCTGTGACGGTGGCAACGTTAAAGCCGATTGAGTGGTGCTTGCTTTCGCAAGCGCAATTTGGGTGGTACCGCGTAACTTGATTTTTACGTCCCGATGCATTTTTGCATCGGGACTTTTTTATTTGATTTAAATTAGACAACATAAAGAAAGGAAGCAAAAATATGAATTCCTACAACGAATTGCCCAAGACGTATTCGCCCTCCGAATTCGAGGACAGAATTTACGCCGAGTGGTGTGAGAAGGGATACTTCACACCCGACAAAAACAACAATAATCCCGCATTTTCAATAGTTATTCCCCCTCCGAACGTCACGGGTCAGCTCCACATGGGTCACGCTCTTGACGAGACTCTCCAGGACATTCTCGTCCGTTACAAGAGAATGCAGGGCTTCAACACCCTTTGGGTCCCCGGAACAGACCACGCAGGTATCGCAACTCAGATCAAGGTTGAGGAAAGACTCCGCGTTGACGAGGGACTTTCACGCTACGACCTCGGCCGCGAGAAGTTCCTTGAGCGCGTTTGGGGCTGGAAGGATACCTACGAGGCTCGCATCACGGGTCAGCTTAAGAAGCTTGGCGCATCCTGCGACTGGACAAGACAGAGATTTACAATGGACGAGGGCTGCTCCAAGGCGGTTCGCGAGGTATTCGTAAACCTCTACGACAAGGGTCTTATCTACCGCGGTCACCGTATCATCAACTGGTGCCCCCGTTGCCTGACCGCGCTTTCCGACGCGGAGGTCGAATATAAGGATCAGCCCGGACATTTCTGGCACATCAAGTACCCGATTATCGGCGAGGACGGCTACGTTGAGGTTGCCACTACGCGTCCCGAGACTATGTTCGGTGATACCGCAGTTGCGGTTAACCCCGAGGACGAGAACACCAAGCATCTCATCGGCAAGAAGCTCCTCCTCCCCATCGTTAACCGCGAGATCCCCGTGATCGCTGACGATTACGTTGAGATCGGCTTCGGTACAGGCTGTGTTAAGATCACTCCCGCACACGACCCCAACGACTTTTTGGTAGGTCAGAGACATAACCTTGAGCAGATCAAGGTAATGAACGACGATGCGACCATGAACGCGTATGCGGGCAAATACGAGGGTATGGACAGATATGCTTGCCGTAAGGCACTCGTAGCAGACCTTGAGGCGGAGGGCTACCTTGTAAAGACTGTTCCCCACGACCACAACGTTGGCGTTTGCTACCGCTGCGGAACTACAGTTGAGCCTCTTACAAGCGATCAGTGGTTCGTTAAGATGAAGCCCCTCGCGGCTCCCGCTATCGAGGCGGTTGAAAACGAATCCGTCAGCTTCGTTCCCGAAAGATTCTCCAAGAACTATTTCAACTGGATGAACAACATTCTCGACTGGTGTATCTCCCGTCAGCTCTGGTGGGGTCACCGTATTCCCGCCTTCTATTGCGACGAGTGTGGCGAGATGACCGTTTCCAAGACAGATATAGACACCTGCCCCAAGTGCGGCGGCAAGGTGCGTCAGGACGAGGACGTTCTTGACACCTGGTTCTCCTCCGCTCTCTGGCCCTTCTCTACACTCGGCTGGCCCGAGAATACAGAGGACTTAAAGAGATATTACCCCACAAACGTGCTTGTAACAGGCTACGACATTATCACCTTCTGGGTATCGAGAATGATCTTCTCAGGCCTTGAGCATATGGGTGAGAAGCCCTTCTCTACCGTATTTATCCACGGCCTTGTACGTGACGCGCAGGGACGTAAGATGTCGAAATCGCTCGGCAACGGAATCGATCCCCTTGAGGTCATCAAGCAGTACGGCGCAGACGCGCTTCGCTTCGCGCTTGCAACGGGTAACTCCCCCGGAAACGATATGAGATTCTCCGACGAGAAGATCGAGGCTGCAAGAAACTTTGCAAACAAGCTCTGGAACGCTTCAAGATTCGTTAGAATGAACCTCACGATAGACGAGATCAAGCTTCCCGAGGCGGACAAGCTTGCCGCTCCCGACAAGTGGATCCTCAACGAGTTCAACGCCCTTTGCGAGAACGTTGTGACCAACCTTGACAACTTCGAGGTAGGCGTAGCGCTTGGAGCGATCTACGGCTTTACATGGGATATCTTCTGCGACTGGTACATTGAGCTTTGCAAGTCAAGACTCAATGCAAAGGACACTGAGGAGAACCTCACCTGCCAGAACGTTATCGCTTACGTTCTTTCAAACACACTCAAGCTCCTCCACCCCTTTATGCCCTTTATCACAGAGGAGATCTATCAGGCTCTGCCCCACGAGGCCGAGAGCATTATGATAGCCGAATATCCCAAGGCCTCCGAGGCGCTTAACTTCAAGGCAGACGCCGAGAAGATGACAAGGATCATCGACGCTATCACTGCGATAAGAACACGCCGCGCAGAGATGAACGTTCCTCCCTCCAAGAAGGCAAAGGTA
>JAFWXY010000040.1 GCA_017522905.1 Clostridia bacterium
CATCTCGTTTTCGGTCAATCGCTCCTTCTTGGGTATCTTAAAGGTGGGAGTTATAGCCGAGTGGCTCTCTATTTTGGAATCGTCGAATATCGTCTTTTTATCCTTGAAAACTACGGGGTAGCCGAGGTTTTTGATAACACCGATTATCTTTCTGACCTTGTCCTTTTCGTTGGTGGCAAGATACTCGGAGTTGGTTCGGGGGTAGGTAAGGTAGCCCTCCTCGTAGAGATTCTGCACGATAGCAAGGCTATCGGTCATGTTCATTTTGTACTTTTTACTAAGCACGTTCTGTAGCTTTGAAAGGGAAAAGAGCTTACCGGGGTTGACGGTCTCCTTCTTGGTCTTCTTGGAGATGACCCTTGCCTCGCTTGCGTTGTACTTGGCGCAAAGTGCCTCTGCCTCGGATCTTTGATGCTTTTCAAGCCTGACTTTACTTACAAGCTCTATCTCCTCGCCCTTTGTCTTTTCCTTTGAAACTGCGGCGAGATATATGTCGGGTACGAAGTTGCGGATAGCCATGTCGCGGTCGTATATCGCTCGGACTATCGGCACGATGACTCTGCCCACGCGCAAAAGCATACCTGTCTTGAGGGTAGCGTAGCGAGTGAGATTTACGCCGTAAAGCCAATCTATATATGTGCGGGCAAAGCCCTCGTCCGCAAGGCTCTGATATTCGTCCTCGCTCTTCATTTCGCGTATTGCCTTGCCGATGGTCTCGGGAGTCTGGTCGGGAAGCCAGAGGCGCATGAATGAGCGGCTGCCGCCCTCAAGTGCCCCTGTGTTCATGACACAAAGTCTTATTATTATCTCGCCCTCGCGGTCAGAGTCTCCTGCGTTAACTATGCGGTCAACGTCCTCGCGGCAGCAGAGGTATTTTATCGTCATAAACTGATTTTCAACGCCCGAGTCGACCTTCTTATCCTTACCGAGCTTTAGTTTGTATTTAAACTCCTCGGGGAAGCAGGGTAGGTTGTCAAGGCTCCAGCGCGCCGCGGGGTCACCGCCTGTGTAATCCTCGATATCGCATAGCGAAAAAAGGTGGCCGAATGCCCACGTTACGATATATCCGTTTCCCTCAAAATAGCCGTTTTTGCGCGCAAGCTTGCAGTTATCCATCTTTTGGATGCCCTCAACTATATTTCGCGCAAGGCTTGGCTTTTCCGCTATGATTACAGTCATTTTGCTTTCCTTCCGTGCTCTGATTCTTTGTATATTGTAGCACAATTCAGGATTATTGTCAACCACATACTGATCGGCAAAATGTTTTATCACGTTCTTTCTCGAAGGCTATATAAAGGCTAATACTGCAAAATATCATAAAAACAATGGGCTACAAATAGCCTAATTGCAAAAATGCAAGCAAAAAACTTGACAAAAGGGAAAAAATGGTGTATAATACATTGATTGTGGATTTATTACATTGTAATTATATGTTAATCGATATACAAAATTTGGGCAAAAGTCGTCCCGGACGGCAGAACGGAGAAAATTATGAAAGATTATGTTATTGTGACCGACTCCTCGTGCGATCTTCCCCGTGAATTAGTTGACGCCTGGGGTGTAAGAACTCTTTCCCTTGAGGTTACCATTGACGGTGTTGGTAGCTTTCTTAACCACGAGATAGACCCCAAGGAATTTTACTCTTATATGCGAGGCAAGCACACCGCAAAGACCTCTGCGGCAAACATGGATGGATTCTCAGCTCTTTTTGAGGAGATAATCAAGGAGGGCAAGGACGTTCTCTATATCGGCTTCTCGTCCGGTCTTTCCGCAACCTTTATGGCGGGCAAGAACGCGGCGGAGGAGACTGTTGAGAAATATCCCGAGAGCAAGATCGTGGTAGTCGATTCGCTCTGTGCTTCTCTCGGCCAGGGATTGCTTGTAAAGTACGCGGTCGACAAGAAGAACGAGGGAGCGGACATCGAGACTAACGCCGAATATATAGAGCAGCTCGTTCCCAAGATGGCGCATTGGTTCACGGTTGACGATCTTGTATATCTCAAGCGCGGCGGACGTGTTTCCGCGGCAACAGCGGTTATGGGCACGGTGCTTCATATAAAGCCGGTTATGCACATGGATGATGCAGGCAAGCTCATCAACATGTCAAAGGCGCGCGGCAGAGAGGCGGCTATCAAGGCGCTCTTCGCTAAGATGAAGGAGACTGCAATCGAGCCCGAAAAGCAGACGGTATACATCTGTCACGGTGATTGCTATGACGACGCCAAGAGGCTTGCGGACATGGTTACTGCCGAGTACGGTATAAAGGACATTTTGATTTACTATACAGGCCCCGTTATCGGAGCGCATTCCGGTCCCGGAACACTCGCGCTCTTCTTCGTGGCAACTGAAAGATAATTGATTTTGGAGATTGAACTATGAAATTGACAGGTAGCTTATATCGCTCAATGGCGCTTTCGGGCGCGGCTCTCCTCAACAACAAGATGGAGGAGATAAACAACCTCAACGTTTTCCCCGTACCGGACGGTGATACCGGTATCAATATGAGCCTTACTATGAGCACGGTAGGTCAGGCAGTCGAGGGCAAGGGCGTTGGCGCAACCGCCGACAAGATCGCGGGTCTTATGCTCAGAAGTGCAAGAGGAAACTCCGGCGCTATCCTCTCCCTCTTCTTCCGTGGCTTTGCAAAGGCACTCAAGGACGTTAATGAGGCAGAGGCAGACAAGGTCGTTGAATCACTCAAGCTGAACCACTGAGGCATATCGCGCGGTTATGAAGCCCACCGAGGGAACGATACTTACAGTTATGAGACTTTCGGGCGAGGAGGCTGAGAAGGCTTACCTTGCAAATAAAGAGATCGGCATCAAGGAGCTCTTTGACGTAGTGCTCAGGGGCGCGGAGGATGCCTTGGCGCAGACTCCCGAGATGCTCCCCGTGCTTAAGCAGACCGGCGTAGTTGACGCGGGCGGTGCGGGATTCGTATGCGTGCTCAAGGGTATGGTAGCGGCGCTTGAGGGCAACCCTTACGTTGCGGAGGAGAAGAAGGCGGTCGAGTCCGAGGTCAAGGGAGCGGCAGATTTTACCGAATTTAATGCCGAGGACATCAAGTTTGGTTATTGCACGGAGTGCATCGTTGATAAGAACGAGAAGTATCGCGGCGAGGACACGTCGGGTGCGCTTTACGAGTTTATCAAGAGCATCGGTGACAGCGCGGTATTCGTTGACGACGAGGAGATAATCAAGCTCCACATTCATACGAACGACCCCGGTGCGGTCCTTACAAAGGCAATCGAGTTTGGTAGCCTCGCAACGGTTAAGATCGAGAACATGAGAAATCAGCATACGGAGCTTATTGCAGATGCGGCAGCTGAGGCGGAGCCTGTAGAGGCAGAGCCCGAGTTTGCCCCCATCGAGAAGAAGTACGGCTTTGTAAGCGTTTGTATGGGCGAGGGTATCAGCGCAATGTTCCGCGACGTTGGTGTTGACAACATTATCACAGGCGGTCAGACGATGAACCCCTCAACTCAGAATATTATCGACGCGGTCATGAAGACGCCTGCGGAGATCGTATTCATTCTTCCCAATAACAAGAACATCTGCATGGTTGCAAACCAGGCAGCGCAGATCATAACCGAGAGAAGAGTTATCGTAATTCCCACAGAGACAGTTCCTCAGGGAATGAGCGCGATGATCGCTTACAACCCCGACGGAGAGGTTGACGACGTGGTTGCCGAGATGAAGGAAGCTATGGGAATGGTAACCTCTATGTCGGTAACGTATGCGGTAAGAGATACTCAGATAGACCGCTTCAATATCAAGAAGGGTCAGTTCCTCGGACTTGTAGAGGGCAAGATCGCTTGCGTTTCGGGTGACAGCTACAGCTGTGCAAAGCAGCTTATCCGCGGAATGACGGGCGCTATGTATATCACCGTGTTCTACGGTGAGGGCGTAAGCGCAGAGCAGGCAGAGCAGTACGGCGCGCTTATCTCCGAGAGAGTGGGAGGAGGCTGCGACGTTGCGGTTCTCTACGGCGGACAGCCCCTTTACGATTACGTAATTTCCGTTGAATAGATCAGATAACAGGACGATAAAAAAGCCGATGCGGTCGCATCGGCTTTTTGCTTGTTTAATTGTTGCGGAATTTATTTGATAATCGATGAAAGCTCCTTGAGTCTTTCTCCTGTCGAGGTGTTGCTTACTACGTTTAAAAACAGTACGTCGTTGACGCCATTATCGATAACGAAGCTTGCAAGATTACCGCTCCACGCGCGGTAGTCGATAACGTAGACGTATTCGTAGGAGTCCACAAGGAAGGGAACGAAGGCGTTTCCGTAGGATTCCTTCACAATGACAATAGAGGAACCGTCATTGATCTTGGGATTGTGTATCTTGATAAGGGGCTGGTCGCCGCCGATAAAGGTGAGATACTTGTTGCCTGCATCGTATTTGTCGGCGCCTGTGTATACTACCGCAAGCTCGGCGATCTTGTTGCCCTTGCTGTCATACACATCTTCCTCATTAACGCCTATCGGAACGAACGCCTCTACGTAGTCGGGGTTGCCCTTCATGGCCTGCGGCTGCCTTGCTCCCGCGTAGAAGGTGCCGAGAAATCCGTCAAATTGAAGTCTTCTGTAGTCACTAAGCTGTGTTGGGGTGATTCCTTTTACCTCACAGAAGGCGAGATACGCATAATATGCTCCGCGCGCCGTCCAATGGTGGTCGGTGCGGAAATAGAGGTATTCGTCGTTGTGTGCCGTGAGGTAGGGGAGTGTGTCTACCGATTTTATCCCGTCTGCGAGGTTGCCGTACATATAGTCAATCGCGTCACCGCAATCGGAGGCGTTGTATTTCTTGACTGTTTCCTCGGAGAGAGCTATCTGGTAGTGCAGAGGAACGATCATATCGTAGACATGCGCCTTGCCCTTGACCTGAGAAGCAAAATCGTTGACGAGTGCGACGTAGGAGTCGGAGTTCTGCTTATTGAAGAAATAGAGCTGATAAGCGGTGTCCCCGTTTATGTACATTCCCTCAAAGCCCTCGCCCTTGCCGTCGTCGGTGGGATTGAATTCAATGTCTGCAGGACCTGCGGGGATGTCGTCACCCTCGCCTCCGCCGATAACCTGCTCGTCGCGTATGCCGTAGAGTGAATTGAGGCTTGCGTTTGCCTCTATCATCATTTCACGAAGCGGATAGGTGTCGGAGAACCAAAGGCTTACTTGAGAGGTGAATTCACCGCTCAAAAAGCCGTCAACGGTAAATTCGGGGAAGGGTGTAAGCTCTCTCTTTTCGTTTTCGGAACGAGTGGGACGCGCGAAAAACGCAAGTCCGATAATGAAAATTACAACAGTGACCGAGACTGAGAGTATGATCTTTAGTTTAGAAGCTTTTTCTGTAAATCTATCCATTTCACACCCTCCTAAATCAGAATTGGAAATAAAGGAACGGGTTGTAGCTATCTCCCGCCAAGGCAAATGCCGAGATAACTATAAGGATAACGGGCATTACCGTTCCGATTGCCACGTATATTTTTTGTGTTGTGCCGTTCTTCTCGCAAAGGTTTCTGATTGCCGGAATAATGGGCGTGCAGGCAATTAGTGCAGCGATTATAAAGAAGACGTTGTTTTTGAATATAAGATCGGTTGCCGAGTCGGAGAATCCGTTTCCGTTGGATACGAAAATGTTTGCCACGGCTTGTCCGAGAGCCGAGAGGTCGTTAAACTTGAAGAGCATCGCGCTGAAGAACGCGATAATAAACGTTGCGACAATTCCAAGCGCCCTTGGAAGGAGCTTGGGCTCTCTTTGGGGCTTGATTATATACTTTTCAATAACGAGGAATACAAACCAATAAAGTCCCCAGAGTATGTAGTTCCAGTTTGCTCCGTGCCACATTCCCGTAAGTGCCCAGACCACGAGCATATTGAAGATATGACGGGGAACAGACACTCGGTTTCCGCCAAGCGGAATGTAGACGTAGTCGCGGAAGAAGGTGGAAAGCGACATATGCCATCTGCGCCAGAAATCCGTTGCAGAATGGGCGATATAGGGGTAGTTGAAGTTCTCCTTATAGTGGAATCCCACCATAAGTCCCATACCTATAGCCATATCGGAGTAGGCCGAGAAATCGAGATAGAGCTGGAGCATGTAGCAAAGCGATGCGAGAATGACTGCCGCGCTTGAAAGATCTGCAATTCCGTCCGCGCCCATCATAGCTCCGTTCTGATTGAAGATTGTGTCGGTTATCACGCCGCATCCGTTTGCAAGTATAGCCTTCTTGGCAAGACCTACGGAAAAGCGCGAGATTCCGCGGCTCATATCGGCAAGGGTTATCTGTCGGTTTTCTATCTCATCGTTTACGTCGGCGTAGCGGACAATGGGACCCGCGATGCACTGATGGAAGAGGGACGCGTAAAGAAGAAGGAGCCAATATTTCCTCTGCGCCTCGACCTCGCCTCGGTAGACGTCCACGACGTATGACATAAGCTGGAATGTATAGAAGGAAATACCTATGGGCAGGGCAATATTCGGTATTGCGCTGTCAATGTTAAATATTGAGTAAGCAACCGACATTGAAAAGCCCGCGTACTTGAAAATAAAGAGAATGGTTATGCATATAGCAACCGTTGTAGCACAAAGTGCGCGTCTTATTGATCTGACCCTGTTTTGCGATATAAGCAGAGCGCCTATGTAGCAGATAAAGGTCATAAGACAGAATAAGAGCACCAAAACAGGGCCTCCCCAGGCGTAGAAAATGAGTGAGGAGACCAATAATATAATATTTCTCGTCTTCATCTTACGGGCAGAAAAGTATATGCCGTAGGATGCCACGAGGAAGAAAAATACGAAAAACAGGCTTGAAAATACCATTTATATACCTCTTGCATTTCTGCAAATTAAACTTGAAGGTCAACTGAATAAATTATAACATATATTACTTTTCAATGCAATAGAGGAAAAATATTTTTTGAGGTTTTTTTGTAGGAGTTTGTATCCGACTCTTGACAAACAGGCGCATAAGTGATATAATACCGACGTAAAGAAAAAGCGCGCTGTGCGTGGCTTTAAGAAGAGTAAGGGCTTTGGCGTAAAGTGCCTGCGGGACGGGGAGTTGCCGGCAGGACGAAGGCTTGTTGAGTTGCGGTCAAGGTCTTGCATCCCGCTTCATACGGCACAAAGATATTTTTTTCTTCTTTCCTGCCTATGCTGTGAGGAAAGGAGATTTTTTTATGAAAAGACAAGATATGAAAATATCAGTTTTCGGAAGCATAAAAATAATGACAACGTCGGCAATGCTTACTGCCATCAGCGTCGTTATCGGTATCTTTTGTAAAACTCTTTTGAATTTTGACGGCGGACTTTTCAGAATTACCTTTGAAAATCTACCCATCATTATGTCGGGCATTATGTTTGGCCCCATTGTCGGCGGACTTGTCGGTGCGGCGACCGATATAATCAGCTATTTGCTCTCACCCCAGATCTACGCGATAAACATTGTGGTAACTATTGGTGCTACGGCGGTTGGAGTTGTTTCGGGATTTTTCGCAAGGTACATATTTAAGAAAAGGGGATATGTGCGGCTTATTTGCCCGTCTATCCTTGCCCACATTGTAGGCTCTATGATAATCAAGCCGATAGGACTTTATCAGTTTTACGGCGTTGCGGTGCTTTGGAGAATACCTCTGTATTTTGTGATCGCGCCCCTTGAGATACTTGTGCTTTGCCTTATGTACAGACATAATTCGATGAAAAGGCTTTTGGACGGAGGGTTTTTGCAGTGAAGTACAGTGAAGCTATAGACTATATCCACTCCGTAAATTGGACCTTCTGCAAGCCCGGGCTTGAGAGAGTGCAGGAGCTTTGCCGCGCACTCGGCAACCCACAGGACAAGCTAAAATTTATCCACGTTGCGGGAACTAACGGCAAGGGCTCGTTCTGCGCTATGACCGACAGTATCCTGCGCCGCGCGGGCTACAAGGTCGGACTTTTCACCTCGCCATACATAGTTGAATTCAACGAGAGAATGAGAATTGACGGCGAGAATATTTCAAATAATGAGCTTTGCGAGCTTGTTGAGTTGATCAAGCCGCACGCCGATAAAATGGCAGACAAGCCCACCGAGTTTGAGCTGATAACAGCCATTGCTTTCCTGTATTTCCAAAGGAATAATTGCGATATCGTGGTGCTTGAATGCGGTCTTGGCGGCAGGCTTGACGCGACAAACGTAATAAAGGATCCCGTACTGTCCGTTATCACAGGCATAGCGCTTGACCACACGTCAATCCTCGGAAACACCGTAGAGGAGATAGCGGGCGAGAAGGCGGGAATTATAAAGAGCGGAGCGCCCGTGCTCTGGTGCGGAAGCGACGCGGGAGCCGACAGGGTGATTTCGGCGAAGGCAAAAGAGGTCGGAGCACCTATGGTGCGAGTTGACAGAAGCTCGCTGAATATTAAGGAAATGACGCTTGAGGGCACGAGCTTTGATTTCGGGCAGAGAAAGAATATTTCGCTCTCACTTCTCGGCACGTATCAGCCGCTTAATGCGACGAACGCTCTCTCCGCGATAGATATTTTAAACGAGAACGGATTTAAGATAGACGACGCTGCTGTATATGACGGCATGAAGGCAGTCAGATGGCCTGCGAGATTTGAGATAATATCAAGAGATCCTCTTATAATCGCCGACGGTGGACACAACCCCGAGGGAATAGACGGGGCGGTGTCGAGTATTGAGAGGTATTTCGGAGAAGAGAAGGTTGCGATAATAACCGGTGTTATGGCGGATAAGGATTACCGCTACATGGCAGACCGCATCTCGTCTGTCGCAAGGAAGGTCTTTTGCCTGACCCCTGACAATCCTCGCGCGCTTAGTGCCGAGGAGTATGCCAAGGTGTTTGATTCTCTTGGCGTAGAGGCGGTAGCCTGCGATTCGGTTGAGGACGCGGTAAATAATGCCGTTGTATGGGCAAAAGAAAACAATGCATCAATAATAAGCCTCGGCTCGCTTTACATGTACTGCGAGGTCGCAGAGGCGGTTAAAAAGCAAAAATAATCAATTTATATAAGTGAGTTCGAGAACCTCCTCACTATAAATAAAACTAAGGGCGCGTCAGGTCTTCGAGCCTGTCGCGGCAGAGGTCACTCTGCGGAGAAAAAATGAAATCAAAACGAAATACAACAAAAAGAGTGCGATTTATCTGCCTGGCGGCGATAATCGCGGCGATGTACGTGGCATTGACATATCTGTCAATGGCTCTGGGGCTTGACAAGAACGCGATCCAGATACGGTTTTCCGAGATGCTAGTTGCGCTTGCATTCGTGACACCCGCGGCGATACCGGGGCTTTACGTAGGATGCCTGCTTGCAAATATACTCACGGCATGCGCGCCGCTTGATATACTGCTCGGCCCGATAGCCACCCTTATCGGCGCTACGGGGGCGTATCTTATCGGAAAGATGAATAACAGGAGAGTAGCGCGCTGGCTTTGCACTCTGCCGAACATGATCGCTAACGTAATTATAGTGACGGTAGTGTGTTACGTCTGCTATACCGCGCCCGACGCGCAGAGTATGGAGATAATACCGTTTTACGCGGCGACGGTCGCGCTCGGTGAGATAGTATCCTGCGGAATATTCGGCACGGTGCTGCTGCTCGGCTCGGAAAAGACTCTCAGAAGATTGATTTGAGGAGATAAGCATGAAGGATTTTTTTAAGAAAAACAAACGGCTGATTGGAAGGTCGCTTTTAACTCTCGGTATCCTTGTGCTTTTTTCCGCCATCGCCGCGATATTGCTGATAGCCTTCGACGTGCTGTATTACGACGGAGGTATTCAGATCAATATACACATTTTTGATGCGTTTACTAATTCGTGGGTGGGAGTGCTTTTATTCGCAGTCCTGCAGGTGATATGCACTACGGTCCTGTGCTTTCTGCCCGGAACGACGATGATGTTCATAGTGCTTGGACAGACACTGTTTTCTGTGCCGTGGCAAGCATTTTTGATAGTATTCACAGGAGTTGTCATTTCAAGCACCGCGATGTACCTTGTGGGTCGATTTGGTGGATACAGGCTTTGTGTCAGAATGCTCGGGCAGGAGGATTGCGACCGCTCGATCGCGCTTTTACGAAACAAGGGAACTGTATTTTTTCCTGTGATGATGCTTTTCCCGATGTTCCCCGACGACGCGCTGGTTATGATCTCGGGAACGATGAAGATGAAGCTCTCGTGGTTCTTTCCGTCGATAATTCTCGGCAGGGGAGTGGGAATCGCAACGATAATCTTCGGGATTTCGATAGTGCCGTTTGAGAAATTCACAGAGCCTTGGCATTGGGTGGTATTTATCGCACTTTGCGCCGTCGCTGTCGTTGGAATTTTCCTCGGCGCATTGAAATTCAATAAGTTTATGCAGAATAGAGAGAAAAAGTAAGATATAAAGGGCTTCGGAGCGCCGAAGCCCTTTTAATGTGCTTAAAAATAAATTATCAAATTTTGATTTATCGGGGACTCCACGGCTGTAAACAATTTTGTTTTCTGTCGCTTTTACAAAAAGCGACCGCAGGTGGAGGGCGCGGAGCCCTCCTCGCTCGTCGCAACGAGCGAAACCTCCCACACAGGCGGAGTAGTGGCACCCACTGCGACGCCGTGGTGCGTATGTGGCATTTCTTTTTTGCTAAGCTTTTGTTGCTTTAAGAAATTACTCGGACTCCCTGCTTGCAGGGAGCGGTTTCGGCAAAACGACTTTGCTTTTAGATTGGCTACACGCCGAATATTTTGGGCCTCTTGTATCAAAGAAAAAAGCGGATAACGGAGTA
>JAFWXY010000041.1 GCA_017522905.1 Clostridia bacterium
GAATGAAATCTTATCTTCTTGGAATTTGAAGCGAAATGCTTCTCAAAAAGGGGTATCTTGGCATTTCACTACCGAATGCGCTAGAATTAGGTTGAAACATCTTTATCCGGAAGTAAAGTTTTAAGTGTTACAACATACTACCGTGTTCCGAAAACATCCTTATGAAAACGCTCCTAAGCGCCGGTGGTTTTGTTTATTCAAAAGAAAAAGCCGTAGAAAGCCGACGTTTTATAGGAATATTGCTTGCATAGATGGATTTCTACCCGGGAAAGCGTAAAATTGCGAGACCTCCTTACGGGAAGTCTCGCAACGGTACTGTTCCCACGGATATGACCGTGTTCCTCATACAACCGTATTATGCTCCTTTGGGTTATTTACAGCAAAACTTTAGTTGTATATTCCAAACCGAAACGAAACAATACAAAAAACATCAAAAGGCTCACAGATAAATTGCTTGTGAGCCTTTTGCTTTTACTCGATAGGTGTGTCGAGCTTTCTGATCCGCTCAAACAGGATCTCATCCTCGGTTGGAAGTTCAACAAGAGTTTCCATTTTCGAGCGTATCTTCATCATATCGTTGTCGGTTTGGCTGATCGTTTCGGCGCACCTGCGAAGCTCGTCTACAAGCTCGTCCTTACCGTCAAAATCGGTTTTATAATGAAGCTGATGCTCAAGACTTGCCCAAAAATCCATCGCAACGGTTCGAAGCTGAACCTCTACCTCCATCTCCAAGCGTCGCTCCGAAAGAAACACAGGCACTTTCACGATCAGATGCAAGCTTCTATACCCGTTTTCTTTGGGATTGACAATATAATCCTTTCGTGTAACGAGCGTAATATCGTCCTGCTTCAAAAGCGCTTCGGCGACTAAATAAACGTCGTCAATGTACGAGCATATCACTCTGACACCTGCAATATCGTGTATGTTTTCTGAAACATTATCGATATCAACGGACATATTCAGCTTTGCAAGCTTCTCAATGATACTCGCTGTGCTTTTGAGGCGCGTTTGGATCGAGTTGATCGGATTTCGATGGTATTGGAGACTGAACTCCGTATTTAGGATATCGAATTTCGTTTTGATCTCCTTCATCGCACAGGCGTAGATCATTCTGAGCTCCTTGTAATCCACGATCCTGCCCATGATTTTCTTTGTCTGATGATACAGTACGCTCATCGCGGCATTTGACATGGTTGCAAGCCCGGTTGGAAGCATTGCTTCATCCAGATCATCAAACAGCGTATCCTTATCCTGATATTGACTTTTCAATGGCTTCTCCTTTAATTGCCACAGCCGTGATTACCGCAATTATGCGATTCGCAGCCGTGACTGCCGCAGCTATGCCCTTCTTCGCCGTGTTCGTGATCGTGGTGATCGCATCTGACCTCGGGATTGAAGTTCAACTTATTCGCAAGCAATGCGTTAATCGCCTCGTCGCAAGCGCCGCTGACACCGCCGTAGAGCTGAATCCCCGCGCTGGCAAGTGCCATCTGGGCACCGCCGCCGATCCCGCCGCAGATCAGGGCATGTACGTTCTGCTCTGCAAGAAATCCCGCAAGCGCTCCGTGACCGCTTCCGTTTGTGTCCACAACCTCGGAAGCAATGACCTTACCCTGCTCTACCGTGTAGATCTTGAACTGCTCGGTATGTCCGAAATGCTGAAAGATCTGTCCGTTTTCATAAGTTACTGCAATTTTCATTAGTTTATCTCCATTTCTTTGTTTATTGTAATTTATACGTCCTGTTCCTCTACGTCAAACTGACTCTGATAAAGCTGATAGTAGAAACCTTCTTGCTTCATGAGAGCTTCGTGATCCCCGCTTTCGATCACGTCACCGTCTTTCATGACGAGAATCAAGTCGGCATTGCGAATAGTGGAAAGACGGTGCGCGATGACAAAGCTGGTTCTTCCTTTCGTCAGCTCATCCATTGCTCTTTGAATGATGACCTCTGTTCTCGTATCTACGGATGAAGTCGCTTCGTCAAGGATCAGCATAGGCGCATCCTGAAGCATCGCACGGGCAATGGTAAGAAGCTGCTTTTGTCCTGCCGAGATCGTCGTTCCCTCGGTCAGCACCGTGTCATGCCCCTGCGGCAAGGAACGAATAAATTTGTCGATTCCGCAGACCTTGGCAACGCGCATAATATCCCCGTCGGTGATCTCCGTCATATTGTAGGCAAGATTTTCACGAACCGTTCCTTCAAACAACCACGTGTCCTGCAATACCATACCGAACATATCGTGAACGTCCTCGCGGCGAATGTCGTGAATGGGCGTGCCGTCAACGGTGATACTGCCGCCATTAATCTCAAAGAAACGCATCAAGAGATTAACCATTGTTGTTTTGCCCGCACCCGTGGGGCCGACGATGGCAACCTTTTGTCCAGGCGTCACCTTAGCCGAGAAGTCCTTGATAATAACCTTATCGGGATTTTCGGGATAGGCAAAGCGAACGTGATTAAATACCACCGCTCCCTTTGTATCCGTGGTTTCATGCTTGGGCTTGCCGTCCTCATTCTCCAGCTCCTCGGCTTCCATAAACTCAAAGATGCGCCCCGCGCCTGCGGTAGCCGTTTGCAGGTTGGTCATGCCCTGCGCGATCTGCGTCAGGGGTGCGGTAAAGAGCCGAACGTACAGGATAAAGGAAATAATCACTCCGAATTTGATCGTTCCGTTGATGGTAAGCGCCGCGCCGATGACACATACGGCAACGTAAGAAAGATTGCCGATGACGTTCATCAAAGGCTGCATCATGCCCGACAAAAATTGAGATTTCCAGTTTGCGTCATAAACGTCGCGGTTGAGCTTGCCGAATCGGTTCAGTACCTTCTTCTCGGCTCGGGAGATGCGAACCACGTCGTGTCCCGAATACATTTCCTCCACGTATCCGTTCAGTGCACCGAGGCTGATTTGCCTCTGCTTGAAGTATTTCTGCGAGCGTCCCATAATGAGCATCAAAAGCACCATACCGACCATCGTGATGAGAACGGCGGTCAAAGCGAGATGCCATTCGGTCACGAACATCATAATGAGACAGCCGATAAACTGCGTCGCGGCACTGATCATCGTGGGTAGGCTGTTGGTCATTCCTTGCTGAAGCACCGATACGTCATTGGTAATGCGGCTGAGAATGTCACCCGTTGAGGTCTCGCCAAACTGCTTTTGCGGTACTTTATTGATCTTGACCGAAAGATCGTGGCGCATTCTGCGAGAAGCCTTCAGGGTAACGGTCGCCATAATATAATGCTGCACAAAATTTGCCAAAGCGCCAACCAGATAGAAAACGATCAGCGTAATACCTCCTTTGGCTATCGCCGACATATCGATGCCGCCCACAAGTCCGTCGGAAATGATGTCGGTAATCTCTCCCACCTTATCGGGCGTGATGATCGTCATAACCGCGGCAAGCGCGGCGAGAAGCAACGCAAAAATAACCAGAGGCGCGTTGCCCATGTATTTGAAAATTTTAGCAAGTGTTTGTTTCATATCGGCGCCTCCTTA
>JAFWXY010000042.1 GCA_017522905.1 Clostridia bacterium
AATGCCTATAACAGTCATCGCCACTCCTTTCAAATTACTATCAAAGTAAACATATATAATATATTATAACTCAAACTCATCATTTTTTCAAGAGGGTAAACGCAATAATGTGTTCAATTTTTGCTTAAAAATCAGCTTTGTCATTCGATATTAAATTTACAGAAATCGGTTGCTTTTTGCAGATCAATATAGTATAATATAATATATAATGTGAAGCAGACTCAAAAAGCGAGGAAAAATAAATGTCAAAATACGAGATCCTTTTGTTTGACGCAGATGCTACTCTGATGGATTTCCACCGTTCGGAAAGGGAAGCAGTTACGGAATGTTTGGAATTCTTTTCACTCCCTAGTGATGACTCTGTGATCAAAAAGTATTCTGAAATAAATGCGGGATATTGGAAGATGCTTGAGCGAGGGGAAATTGAAAAGGAAAAGCTCTATCCCGCGCGTTGGCAATCCCTCATAGATTTCTATGGTTTTGACTGCAATGCAGATGCGATAAGCGATAAATATATCGAACGACTTGCCACAAAATCATACATGCTTGACGGCGCGCTTGAGCTTTGCCAAAAGCTTCACGGCAAGTTTAAAATGTATATAGTCACCAACGGTCAAAAGGAGATACAGAGAAGCAGACTTTTCCCGTCGCCAATATTTAAATATTTTGACGGTTGCTTTATTTCCGAGGACATCGGGCATGAAAAGCCAAGCATCCATTTTTTTGAGGCGGTGACACCTCAGATACCCGATTATGACTCCAAAAAGGCAATAATAATTGGAGATTCGCTCACGTCCGATATGCAGGGCGGTATCAATGCGGGTATAGACACCTGCTGGTATAATCCTGCGGGCAAGGAATTGCCCTTAGGCTATGACCTCACCTATATTGTCAAAAGCTTTGATGAGATGGCGGAGGCTCTTCTGAAATAATTACACGATATTCGGAGGTTTTATGTGCAATATTGATTTTGGCAGGGATATTGAAATTAAAATCAATGAGCCACTCTCAAAGCATTCCTCGTTTCGCATTGGCGGCGGCGCAAAATACGCACTTTTTCCCAAGAATCGCGAGGAACTGATATTTGCAGTCAATACCTGTATACAGAGACACAAGAAGTTTCTCATAGTCGGCAACGCGAGTAATTTACTCTTTGACGATAACGGGTTTGACGGTGTAGTGATATTCACGACCAAAATGGACAATACCGAATATATACACAAAAATGACGGAGTCTATATCAAGGCAGAGTGCGGAAAATCCTTGACTGAGCTTGCAAGCGAGGTGGGTAAGAAGCATAGTCTTCAGGGACTTGAATTTGCCTACGGCATCCCCGGTACGGTTGGAGGTGCGGTATATATGAACGCAGGAGCATATGGTGGACAGATGTCTGACGTTGTAGTTGAGACCGAGGCATATGATTTCAAAGCGCAAAGAGTTGTAACCGTAACAGGCGAGGAGCATAAATTTAGCTACCGTCATTCGCTTTTTGGCGAAACCCCCGGGCTGATCGTTTTGTCCACAACCGTAAAGCTTTCTCTTGGAGATGCCGAGGAGATATTTGCGAAGATGAATAAGACTATGACATCAAGAAAAGAAAAACAGCCCCTTGAGCTTCCGAACGCAGGAAGCACCTTCAAGCGCCCGGGTGAAAACATATTCGTCGGAAAGCTTATCGAGGATGCGGGACTTAAGGGGTATTCCGTTGGAGGCGCACAGATCTCGGAAAAGCACGCAGGATTTACCGTTAACAGGGGCGGAGCGACCTCAAGTGACGTACGTTCTGTCATTGAACACACAAAGGCTGTAGTTCTTGAAAAATACGGTGTCTTGCTTGAGAGCGAAATAATCTATATTCCATATTAAAAAGGATAAAAAATATGTCTTTTTCCAAACAAGTAAAGGATGAGCTGAATGCAATACAGATAAAGGGAAATTGCTGTAAAAAGTCCTTTCTCTTCGGGTCGTTGATCTCTTCGGAGCACGGTGAAAACAGAAGAATATCCGTCAAGCTCTCTGACGAAGCGACGGCGGAAAAGATAGTGTTTTTGTTGTGTTCGATCTATAAGTGCGAGCCCACAGTTACATCAATCAAAAGAGGATGCTTCAAGAGCATTCAGCTTGAGTTTTCCTCTAAAAAAATATCCGAATTTCTGTCCTTTGCCGACAGCTTTAGTGAGGGTAAGCCTATTGACGGACTGTTTACCTGTCAGCATTGTCGCTCTGCTTTTGTAAGGGGTGCTTTTTGTGCGGTGGGAAGCGTCAGCGATCCTCAAAAATGCTACACGTTAGAGTTGAGAATACCTAATGAGCAGAGAGCAGAATTACTAAATAATATAATCTCGGAATGGGGAATTTTGCCCCCGTCGATGACTCAGCGCAAGGGTGCAATAGGTCTTTTTTACAGAAACGAGTCTGCAATAGAGGATTTTATTACAGCCTGCGGGGGCAGTAAGTCGCTCTTCTCGTTTTATGATGTTCTTATTGAGAAAAACGTACGAAATGAGGAGAACAGGGCGACCAATTGCGATGCGAGAAACATCCTTAAATCCGTAGCAGCTGCAGCTGTTCATATTTCCGCAATCGAATCGCTTGCATCCTCAAAGGTGCTTGACGATATGCCGCGAGAGCTGCAGATAACCGCTAAATTAAGAATAGAGCACCCTGACGTAAACATAGGAGAGCTTGCCGCACTCCACACCCCGCCGATATCAAAATCGGGAGTGAATCACCGACTTATAAGAATAGTCGATGAGGCAAAAAAGAGAAATTTGATTTAATGAAAAGGAGGCGCCGTTATGGGAGAATTTGTACATCTGCATCTGCACACCGAATATAGCTTGCTTGACGGCGCATGCCGTATATCCGAGATTCCCGCAAGACTCAAGGAATGCGGTCAGGACGCAGTTGCCATCACAGACCACGGAAATATGTACGGTGTCATAGAGTTCTATAAGACCTGCAAGAAGAACGGTATCAAGCCGATCATCGGTTGCGAGGTTTACGTAGCGACAGCGTCAAGATTTGATAAGCGAAGCAATACTGATTCCTATTATCATCTCGTTTTGCTTTGCAAGAACATGACGGGATACAATAACCTTATCCGTTTGGTTTCCAAGGGATTTACCGAGGGATTTTATTCTAAGCCGAGAGTTGACGAGGAGCTTTTAAGACAGCACTCTGACGGACTTATCGCTTTATCTGCGTGCCTTTCCGGCAAGATTCCGAGGCTTTTATCCGCGGGTGATTACGAGGGCGCAAAGAGATGCGCGATAGAATATTCGAATATATTCGGTAAGGATAATTTCTTTATCGAGCTTCAGGACCATGGAACACCTAATACACAGGATATATTGCCCGATCTTGTAAGGATCGCGGAGGAGTGCGGACTTCCCATGGTAGCAACAAACGATTGCCACTATTTGCGCAAGCGCGACTCCGAAATGCAAGAGATACTTATGTGTATCCAGACAAATACCAATCTTGATAGCCCGAACAAGCCCTCCTTTGATACCGATGACTACTATATAAAGACGACTGATGAGATGAAGCGCATCTACACGGCTTACAAGGGCGCTATTGAAAACACGGTCAAAATTGCCGACATGTGTCAGCTTGAGCTTGAATTTGGTAAGGTTAACCTTCCTAAATTCCCGTGCCCCGGCGGTATGAGTGCCGAGGAATATCTCAGAAGGTTGACCTTTGAAGGACTTGAGCGCCGAATCAGATATAAGCAGATAGTTTACGGTGATAAACAGAATAATGACGAAAAAGCTTATCTTGACCGTATAGAATATGAGCTTTCTGTCATCAATTCAATGGGCTATGCCGACTATTTTCTTATCGTCCAGGATTACGTTATGTTTGCCAAAAAAGCAGGCATACCAGTAGGACCGGGACGAGGATCGGGAGCGGGAAGCCTTGTAGCATATCTGCTTGGCATTACAGAGATAGATTCCATCAAATTTGATCTTCTCTTCGAGAGATTCTTGAATCCCGAAAGAGTAAGCATGCCCGACATCGATATGGATTTCTGCTATAACCGCAGAGACGAGGTTATTGATTATGTCGTCGATAAATACGGCAGAGATCACGTTTCGCAAATTATAACCTTCGGTACGCTTGCCGCGAAAGCGGCTGTCCGTGATTGCGGACGAGTTATGGGAATGTCGTATGCCGAGGTTGACGTGGTGGCAAAGGCAATACCCAATGAGCTTGGAATAACCCTCAAAAATGCCTTGCGCTTTAAGGAATTGAAGGAGCTTTACGAGAGCTCGGAGCAGAACAGAAGGCTTATAGATACCGCTATTTCGCTCGAGGGCATGCCGAGAAACATCTCGGTACACGCCGCAGGCGTTGTTATCACGGACAAGCCTATCAGTAATTACGTGCCGCTGTCAATAAGCAACAGCACGCTTGTTACACAGTTTGATATGGATACGATAGCCGATCTAGGACTTTTGAAGTTCGACTTCCTGGCGCTCCGTTATCTGACAATCATCAGTGATGCGGAAAAGGAGATCAGGGAGGAGTATCCCGATTTCGATATAGAGAAGATACCTCTTGACGATAAAAAGACCTTTGAGCTTATATCCCGTGGCGACTCGCTTGGAATATTCCAACTTGAGTCGGACGGCATAAGACAGGTGCTTCAGGGACTTAAGCCCGAGAGCCTTGAGGATGTAATTTCGGTAATCTCGCTCTACCGCCCGGGACCTATGGACTCCATACCGAGATTTATAGAGTGCAGACACGATGCATCAAAGATAAAGTACGATATCCCCGAGCTCGAGCCCATACTTAAGAACACCTACGGCTGTACTGTGTATCAGGAGCAGGTCATGAGCATATTCCGCAATGTCGCGGGATACACCTTTGGACACGCGGATATCGTTCGCAGAGCAATGTCCAAAAAGAAAGCAGACGTGCTTGAGTCAGAGCGCGAGGCCTTCATTAAGGGCGCAGAAGCAAACGGAATTGACGGCCGCAAGGCAGAAAAGCTTTTTGAGGATATGTCAAGCTTTGCTAATTACGCCTTCAACAAGGCGCACGCGGCGGCATATGCGGTGATTTCCTATCGATCCGCATATCTGAAGGCGCATTACACAGGCGCGTATATGTCGGCGCTTCTTACCAGCGTGCTTGGAAACCAAGGCAAGGTGGCGGAGTATATCAATGAATGCTCAAAATTCGGTATATCCGTCTTACCGCCCGACATTAATTCAAGCCGAGTGAACTTCAGCGCAGATAGGGAAGACGGGAATATCCGTTTTGGTCTGCTTGCGCTCAAGAACGTAGGAAAATCCTTTATTGAATCTATAATCAAGGAGCGCTCGTTCGAGGGAAGATTTACCTCGTTTGACAATTTTGTCGAGAGAATGAGTGCTATCTCCGATCTCAATAAGCGTCAGGTAGAGGCACTTATTAAATGCGGCGCATTCGACAACCTTGGCAAATATCGCTCTCAGCTGTTGGCGTCGTATATGACGATCGTTGATAACGTGATGCGAAAGAGCAAGGATAATCCCGCCGGGCAGATGGATATGTTCGCAATCGGCAGCGTTGATGCGCCCGAGTATGACTATCCCGATATCCCCGATCTGAGCATCAAAAAGAAGCTTTTACTTGAAAAAGAGGCTTCGGGAATGTACTTCTCGGGACATATGCTGGACACGTATAGCGAGCATGCATCCGATCTTTCTGCGATAGCGATCTCGGAGATCTTAGAAAAGGATTCCGACGGAGGCTATCTGTACTCTGATAGAGATAAGGTCAGTGTTCTTGGTATTATCACGGGGGTTACCGTTAAGAATACAAGAAGCAATGAGCAGATGGCGTTCTTTAAGCTTGAGGATAGACACGGTGAAATTGAGTGCATTTGCTTTACAAAGGCATTCAAGGAGCTGGGCGCGGAGATATTCCTTGATAATGCGGTATACGCAGAGGGAACAGTCTCCTTTAAGGACGAGGAGCAACCGAAGATAATTATCAACTCACTCCTGCCGCTTTATGAAAACGAATCGTATCATAGAGAGGATACAAAGAAGAGAAGTGTCGAGCGAGAGAATACTGTGGGGATCAATAATC
This sequence comes from Clostridia bacterium, assembly GCA_017522905.1. GTDB lineage: Bacteria > Bacillota > Clostridia > Oscillospirales > CAG-272 > SVTX01. Next base: position 6,088 of record JAFWXY010000042.1, read on the forward strand.
CGACAGTTACGCCCGATACAAGCCCGCTTTCCCCTCTTTCAATGTACCTTTCAATGTATGCCATGTCGGTAAACGCAGAAAAGCCTAAGACAGTAGAAAAGAAAGCCCCGACACCTACAGTAAGGGAAAAGTCCGTCATTAATTCTGCTGTGCCCACCAAAGTATATCTCAGAGTTGAGGATATGAAAAATGAGAAATTCCTCAAGGCAAAGAATATCGTTGATATATTCAACGAGGGGCAGGTCAAGGTCATTTTCTACGATACTTCCACAAAGAAATATCAGGAATACAGCGAAAGGTTGCACTACTCTGAATACGCCGTCAATTCATTGAAACGTATACTCGGAGAAGAAAACGTTGTGTTCAAATAAACCAAAAAATGCTTGGCGATCGCCAAGCATTTTTTGTTTATACGTTAAGTGTCCTTCTGTAGTCAGCTATTCTTGTGTCCGCCTCGGTCTCATTTTCTGCAATTACAAGGAAGTAGAACTTAACCTTGGGCTCTGTTCCGGAGGGACGAACGATTACAACGTCTCCGTTCTCAAGTTTAAAGCAGAGCATGTTGGACTTGGGAAGACCTGTAGAGCTCTTTTCTCCGCTTTTGATATCAAGGAAGGTCTGTGCCTGATAATCACCAAAGGTCATAACCTTGACTCCACCGAGATTATCTGGAGTTTCACGGCGCATACCGTCAAGCAATGCCGCCATTTTTGCGGGTCCTTCAACACCTTCCATGTAGATTTCAACGTTGAACTCCTTGCAGAAGCCATATCTTGCAAAAAGTCCTTCAAGTGCATCATAAAGGGTCATACCCTTAGCGTAATAGTACGCGGTCATCTCGCAGATGAGCATAGCTGCAACCACTGCATCCTTGTCTCTTGCGTAAGTTCCCTTGAGGTAGCCGTAGCTCTCCTCGAATCCGAAGATATACGAGCCAACACCGCTCTTTTCGTGATTCTTGATTACCTCACCGATAAACTTGAATCCGGTAAGAACGTTGAACATTTCAATATTGTGCGCCTCGCATATTTTTGTCGCAAGCTCGGTGGAAACAAGAGATTTTACTGCGTAGGGCATAGGAGGCATAGTATCTGTTTCCTCGTATGCGGTAATGATATAATCAAGCAGAAGTGCGCCCATCTGGTTTCCTGTTATGGTGCGGAAATCTCCGTCTCGGGTTCTTGCCATAACACCAACGCGATCTGCATCGGGGTCAGTAGCGACAACAAGGCTGCTTCCAACCTCGTTTGCGATCTCAATTCCACGAGTGAAGACTTCCTTATACTCGGGATTGGGCTTTTCCACGGTGGGGAAGTTGCCATCGATTACAAACTGCTCGTCAACCTTGTAAAGGTGCTTAAGCCCGATCCTTGAAAGGATCTCGGGAACGAGCTTGTGTCCCGTGCCGTGGAGAGGTGTGTAAACGATTTTGAGATCGTCTGAAACAGCCTTAACTGCGTTGGGGTTGACAAGCTGCTCTTCAACGCGAGAGAGGTACCTTTCGTCCATCTCGCGACCGATGACCTTTATCTTGCCGTCTGCAACGGCAGTGTCAAAATCAAGCTTCTTGACGTCATCAAAAATATCGGTATTGCAGATCTCCGCATAAACGGTATTCGCGTGCTCAGGGGGGAGCTGTGCGCCGTCCTCCCAATATGCCTTATATCCGTTATACTGCTTGGGATTATGGGAAGCGGTAATATTGATTCCCGCAACGCAACCAAGCTCGCGGATAGCAAATGAAAGCTCGGGTGTGGGGCGAAGAGCGTCAAAGATATACGCTGCAACGCCCGAAGCAGCCAAGACCTCTGCGGAAACCTTTGCAAAAAGCTCGGAGTTATTTCTTGAATCATAAGCAATAACAACGCCGTCGGCTGCTCTGTTTTCTTTAATAATGAGGTTGGCAAGACCCTGAGTTGCCTGAGCAACGGTGTAGACGTTCATCGCATTCATTCCAACCTTCATTGTGCCGCGCAGTCCCGCAGTTCCAAAGGTAAGACTTGATGAAAAGCGAAGCTTTATTTCGTCATTGTCGTTTTCGATAGCCTTAAGCTCACTTCTTTCTGCTTCTGTAAGAATTGGGCAGTTGAGCCATTTCTTGTAATTCTCAAGATATTTTTCCATCTTTCGATTCCTTCTTAAATCAATTACTTTTGTGCGTTGAATTCTTCGAGAGCGATAGCAAGCTGGTCGGGGCAGGAGGTTGCCTTAGGACCACACTTAATACCGCGAAGACGTTTGATTGCCTCGTCAACGTTCATGCCGATAACAAGCGCGGCAACACCCTGGGTGTTACCCGAGCATCCGCCTATGAACTTTGCGCCAACGATAACGTCGTTCTCAATTTCGAGATCTATCTGGCGGGAGCAAACGCCCTTTGTTTTATAAGAAATCTGCGCCATTGTTTTTTCTCCTTATGTCATTATATTGTAATGTGTACCACTATATTATAATATTTTTTTGTTTTCAAGTCAATAGAAAAGCCATCATTATAACAAATTTTTAAAAAAGCAGGAATATTCACAAAATAATAACATATGTCTTGTATAATAAAACGGTAAATATGTCGTTTTAAGGAGAAATAATGAAGATTTCGGTAAACGCTTACGCAAAGATAAATTTGTTTTTGGATATAGAGTCACTGAGAACTGATGGGTATCATAATATCATAAGCCATATGCAGAGCGTGACCTTGCATGACACTGTAACCGTGGAGCGCGAGGAATCCGATGCAAAGGAGATCTCGGTAGCATGTGATAACTCTGCGTTGCCGTGCGATCATAGTAATCTCGTATATAAAGCCGCAGATATTTTCCCCTGTAACATTGGAAAGGTCAAAATAGACATAACTAAAAGAATCCCTATGTCCGCAGGACTTGCGGGCGGAAGTGCAGACGCGGCGGCAACATTGATCGCGCTTAACACCTTGTTGGGCACTCCTTTAAGCCAAGAGCAATTGAAAGCTCTCGGAGCCAGACTTGGCGCAGATGTGCCTTTCTGTATTGAAAAGGGCGCATGCATTGCAAGAGGAGTCGGCGAGATATTGGAGGAGACTGCTCCCATGCCTCATTTCCCGATAGTAATTGCAAGAATGGGGGAGGGAATGTCCACACCTCTTGCTTATAAGGCACTTGACACAAGGTATAACAATTTTGAGGGATACAAGCCCGAGACAGATAAATTAAGCATTATTGTAGACTGCGCCGACGTGCCGATTGAGGAATACGCCAAGGGCCTTTTCAACATCTTTGAGAGTGTTGTGGAGGCTGAGCGTCCTTGTGTTACGGAGCTTAAAGAGCTTCTTACAGATAACGGTGCGGTTGCATCTATGATGAGCGGAAGCGGCACCTCGGTTTTCGGAATCTTCAGAAATGAAGCCGATGCCAGGAGAGCAGTGCTTGCCGCGGAAGCAAAAGGAGCGTTTGCAGCTGTTTGCTACCCTTACAAAAATGTAAAATAAAAGGCTACCCGAAAATACGGATAGCCACTTATATGTATCTAAGAAATATTAGTTGCAGTTTGCCTCAAGATAGTTTACAACGTCTCTAACGGTAATAAAGCCGTGAAGATCCTCGTCTTCAATAACGAGATCGTACTGCTCCTCGCAGATCATAACGAGATCGGCAAGCTCAATAGAGTTGATACCGAGATCAGATGCGAGCTCAGCGTCGAGAGTGATCATCTCTTCCTTGATCTGAAGCTCATTTACCAGCAATTCCTTAAACTTGTCAAACATTTCTTTTCCCCCCATATGAGTTATTAATGACGTTGATATTATATCTGCTTTTTTTGCATTTGTCAATATAGTTTTACAAAAAAGTTATTTTTTATTTCATTTCCCCTAAATAATACGAAAAAGAACGAAAGGAGAGGCGGATATGGACATATTTTCAAAAAGACCTCTCTTTTTGTCATGCATGCTTTTCTTAGCCTTCGCTACTGCGGGCTACTTTATGAATGGGACCCTAAAAGCGGCAATTAGTATCGTCGCGGCAATATTGCTCATATTGTGCTTGATACTGGCCGCATTCAGATATCATTCCAATGAAAAGAAGAACGCCTTTTTGACACTCATACTTTGTCTTGCGATGATAGTCCTGGCAATTGCGTCGTCTATACATTATTATGACGTAAGCTATGAGAAATATACCGATATCTATGGAACAGAGGGTATGGCAGAGGCTACGGTTGCCGCGGTCAGCTACGAAAACAACTTCTCCTCAAAATATGAAATCCATGTCAACACCTTCAACGGACAAGAAGACTTCAAAGCAATGCTTGAGTGTGAATATTCAGGAGCTCTCCGAGTCGGGGACAGGATCGCGGTAAACGTGCTTGCCAATGCACTACCCCAAAACGGTTCAGATAAATTCAGCGAGAGGGCAGAAGCAATTTCAAAGGGAATCTTTGTTGTTTTGACCTCTGATGAAGAAAGTCAGCTATCTATTATAAAATATACCGAAGGCGGAGGGGCTGAAACGGCATTTGCGAGGCTTAACAGTCGTCTTTCAGACATACTGACAAGCAAAGTTGGCGGCGAGATGGGAAGGCTCAGCTCTGCTTTGCTGCTTGGTAATAAATCACTTCTTTCAGGTCAGACCGAGAGAGATTTCAGACGTGTGGGTGCGTCTCACATTCTTGCCCTTAGCGGAATGCATATGAGCATTATTATGGGCTTTGCCATGTTACTTTTAAGGCGCATCTTCAAAAACCGAAGCATTGTAATAATAATTTTATCTGTTTTTGCATTGTTTTATCTTGCACTTACAGGATTTTCTATCTCCGCAACAAGATCGGTAATAATGCTTTTGATGGTGTATATCGCGTTTCTTGTTTCGGGCATACCCGATTCGTTGACCGCACTGTCGGTAGCGGGATTCCTGATTGTTTTTTTATCCCCCGGTGCCATTCTTGATGCAGGATTTTGGATGTCTTTTTCTGCCACGTTAGGCATCCTCGTCTATGTATCTGCACTAAACGATATGTTTCAGAATAAGCTTGAAAAATGCGAAAGCAAGCGCGAGCTGAAAATAAGAAAATTCATCTATTCAATAATATCTGCAATCGCTACCTGCTTTGCGGCGCTGATCCCCTTGATAATCGTAATGTGTATATTTATCAAGGAAATCTCCGTGTTGAGTGTATTATCCTCGCTCGCGTTATCTATACCAACGGCTATCGTAATAATACTCTCACTTTTACTTTTGCCGCTGGCGTCGGTTCCGTATATTTCGGATGTAATCGTGTGGGGAATACGCAGTGCGGCAGGCCTTATGCTTGGATATTGCACTGAATTTTCAGATCTTGAAAATATCGTTTTTTCACTTAATTATCCATTTGCCACACTTATGTCAATCATTCTTGGCGCAGCGCTACTTTATTCCTTTGCATCACGCCATAAACGGCCCTTTACCTCGCTCATTCCTTTTCTTGCCTGTCTTTTCGTATTCGTTGGAGTGATGTTTTTCTATGAGGATACAAACAAGGATAATTTGAATGTGTCGTATATAAACGCGTCCACAAAATCAGATATCATAGTCTTGTCGGATGAAAGGGAAGTCGTTATATGCGATATCTCCAACGGAAGTAAAACGTCATACGGACTTGCGCTTGCCGAGGTCTTTGAGGTGCGCGCAACCGAAATAAAAGCAATTCTACTTACAAGATACACTAATTCACATATTGCAACCTTCTATAGCATTTTTGCAGAAAACAAGGTTCGCGCAGTCTGGGCACCCTATCCTGCAAATGAAGACGAGCAGGATAAGCTTGAAAGGCTCTATTACGTTGCAAAACAAAACGGAGTGGACGTTTACGTTTACAAATCGGGCGAGCGACTTGAGCCGTTTGAAAACATAAAAATCGAGCACTCAAGAGATTATATCGAGCGCTCTGTAGTTCCTATAGATCTTTTATGTATCTTTACAGGCAAAGAGTCCTTGACGTATCTCTCCCCGGCATATAATGAGAGTAATCTGTGCGAGCGCGCTCAATATTATCTTTCGAGATCACGGTATGTGATTTTCGGTGACAGAGGACCAAACGTAAAGACAAAATACGGCATAGATAATATGGACAAGATAAAAACAATTGCCTTTGCGAACAAGGAA
>JAFWXY010000043.1 GCA_017522905.1 Clostridia bacterium
GGTTATCTGTAATATACCCGTGGGCTTTTCAAGGAGCTTTCTCTTGTGCGACATCGCAACGTCGCCGTGCCAATGGGTTACCTTTACTCCCGTCATGTCAAGGAGGTCGTGAAGGCGCTCAAATTGGTCGTTTATAAGGCTCTTGAGGGGTGCAATATATAATACGCCTACCGACGATGGCGGATCCTCACTGATTAAGGAAAGAATAGGGAAAAAGGCCGCCTCAGTCTTACCGCTTGCGGTAGAGGAGGTCAAAAGCAGATTGTTGTCTGTTTCAAATATCGATTTTGCCGCCGCTATTTGCACCTCGCGCAGAGATTCCCATGAGTGAGAGTAGATATACTCTCTGATATAATCGGGGAAGCGTTCAAATATCCTGTCTGCCTCTGTCATATTCTGCTCCTTTCTGTTGTATTTCGCGGTGATTAAAATTCTATATCGTTTGCGGTAAATCTTCTTTTTTCGGGTGTAGGTGCTTCGGGTTGCTTGGGAGTCTCCTCGGTGGCGTTTGTATCGGGTGCAAGCTTTACGTGGCTACCGACAACGTCGTCAAAATTCGCATCCGGATTTTGCATGAGAATGTTGAGCACTGTCATATAGTCGCGGAGCATCTCTCGGGGAGTTATCATACTATCAGCGCCCGCGCGAGATAAGCAAATGTTGAGGAATTTAAGCCTATCTTCGTTTGATACCGTGCATTCCCAATTGTAGTATTGAGAATAAAGAACCGTGATGCGCTGAATGAGTGCAAATAGCTCGTCGTCTGTAAGTCTGCGAAGACGGATAACAGGACCGATCAGATTCTTGAATCCGTCAAGTGCAAAGCGACTGTCGCAGAGACGCGAGCGGAGAGCCTCGTAGCTGAAAAGACCGCGGCGAGTGTCCTCTAAAAATTGAGGAGTACCTCCGAAGATAATGTCAAGTCCGGGAGCCCTGCCTTGCAGCGTGTCGTTGAACATAGAGAGTATCTTCTCGTAGTTGTTTTCACGGCTGATTCGGTTGGGTATCTTATAAAGATTAACACACTCATCAATGAATACGACAAGACCGCGGTAGCCTATCTTTTTTGAGAGCATAGCCCAAAGCTTGATAAAGTCGTACCAGTTATCATCGTCAATGATAACAGAAACAGGGAAGCCAAGCGCATTTTTAGCCTCGGTCTTGGTGGAAAACTCACCCCTTAGCCAACGAAGGCACGCGCTCATCTTTTCGTTTGCGTTGTCGCTATCGGATACGCTTGCCATGTAGTATTCAAATATAACCCTTGCAAAGTCAAAGCCACCAACCATGAATTCAAGGTCGTCAAGCTCTGCGTGCACTTTTTTGTTAAGCTCACGGTAGAGCCTGTCGGAATCGGGACTGATCCCACTATCCACAAGCTCTGAGCGAAGCTTGCTTGTCCAACGGAGAATTATTTTTGAAAGTGCACCGCCGTCGGGAGAGGACTTTGATGCGAGATTCTTCATAAGCTCGCGGTAAGTAGAGATTCCTCCGTGTCCGCTGCCGCAAAGACGGCGTTCGGGAGAGAGATCGCAGTCTGCGGTCAAAAAGTCGCGCTCAAGCGCGTAGCCGCGGATAAGCTGGATAAGAAAGCTCTTTCCGCTACCGTAGCGACCGATGAGAAAGCGCATAGCTCCTCCGCCCTCGTTTATCTCTTCAAGGTCGGAGAGAAATGCGGAGATCTCGTCCTTTCTGCCTATAGCAATGTAAGGTGCGCCGGCTCTCGGAACTACTCCTGCCGATACGCTTGAGAGCAGGGAGGAGAGAATTCTGCGCGGCACCTGTGGTGTATTGTTTATCTGTTCCATATTTTTATTTTCCTCTAAATCAATTGAATAAGAATAGGTAGTCCTCAATTATGGTGTAAGCCTCGCCATTGTTCTCAAGGATAATATCCCCGAAAAGCTCAACGGCAGATTCGTTTATCTTGTCGGCAAGCTCGTCTGCGGTCGTGCTGTGTAAGGAGGCGAATTTCCTTTGCTCTAGAAGACTTGATCCCTTGCAAAGATTGACAAAGCCTGCAATTGCACCCAGATTATCACAAAGCTGAGAATAAAGGCTGTCGGGGTTGCTCGACTGGGGCGCAGGCATAGGAGCCTCGGGCTTTGGCTCTTCCTTTTGAACGGTTTTTTCTTGAATAGCGGAGATTGCTTCCTCAAGCTCGGGGGCAAAAGCCTCGGTGAGCTTTTTGGTGGTCTCCCATGACTCGCGCTCGATCATAAGCGCGCGCTCGGGAGAGATCTCCGCCTTCGGCGCCTCGTAAAGCTTGTCGTATTCGTGTACTTCTTCTTCCTGGGGGCGTGAATCCTTGCGGCGGCGATCAACAAAACGTTGTGGCGGCATATTATTTTCAAAAAACGCATCAATTGCCGCACGAGCCAAGGGATTGACCGTGAGAACGTTGATTTTTGAGCGTATGCCGAGATGCTCGCGTATCTTATTTTCGGAGTAGCGAACTATGTCGGTAATAGCCGATTTTATGTTGTCGATAGAGTAGTAAACGATCTCTATTTTTATGTTTTTGTTAACGATGTTAACCATACGGTTAAAGGGATGTCTTTCCTGTGAAACACTGCCGTAAACACCGCGTGTGAAGGAGGTTATGGAGGAGAACGCCTCGTCATTGTTCATAACCGATGCCAGTGCGCCCTCAACGCCGCATTTGAATGAATCTGCAGTAGAGTCGTTATAGCATTTACTTCTTTTATAGTCATACAACGACATTGACGAAATTACAGGCGCGCAATGCTCTCGCGCCTGAGAGAGATCGGTAAAAAATTCGGGCAAGAATGAGCCGAAAAGCACCTGGCGCTCAAGTCCTTGAAGCTGTCCTATAGGTGAGGGAAGGCCGTGTATCAAGCAAAAGTCAACGAGAATGTCGCGTATCATTATTTTGTAGGCGATATTTAACTCTTTTCCGTCGAATGCACAGAGTAGTCTGCAAAGCATAGCGACGGCGGCTTCCTTATCCTCGCCCTCTCCCGTAGCCGCAAGCTCGTATGCATAAAGCATTACGTAAGACTCGTCGGTCTTTTTAAAGATGCCATTGCGCGCATTCTGACGCCACCAGAGATAGTAATTCAACTGTGCCTTGTTAAGCTGTGAATATCTCGGAGCGTATGAATAAAAGGGAACGTATTCCTTAAATGTAACCTCGCGGTCAAGCAGTGCGCGGCGTTCACGTATAAAGAGATTATCGGAAACGAAGATCTGATCTCCCTCGCGCTCGGAGTATACAGTTACACATTTTATAAGCGGATTTTGAGGCTCATACTCAAGGATCACGTGCTTTTTGGAAAACGAAGCGCCCGAATGAGGAGGAACGAATTTGGTGATAACCGTCTCGGACTCATCTATGAGTTTTTTCTCTGCGACAGACTTTGAGTCGCTTATCTCGACCGCACTTGTGCGGTATGAGGGGAATGAGCGACTTGATTCTACTGCTCGGGGTCTTGCGGTGCTCTTATATTCGCTAAGATCCCAGAAATCGTCCCGATTATTGCCGTTTGACACATTCTCGCCTCCCCTCAAGCTCTCTTTCAAGGTTTTTTCTTAATATATTATTATACCACAAAAAATATCCTTTGTAAATAGAAAAAGAGGGGTTACATTTATTTTTTAATATAAATTGACCTCGCTCAATTTTGAGCGAGGCCGTGATTCAATTAATTGTTACTGATAAGAACCCTCAAAGCCTCATAGATACTATGTATCGGTATCAGCTCAATCGAGGTTTCAAATTGACGCTTATCAACGTTTTTGTAGGGAACAATCGCCTTGGTAAATCCAAGTCTTGCGGCTTCCTTGACGCGCTGCTCAAGGTTTGAAACGGCACGGCATTCGCCCGAAAGTCCAAGCTCGCCTATTGCGATAAGATCATCGGGAACAGCCTTGTCGGTAAGCGACGAAATAAGCGAGAGCGCAATCGCCGCATCACTTGCAGGCTCGTCAATATGCAAGCCGCCAATGACGTTCATATAAACGTCGTTCTGGTAGAATTTAAGTCCAAGTCGCTTTTCAAGCACCGCGATGATAAGGCAAAGGCGATTATAGTCGATTCCGTTTGCGGTGCGACGAGGCGCGGGGAAAGCAGTGGGAGAAACAAGCGCCTGAATCTCGGCAATTATCGGTCTTGTGCCCTCGATAGTACATACCGCGCAGTTACCGGGAGTATTCTTCGGTCTGCCCGAAAGAAGCATCTCGGAGGGATTAGGTATCTCAACAAGTCCCTTGTCTGTCATTTCAAAAACACCGATCTCATTTGTTGAGCCAAAACGGTTTTTGTTCGCTCTGATTATACGGTAGGACTGAAGCTTTTCGCCCTCAAAGCAGAGAACTGCGTCAACCATATGCTCAAGCACCTTGGGGCCCGCAATGCCGCCCTCCTTGTTGACGTGACCGACCAGGAGCATAGATATTCCTTGCGATTTTGCTTTGTTTATGAGGGTAAGCGCAGACTCGCGCACCTGAGTAACGCTGCCGGGCGCGGACTTTATCATATCGTCGTATATCGTCTGTATAGAATCGATTATCATTATATCGGGCTTTAATTTGTCAGCCTCCTTGAGGATGCTGTCAAGGTTAGTCTCGGTCAAAATAAAGAGATTCTTGCCCGATACGCCTAGTCTCTTGGCACGGAGCTTTATCTGACCGCCCGATTCTTCACCTGTAATGTAAAGGACGCGTCTGTTTGCGCCAAGGCACTCGCAGATCTGCATAAGCAGGGTGGATTTACCGATTCCGGGCTCTCCCGAGATAAGCACAACAGAGCCGTGGACGAGTCCGCCGCCAAGGACACGGTCAAGCTCCTCAAGTCCCGTGCCCGAGCGAATATAATCGGGTATCTCAAGCTCGTCGTATGAAATTGCGTGGTTGTCTGTACCGCTTATAGCGGACAAGCTTTTTCTTTTGCTCTGCGGCTCCTCGGGGGAGAGGTTGATCACATCCTCGACAAGTGTATTCCACTGGTTGCAGGAGGGGCATTTACCCATCCATTTAGGTGAGTGGTAATTACATTCTGAGCAGATATATATTGTCTTTAAGCCTTTCATTTCAGGGCTCCTTTTTATCTTAATGTATAAATTATATCATATTCCCGCCGTTTTTTCAATACTGACAACAAATTATTTAGAGAAACAGGGGGCGCTTTGTTGACAAAATAAAATAAAAGGATTATAATTACATTATATTCGTATGTAAGAAAGAGAGGTGAGATATATGTTTCTTATTGACAGAGTGCCCGATCATATTTTCGAGTCGCTGCAAAAAAGTGATGTTGATACAAGTAAAATAATGCTGGCATCATACTGCGACATGAATAACGAGCATTCATTTTGCGATACGTACGTAGTCGTAACTACAGAAAACATATATGTCATCTCGGGAGCTGTATCTATACTCTGCGCAGATGGGAAAAAGCCGATTCAGGAGTGGCGAGAGAACAGATTTACGACCTACGACATAGGAGAAATTGAAGCCCTGGAGCTTGACGAGATGCAATCGAGCGCAAGACTCGTTGCTAAGCTTAAGGACGGCAAATACGCCTTCCTGACCGCTATGACAAATACTTGTCGTACATCAGCCCTTGTCTTGACAAAATATTTCGAGCGAATGAAAAAGGGCGAGATAACCTCTCCCGATTTTGATATTGACGACGAGGACGAGCCAAGCGCACGCCGTTGCCCCAAATGCGGAATGCGCTATCCCGACAAAAACCGTAAGGTATGCCCAAGATGCATGGAAAAGGGAAAGCTCTACCGCCGCTTCGGAATGTTCCTTGCAAAGTATAAAAAGTATATCGCGATAATGCTCCTCTCGCTCGTTTTGCTCACCGCAACAAGCATTGCCGTGCCATATTTCTCAAATGAGTTCTTCTACGATGAGGTGTTAAGCGAAAACGGCGGATTCTTTGGCGAGATACTGCTTGTTATCGGTATGATCGTTGCAACCAAGGTGCTCTCACAGATATTTACTATAATCAACGGTCGAATTTCCGCGAAGATTGCCGCAAAGATCGTCTACGACCTTAAAATGACGGTATTTACATCGATTGAGAAGCTGTCGCTTTCATTCTTCAACGGACGGCAGACCGGCGCGCTTATGACGCAGGTTAATGAGGACTCAAATACGATCTACTCCTTCTTCTGTGACGGTGTACCTTACTTTTTGGTGAATATCGTTCAGGTAGTGGTAATTTGCGTAATACTCTTTATCGAAAATCCGCTTTTGGCGCTTTGCTCGCTCTTTACGGTGCCGCTTTTCTTCTTCATTATTTTGCAAAGCTACCGCAAGGAGATGAAGCTCCACGACAAGAACTATTCGGGGTCAAGAAGACTTAATTCCCAGCTTTCCGACGTATTGCAGGGAGCAAGAGTTGTAAAGGCCTTCTCGTGTGAGAGAGCCGAGACAGAGAGATTTCACGGTACCAGCCGTCGCGCCGCGGAGTACCAGAAGAACCTGTCGGTGTTCAATAACTACGTTTACCCCTCGCTTGGCTTGATCCTTTATGCGGGAAACATTATCGCGCTTGGCGTAGGCGGATGGATGGTCATTTCGGGATATTACGACTTCACATACGGCCAGCTCATCAAGTTCGTGGCGTACGTCAATATGATATACACACCAATGTATTTCTTTGCGGATATGATAGACTGGTCGGCGTCAAGCACAAATGCTTTGCAAAGACTTTTCGAAATATACGACACTGAGCCCGATATAAAGGAAAAGGACGATGCCATAACACCCGAAGAAATACGCGGAGACGTTGAATTCAAGAACGTTGAGTTCTCATATATAAAGAATCACAAGGTAATTAACAACGTAAGCTTTGGCGTCAAGGCGGGCAAGATGCTTGGAATCGTGGGACATTCGGGCGCAGGTAAGAGTACAATAGTAAACCTTATTATGCGACTTTATGATGCAAACGAGGGTGAGATACTTGTCGACGGTATAAACGTCAAGGATCTCTCATTCAATGCTCTGTATGAGAATATAGCGATAGTATCGCAGGAGACCTTCTTCTTTATAGGCTCAATACTTGATAATATCCGTTACGCAAAGCCCGACGCAAGCTATGAGGAAGTTATAAGGGCCGCCAAGCTTTCAGGCGCGCACGACTTTATTATTAAGCTTCCCGACAGCTATAACACAAAGATAGGCTTTGGCTTCAAGGATCTTTCCGGCGGTGAAAAGCAGAGACTTTCTATTGCCCGCGCGATTTTGCGAGATCCTAAGATACTTATACTCGACGAAGCTACTGCCGCAATGGACACCGAAACTGAGAAGAAGATCCAGAACGCGCTGTCCGAGCTTACGCGCGATAAGACCACGATAATGATAGCGCATAGGCTTTCAACGCTGCGCGACGCCGACGAGCTTATCGTCATTGAGGACGGTAAGGTTGCGGAGCGTGGAACACACAAGGAGCTTTTAGCCATAGAGGACGGAGTTTACAACAAGCTCTACACTCTGCAAGCAGAGGCACTTAAAAATGCCGGAATAATTGAGTAAAGGGGGAGACCTTAATGGAAGAAAATAAAATAATCAATGAGCAGTCTGCCCACATTCTCAAATTGGACGGACAAAATGCAAGCTTTAAGGAAAAGAACGGCTTTTTGGCTCTTACGTTAAGACATAACGCGGGAGAAAAGGAATACGCGAGGATCTTCTTGCATCGCGCATTTCCGTTTGATCTTGGATTTAAATTTATCTCTGTGCTTGATGACGAGAAAAACGAGATCGGTATCATATACGACGTGTCGGAGCTTGACGGCGCATCAAGAGAACTTGTTGTAAAGGAAATAGAAAGAAAA
>JAFWXY010000044.1 GCA_017522905.1 Clostridia bacterium
CCACCGTAGTTGGTCAGTTTCCTTGAGATGTTCGTCAATGCTTTGAGTCTTGGCAAACTCTACTATCAGAGAGGATATCATTTCGTGTGCCTGTTCGTCGATCTCGGAGAGGTAGGCGTTTAGCCTCCCTTCACCGAGCAGGGCGGAATACCTTCCGCGACGGTGTTGCTTGAGGTAGTCGAGGTGCGTCCGTCCGTATTTGCCGATTGACTTCTGTTCGGGAAGCTCCACGTCGGGAACGAGGTTGCCGTTTTCCTCGCGGTATGTACCTCCGAGCTGTTCGTAAATGGTTTGGGTGTCCTTCATTTCTTTGTTCCTCCGTACGTTTTATTTCATCAAAGCCTTATACCGTAAGGGAAAACGCGTACTTAACGGTTATCTTGTGTCCTTGCGATATGCGGTTATGACGTTCAAATCTCATAGTTCGTACGGGGTTCATATTGTTTACCATCTGGCCACCAATGGAACCAGCCTGACGAGATGTGAGATCACCGTTGTAACCGCCGTTGTTGAGGTTAACGCCTACTTCGCTTGCTGCCTGCATCTTGAACTGCTCAAGAGCCTTCTTAGCATTCTTGTTTGCCATAATATTTCTCCATTCCGCCGCCTTTGGCGGCTAAAATAATAACGGATGAATTTTGCTAAAGGCAAAATTTGTGCGTGAAAAAGATCGTTTCACTATCAGTTGAAATTAACCTTCACGCAAATCTCCGTTCAGCCCCCTATATAAAGGAGCGTTTTTTACATAAAATAAATCTATATTAAATCGAGTCGCGCCGCAAGCTTGAAGACTCTTTAAAATGTCTTGCGGCGCAGGATTTACATTATCCGAAAACCGTTATCAAGCATTTTGAAAAATCAACTTGCTTCGCTTCTCTGCTATTATTATGCCGCGTTGATTTTTTTATATGAATGGAAAAATGAGGATTTGACAGTAAAAAAACACAGGAGAGTGCAAAACGCAATCTCCTGTGTTGATTATTTAAGTAATGAATTACTTGCTGAGTGCCTCGTCGATAGCCTTTGCAGCTGTCTTACCTGCGCCCATTGCGGAAATAACTGTTGCCGCACCTGTTACAACGTCACCGCCTGCGTATACACCTGCACGGGAGGAAAGTCCGTCCTCGTTAACGATGATACCGCCGTGTGCATTGACCTCAAGTCCCTCTGTTGTGGACTTGATGAGAGGGTTGGGAGACGTACCGATGGAGATAACAACTGTATCAACCTCGATCTCAAACTCGCTGTCCGGAATAGCAACGGGACGACGACGACCCTTTGCATCGGGCTCGCCAAGCTCCATCTTTACGCACTTGATGCCTGTAACGAAGCCGTTCTTGGGATCTCTGGGATCCTCGGGATTGTTGTAGCCAACGATCTCTGTAGGATTGCAGAGAAGACGGAACTCGATTCCCTCCTCCTCAGCATGCTCAACCTCTTCCTTACGTGCAGGAAGCTCCTCCATAGAACGACGGTAAACAATGTATACCTTCTCTGCACCGAGACGGAGAGCTGTTCTTGCCGCGTCCATAGCAACGTTACCGCCGCCGACGATAGCAACCTTACCACCCTTCATGATAGGTGTCTCGGGGTTATCAAGATATGCCTTCATAAGATTGCTTCTGGTCAAGAACTCGTTTGCGGAGTAAACGCCCTTATAGGACTCGCCGGGGATACCCATGAAGTTGGGAAGACCTGCGCCGGAGCCTACGAATACTGCCTCATAGCCCATATCGAAGAGCTCGTCAATGGTAAGTGTCTTACCGATAACGACGTTTGTCTCAACCTTAACGCCTAGCTGCTCAAGAGTTTCAACCTCTTTTGCAACGATCTTCTTGGGAAGACGGAACTCGGGAATACCGTAAACAAGAACACCGCCTGCTGTGTGAAGTGCCTCGTAAACAGTTACCTCATAGCCCTTCTTTGCAAGGTCGCCCGCGCAAGTAAGACCGGAAGGACCGGAGCCTACGACAGCAACTCTGTGGCCGTTGCTTGCGGGACGCTCGGGAGCCTCTGTTGCGAATGTGTTGTGCCAGTCAGCAACGAATCTCTCGAGACGACCGATACCAACGCTCTCGCCCTTGATGCCTCTTACGCACTTGGACTCGCACTGTACCTCCTGAGGACATACGCGGCCGCAAACTGCGGGAAGAGATGAGGACTTTGAAATTATCTGGTATGCACCCTCGAAATCACCCTCCTTGATCTTGGAGATGAACTCGGGAATGTGGATCTTTACGGGACAGCCGTTTACGCAAGGCATGTGCTTGCAGTTGAGGCATCTGTTGGCCTCGTCGATTGCCATCTCCTCGGTGTAGCCGAGAGCAACCTCGTCAAAGTTATGTGCACGGACCTGCGCGTCCTGCGTAGGCATTGCATTTCTTGTAAGACTCATGTTTGCCTTTGCCATAATTACTGTACCTCCTTCTTGAAGAGATTGCATGCCTCAGTGTGAGCGTGACGCTCGAAATCGGCATACATTCTGCCTCTGGACATTGCCTCGTCAAAGTCGATCTCGTAACCGTTGAAATCAGGACCGTCAACGCAAGCAAACTTAGTTACCTTCTTACCGTCAACGTTGAGAGTGAGACGGCATCCGCCGCACATTCCCGTGCCGTCGATCATAATGGGGTTCATGGAAGCTGTTACAGGTGTGCCGTAGGGCTTAGCTGTAAGAACTACAAACTTCATCATAATAAGAGGACCGATTGTGATGATCATATCAAACTTTTCGCCTGCCTCAAGCATTTCCTTGAGCGGTACGGTTACGTTACCGTGCTCACCGTAGGAGCCGTCATCGGTCATGATGCGAAGAGTGTTGGAGCAAGCCTTGAACTCGTCCTCAAGGATAAGGAGATCCTTGTTTCTGAAGCCGATAATGCTTGTTACGTCAGCGCCCATCTCGTGAAGAGCCTCTGCGATAGGCATAGCGATCGCGCAACCAACGCCACCGCCGACGATGCAGACCTTCTTAAGACCGTCAAGGTGAGTAGCGACACCGAGAGGACCTACGAAGTCCTGAATGTATTCGCCTGCTTCCTTGTGTGCGAGCTTTTCTGTTGTTCCGCCAACAACCTGGAAAATGATTTTGACTGTACCGTTTTCCTTGTTAACGCCTGCTACGGTCAAGGGGATTCTTTCGCCGTTCTCGTCAACGCGAAGAATGATGAACTGACCGGGGCGAGCCTTATTTGCCACGAGAGGAGCCTCGATCTGAAGCTGGATTACCGTGGGGTTCAAAACTTTTTTGTCTAAAATTTTGTACATGCTTTGCCTCCATATGTTTTTTGATAAATTATTTTATTAATAATTGTGTCATCACTCCTTATGATAACACACTTTTCTTGCATTTTCAAGTGTTGAAATGAAAAAAGCAAAAATAAAGATCAAAATCTCCACTTTTTTAGCTTTTCTACAAGCATTCCCGATATAAGACCGATAACTGCGCCCGCAATCGTTCCGCTGAGCAGCAGTACGGGAAGGTAGGTAACTATTCCCGCGGTCTGTGTCCAAAGGATCGCCGCTACTATCTGTCCTATATTGTGGCATATACCGCCGACGATGCTGACGGTAATGGTAGAAAACCAATTGGTCTTCTTTAAAAGGATCATGCTGCCAAGACTCAAGACTGCGCCCGCTACGCTGAACGTCAGCATTTGTATGTTGCCGAACAGCATTGAGACGAGCAGAGTTCTGATAATGCTTACTATAACCGCGTCCTTCCAGCTTATCCTGTAAAGAAGGAACACAATGACGAGATTGGGAAGTCCGACCTTTATGCCGGGGATCGCAACAAGCGCCGGGATCTGACTTTCAACAAAAGAAAGGATCATAGCAAGCGCAATAGATAAGCCTAAAAAAGCAACTCTCTTGGTTTTCATATGATCCTTCCCTTTCTCTTGTTTTATCCGACGAGCTCGACGTCGCCCTCGTCAGCGCCGTAAACGGTGACTACCAGCTGGTTTATCTGGCAGACTATCTTTTCGGTCGTTTTGCTTATTTTTCCTTGATGGGTACAACGCGTTTGCCCCATAGTTGGGCAGTTGGCCCAAATCATAAAGGCTTCACCATTTTCAATTTTCAAAATGTTGGTTCCGCCGTTAAGCTCGTATTCACCGTCTTGGGAAAGGCTGTATTTTGCCACTTCCTTGCCCTCAACGGTGACGATCACGTAGGCACCCTCCTCTTTAGTAAGCTCTATCGCACCCCACAAGAGTAAGGCAATAGCGAGAATAGTACCTATGAGTATAAAATCTCTTTTTTTCATTAAAATTTAAACTGGAGCGCCAAGAGAGCGAGCACGATCATGCCTGCAGTCAAAAGCGCAATCGGAATGCCGCGGAAGGGCGCAGGAATTGCTTCCTCGTCCACGGTAGACTCGATCTTAGCGTAAAGTGTCATGGTGAGCATGAATCCGATACCAACTGCAACGCTTGTTACGATTGCGGTGAGGTAATCTGCCTCTGTGTTGTGGATGCAAAGACCGAGAACCGCGCCGTTGATTGCAAACTTAACAAAGTGTGCGTGGCAGTAGTTGTCAACGATCTTTCTTGCAATCATGTGAATAACCTCAACTACAAGGAGAACAACAAATACGAATACCATTGTCTGGAGGTAAGGAACCTCGACAAGAAGATAATTGTTGATGGGCCATGTGATGAGTGTGGAGATGAGCATTACGAGTGTAGTGCCAAGTCCGAGAGTGAGCGACTGTCTCGAGGAACGCTCGTTTTCAAGCACCGCTCCTGTTCCGAGGAAGTGGAGAAGCGCGTAGTTTTCAGAGAGGATGCCTGCAAGGACGATTCCGAGAATTATTTTAAAATCCATTATCAGTTATCCTCCTTTTCATCAAGATGGTGGTGAAGTCCCGTAAGCTTGTTGATAACAGCCATTACGATCGCAAGAACAAGGTATCCGCCAAATGCGCCTGCGATTGCGCTGATCTTGTAATCCTGAAGGAGCTCAATGGGCTGACCCCAGATAGACGCGTTTCCTATAACCTCGCGGATAAGAGCGCAGGCTACCATAACAACGGTGAAGAAGAGACCTGTAACAAGAGCGGTCTTGATTGACGTTGCCTCGCCGTTGTGGTCTGCGCACTCCTCGCAGTCGCGGTAAATTACCGCGCTGACTGCGAGAGTTGCAAGGTGTACTCCAAGCATGTCCACAACTATCGGGAAATGCGCCTGCATAAGCATGGAAATGAGTGATACGAAGCCGGTTATTATCATAAGATAAGTCGGCAATTTAGCATATCCGGGGATGATCTTGTGGATCGCGGAGACCACGACTGCGCTGAGAAGCATAGATACAAGAACTGCGGCTCCCATACCGAGAGCGGCTCTGATGTCTGCGCTGGATGCCATTACGAATCCAGCGCCAAGCACCAAAAGAATTGAGGGTGTACCTCTGAGGAGATACGATGTCTTAGTCTTTTTCATTACTGCTCTCCTCCTTTTACTGTGTTGAATGCGTTGAATGCATCCTGTGTTGCGAGCTTAACTGCAGAGGAAGAAACTGTTCCGCCTGCCACGAGAACGTCGTCTGTAAGCGTTTCGCCTGTGATGCCGTTGAACTTTTCAAGGTAGCTTGTGTATGCTCCGCTTGAGGGATCCATAAGATCCTTAATGCCGGGCATGTATTCAACTCCGTGTTCAAACGCCATTTCCTTGACGTTCTGATTTACGATAGCGCCGGTTTCATCGATTACAGTGCAGATCTCCATTGCGTTGTCGCCGTACGTCATGGGGCGAGAGTAGAACGCATAGTAGGTTGCATCACCCGAGATAAAGGAGCTTGCGTAAACAACGTTGCCGAAGGTTGTAAGCTCGATGGGTGTAATATCAGCCGCGTCTGCAAACTTGTCTGTGATCATCTTTTCCGCAGCTGATGTAAAGTCAACCTTCTCTGCTGCCACAACCGCCTCTTCGACAACCGCCGCACTGCTCTCTGTTACGTCAGCGCCCGTGGTGTCGTATACCTTGCAAGCGCCTGCTGCGTTAACGATGGCGAGAACGCTTGTCTCTCCCTGTGCTACGATGAACGCATAGCCGGAGCCGTTGAGTGCCTTATAGCCCTCTGTGATATTTCCGCTTGCCGCAGCTGCCTCTGCCTTGAGCATTCCGCCCGAGGTAAGACCTGTGTGGAGCGCGGGGATCATTTCAGCAAGTATCTGCGCGTCTGTCTTAACGCCTGCAGCGATAAGATCGTTTGCCGCAAGCACGCCCATAGCCTCTTCAACTGCATTCTTGAACGCGGTTGAGGAATACGTGCTTCCTGCGTAAAGCTCGACGCCTGCGAGCGCGGAGTCCTTGCCAATGTAAGTGCCGGGGTAATCCTCACCGAAGATGAGAGATTCGGAGTGAGAAACAAGCTGAATTCCGCAGATCTTGCCCTCTGCATCAACACCGATAACGATGTCCATAGGTGCACCGCCCGTGTAATCAGAGGTTGCGGTGGTCTCGATTACGTAACCGAGTCCGCTTGTTTCCTTGTTGACTTTAACAACACCTGCGGGAAGACCTGTAAGTGTTGCTGTGATATCCTCGTATGCCGAGCCGCCGGGCATAACCGCGTTGAGACGGTCGTTAGCCGCGCCTGCCTGGTTTGCCTCGATGATGGGACCTGTGTAGAAGTTAAGTCCGAACATAGCCGCGCCGAAGATAGCGATGATTATAAGAAGTATTCCTAACGTTTTTACAAATCTCATTACTTAATACCTCCAAGTGTCTTTTTTCTTGTCCAATCGGAGATGAAGGGAGTGAGAAGGTTCATTGTAAGAATTGCGATGGAAACGCCCTCGGGGAATGTGCCGAACTGTCTGATTGCGAAGGTGAGAAGACCTGCGCCAACGCAGAATACAACGCGTCCCTTGCCCGTGTTGGGAGTGGTTACGTAGTCGGTTGCCATGAATATAGCGCCGAGAAGGAGACCGCCCGCAAGAACGTGCTGGAGTGCGTATGTAGCGTTAAAGCCACCGAAAACAAAGTAGCATACAAATACCGTTGCAACGTAAGAGGTGGGAACGTACCACTTGATGACCTTACGAGCTACGAGATATGCAAATCCGATAAGAAGTGCGATTCCGCAGGTCTCACCGATCGTACCGCCGTGTGCGCCTACGAGAAGCTGAAGCACGGAGGGAGCGTTCTGCGCGCCCTCAACGCCTGCGTTGAGAGAAGCGAGAGGAGTTGCACCTGCCGCGATCTCGGGAACTGCATTGCCAAGGAAACCGAGATCGAAGAGAGGAGCGATCTGAACTGCCGCCGCAACCGATCCAAACGTAAGAAGCATAAATACGCGAGCGGCGATTGCGGGGTTAACGATGTTCTTACCGATACCGCCAAAGAAGCCCTTGACGACTACGATAGCGAATACAGAACCGATAACGCACTGCCAAAGCTCAACGTTGGTGCTTAAGTTAAGTCCAAGCAAAAGACCTGTAACAACTGCGGAGAAATCACCGACAGTCTGCTTTTTGCCGGCGCAGAGATTGAAGAGAGCCTCTGCGGCAACGGCACTTGCCACGCAGGTGAGAACCACCCAAAGTGCCTTAAGCCCGAAAATGATGATACCTGCAGCTGTTGCGGGGAGCATTGCGATTACAACGTCAAGCATTATGTTGCGTGTAGACGAGCCCTTCTGATGAATGTGGGGTGTGGAGGAGATATGAAGCTTACCCATTATTTGTTACCTCCTTCTTTTTCCTTTTGCGCTGCAGCATATTTTTTAAGGAATGACTTAGCATCCCAGTTGATCTGGAGCAAGGGGCGGTTTGCGGGGCAAACGTAAGAGCAGCAAGCACAGTCAACGCACTGGCGAACGCCTGTCTCTATGAGCATCTTTGCCTTCTTGTCCTCGTTCTTTATATTCATAACGCGGTCAACCTCTGCAACAGAGATTCCTACGGGGCACTTGTCTATGCAGCGTCCGCAGTTGATGCAGGCGGAAGCCTCAGGGAGAACTGCGCTCTTCTCGTCGAATACGAGAACTGCGTTTGACACCTTAACGATAGGATCGTCAACAGAGCAGATTGCAGTACCGTTCATAGGTCCGCCTACGATAACCTTGCCGGGCTCTGCCTTAAGACCCGTTACCTTAAGGAGCTCACTGATGCGAGTTCCGATGGGAGCGATCAGGTTCATGGGCTTCTCTACCGCGGGACCGTCAACCGTTACTATTCTCTCTACGAGAGGCATACCCGTGTTGAGGTATTCAGCCATCTTCGCGATAGAGGAAACGTTGATGATGAGAGCTCCGAAGGAGGGGAAACGTCTGCCCGCAACTGCAACTCTTCCCGTTGCATTGTAGAGCATTACCTGCTTTGCGCCCTGGGGATAAATTGTCTTGAGCTTGTGGATTACTACGTAATCCTTGCCCTCGAAGGTCTTTTCAAGAACCTCGATTGCGTCAGCCTTATTTGTCTCAATGCAGATCTTGAATACTGCATTGCCAAGGTACTCGTTCATATATTTGCGGAGATACTCGATACCGTCGGCGATAAGCTCGGGATGCTCAAGCATCATTCTGTGGTCGCTGGTGATATAGGGCTCGCACTCTGCGGCGTTGATAAGAACGGTGTCGACCTTATAATCGGGGTTCTTGGCCTCGTTGAACTTTGCCCATGTCGGGAAAGCCGCGCCGCCAAGACCGACGATACCGCCGTCTCTTACAGCCTGAAGGAAGCTGTCACAGTCTGTGATCTCGGGAGCCTTAACGCTCTCTGCTACCTCCATCTTGCCATCGCTCTCAATACGGATAGCCAATGTGTCCTTGCCGCTGGATGTGGGCATAGGAGCAATCTCAACAACAGTTCCGGAGATTGTTGCGTGCACGGGAGAGGAGAATCTTCCCTCTTCTCTTGCGATAAGTTGTCCGACCTTTACGTGGTCGCCGACAGATACGATAGGTTCGGCATCGTGACCTGAGTGCATGTTCATAGGAAGAATAACTTCCTTGGGCATCTCAATCTGCACGGGAGCGCAAGCAGCCGTGTTTTTATTGTGGGGCACGTGCAAAGATGAAATATCTTTTTTCAAAACCGTCTCTCCTTTCGTTAACTTTTGTATAGTTATTTTTATTATTTTCAAATTTAATGATTGCTCAGCCTACTGTTTCAAGCTGTGCAATGCCGTTTGTGGTATATATCTCACCGTCGGGGGTGATCCATATTACCTCTATACCGCCGATTTTTTCGACGATCTTGATTCCGTCCTCGTAGCTCATTGAGAAAAGAGCCGTTGAGAGCGCGTCCGCAAGTCCGCTATCCGACGTAATTATAGACACCGATGCAAAGTGAGTTGAAGGCATGAGGGTGTCCTTGTCGATAATGTGGTGATAGCGTACTCCGTCTACCGTGTAGTATCTTTCGTAATTCCCGCTTGTTACGCAGGATATATTCGACAATGTCAGATATTTAGAATAGGTCGAGGGATCCGCGGGATTCTTGATTCCTGTTTTCCAACCCGATCCGTCGGGCTTGGTGCCGACTATGCGGATATTTCCGCCGATATTCAGAACGTAGCTTTCAGCGCCTATGCTCTCAAGATGCTTTGCTGCCTTTTCGGTTGCATAGCCCTTGCCGAGCGCTCCGACGTCAATCGATGCCTCGGGGTCTGAAATTCTTACGGTCTGGTTTTCAACATCTATCTCAAGACATGAAATGTCTGTGTGGAGTGCTGCCTCTTTGAGTGCCTCCTCTGAAGGAATGCTTGTTCCTCCCTCTCTTGCATCATGCCAGAGACGAAGGACCGAGCCCATCATAATATTCATTTCGCCATCGGTAGCCATGTACAGCTCCTTGGCGTAAAGCAGGAAGTCAACAAGCTTTGAATCCACCTTCATAGGCTCGCCGCCTGCATTAAGATTGAGCGTTTTGAGATTGGTAACTCCCGAATGCTCGTAGTATATATCGAAGAGCTTGTGGTATTCTCCCAAAATATCCGAAACCTCTCCACATTTCTTGCCAAAATCCTCGTCAGAGACATCGGAATAGCAGTAAATATAGGACACAGTGTCAAAATATGTGAAATAAACCATTCCCTTCGGTTCTGCCTTAATCGCAGATTTAGGGCAGCCCGTCAAAACGACGAGCAGCCCCAAAAGTGCAACCAGGCAAAATAGAGATTTGAATAGCTTCAAATTTCCTTCTCCTGTTTTTATTAAATTATCTTGCGTTGTTTGCAGCCTGTGCAACTACAGCCTTGATAGCTGTGATCTGGATAGAGCAACCTGCATCGAGGAGAGCCTTATCAACAGCGATCTGGTGTCCTCCAGCTTCCTGGGTCTGAAGTCCTGCAACCTCTGCAGCGGTCTTGCCAACTACAAAGTTGGAGAATGCAGCGGACTGCTCGAACCACTCCTTGGTTACGCCGTTCTTATCGTTATCGATCTTAACGGGAGCCATGCCGTATCCTTCCTTGCGCTCGCGCTTTGTGCCGCCCTGGAGTGTCTTGTCAACGATCTTGCCCTCAGCGTCAACAGTGATGTTGGGCTGGATTGCGTCGTTAAGAGCAGCAACGATCTTGCCGTCTACAACAACTGCAGCAGCGAAATCGGTGTACATCTTTACAACTGTATCTGTTGTCTCAGCAGCGGTTGTCTTTGCAGCAACGCCGAGAGTCATCTCGCCTGCGGTCTTGAATGCCATACCCTGCTCGTCGTTGCAAGCCTTTACAACTGCAGCGATGAAGTCAGTGATCTGCATAGAGCAGCCTGCATCAAGAAGATCCTTGTCAACAGCGATCTGGTGGCCGTTAGCCTCCTGAAGCTCTGTAGCCTTAACCTCGTTAGCTGTCTTGCCAACTACCCATGCCTCGAATGCCTTTGCCTGAGCATCCCACTCGAGCTTAACGCCGTTACCGTCGTTATCTACCTTGCCCTCCATGCCGTAGCGAGAGCCGAGCTCCATCTTTGTCTCGAACTTCTTGTCAGCCTTGTCTGTGCCAAGGGTGTACTTGTTCTGAGCAACGTCGATGCGGCAAGCAACGATCTTACCCTCAGCGTCTGTAACAACAGTTGCAACGGTAGCGTCAACCTGTGCAAGGCCGTCCTTGGAGCTGTCCATGCTTACAACAACGCCCATGCCGAGCTTGTAGTCAGCTTCCTTTGCGCCTGTGTCACAAGCTACGAGAGCAACGAGCATGATAGCGCAGAGAAGAATTGCGAAAAACTTTTTCATTTGTCTTTCCCTTCCTTTTGTTATATAAAAATATTTTTATTTACCGAGATAAAGTTCCCACATAGCTAATCTGCAGCCCGAAAAGCATTATCTTCGGGACACAGATCAGCCATATGAGCCTAATCACAGTCATAAAGATTATATCATAATGACATTTTTTTGTCAATGCTTTTGATGAAAAAAATATTGTGAAATTTGACATAAATTCTTGCATTTTTTATTAAAAAATAATACATTTTGGCTTTTTTGAAGCAAAAAATTAAATTTTTTATGTTTGTTTGGGAGGAAAAGACGGATTTTTTATCAAATACAACGCCTCGTAAGGGAAGGAGCCTGTCGGCGCCCTTCCCTCGCTTTTTTAGAGATCAGTTATAAAAGGAGTGATTGCCTATCGTAAACGCAAACTGTCTGTTGCTCTGTACCCAAGATCCCGTTGAATGCTTGGGGTTGAGGAAATAAAGTATGTCGTTTGACAGTGTATATCCCTCAAGGCATATCTTCGCCGCGATGATGCTCTCTGCCGTGGGCTCCTGATATATCGTTCCGTTTGCCACAGGTGTAAACTGTACGCCGAATTTTTTGTCAAATATTACACCGTATATCGTGTTCGGGAACTGAGAGGAGCGCACGCGATTGAGCACCACGTTTCCGACCGCTATTTTGCCCTCAAGGCTCTCGCCTCTCGACTCTGCAGAAATTATCTTAGAGAGCCAGTACACCTCGTCCTCGCGGTAAAATTTGTCCGCGCTCTTAAGAAGGCGTGTATCTCCCGATCGCACTACGTATGCGCCCGTAGCATCTCTGCCGATGTGGCAGTTGAGCGCCTTTACCATAGGCTCTATCGGAATATAAAGCTCTCCGTTTATCTCAAGCACACGGTCTACCGTGTAGAAATATCTGCCGTTTGCCGATATGTAAAGGCTGTTTTCGGTTGCGGTGATCTCAAGATTTTCGCCAATTACCTTGCCTGTTGAGATATTGCTTTTCTGACTTGTCGTGTATGTAAACATTCCAAGCCAATCCGCAAACTTGAACATAGGTACGTATGTGACTCCGTCGATGACGAACACCCTGCCCTCAAGCACCCTCCTTCCGTTTATGTTTACTCCCGTTCTTGCGGCGCCCTCCGGGACAGAATACGATGATGCGGAATCATACAAAGCGGCCTCGCTTGCCATAGTTGGGTCTGCACCGTCGTATGGCACCTGCGCGGCGCTTGCGCCAAGCGTTAAAAACATACTTGCAGACAAAAGTACACAAGATGAAAACGCCATGATCTTAGTGGATTTAATTTTCTTCATCTGTTCTCCTTTCTTTTTTTCGGCGACACGTTATTGTATCACGGTCGTGCCCCTCCTTTCAATCCTCAAAATCTGTATATAAAGGAACCATTTTACAATTTTAGTGTTCTATATGCCGATTCTGCATTAATCTTCCTATGATTACACATATTTCATACAATATTATCTCCATATCAATGGCAAAATAATCGTGACGGTTAAAGCTTTAGTCTTTGATTCTTTCTTTTTATATTAATAAACGGTGACACGTATGAAAAAGTTTATAAATTTCGCCCGAGAAGCGCTTTGTGTTATGCGCTGGAAGCGTTGCATAGTCCATCCGCTGGCTTTGGCGTGAGGATAGTGTGAGCATTCAGGGGGAGGGAACTTTTCAGGCAAAAAGCTTTCCCTCCTCCCCGGCACCCCCACCACCCTTCAAAAACCTTAAAAATAGTTGTTGACAAAGTCGATAATTGGTGATATAATCAATTAAACGCTATGACCAAGACAAGTAAGAAGCGAGACTGTCAACAGAAAGCTGCCGGTTGATGAGAGGCGCGGATAAGCCGTTTTCAGAATACACTTGCGAGCGATGCACCGAAAGAGGGCTATCAAGTAGGCTGTGACGGGTTCGACCGTTATATCGACAGGACTTTAAAAGTCTTAAAGGCTTTGGGGGTGACCTCAAGGTGAAACAAGGTGGTACCGCGAAATCTTCGCCCTTGCATTTGTGCAAGAGGCGTTTTTTATTTTCAGAAAAAACAACAAGGAGATATATCTACAAATGAAAATTTACGAAGAGCTCGTAGCCCGCGGACTTATCGCGCAGGTTACGAATGAAGAAGAGATCAGAAATATGATCAACGAGGGAAAGGCTACCTTCTACATCGGCTTTGACCCTACGGCAGATTCCCTTCACGTAGGTCACTTCATGGCGCTCTGCCTTATGAAGAGACTTCAGATGGCGGGAAATAAGCCCGTCGTACTTATCGGTGGTGGAACTGCAATGGTCGGCGACCCATCGGGCCGTACCGATATGCGCCAGATGATGACGACAGAAACGATTCAGCACAACTGCGATTGCTTCAAGAAGCAGATGGAGCGCTTTATTGATTTCGGTGAAGGTAAGGCTATCATGGTCAACAACGCTGACTGGCTGCTTGACCTCAATTACGTTGACGTACTCCGCGAAGTCGGCGCATGCTTCTCTGTCAACAATA
>JAFWXY010000045.1 GCA_017522905.1 Clostridia bacterium
AGGCGGCAAAATAATGCCATCCACACCCGCAGCATACAATGAACGAATAGAATATGCAAAGTTGTAGGGATCCTCAATGCCGTCTATCATAGCAAAAAAGGATGAACTTGTTAATTTATTAACGAAGTTATCATCAAAAGCGCGTTTGGTGCAAACCGCAATAATACCGCCGTGGGTATCGCCCGAGGTAAGCTTGACCAAAAGCTCACCCAAGACAGGCAGGACCTCAAAGCCCATATCCCTTGAGCATCTCTTGATGAATGACAGCTCACGGGTTTTTTTACCCTCGCGTTCAGCGTCGTAGAGGATGCAAATAATTTTACGGTTGCTGGTATTTTGCGATATTGATTTAATGACCGCGGATATCGAGGTCATTCCTTCAAAAATATCATATTTATCAAGCTCTAAGGCTAAATTTTCAAGATTAATCATAAATAGTCCTAACTTAAAGGTATTGTGGATAGAATCGGTAAATACATTCATAACCCAACCTGTATGAGCATAATTTATATTATAATCTCAAATGAATAAAAGAGGTAGTTTGGCAATGATGTATTTGGCATCCGGTAAAGAAAGATGCGTGGTGCTTGGTTTGTATATTGTGGAAAATAATACGACCGTACGTGCTACGGCATCAAGATTTGGGATAAGTAAAAGCACCGTACATAAAGATATAACTCAGTCGTTAAAGAAGATCAATAAATCCTTGTATCTTGACGTTAAAAGCGTGCTTGAGAAAAACAAGGAGGAGAGGCACCTAAGAGGTGGCGAGGCTACAAAAAAGAAGTACCTCAGCTACAAATAACTTAATTGATAAAACAGGCGATTCAGAGTAAAAACAGCATAAAAGGGCAGATATTTACCAATCTTTAAAATTATACAAAATCAAAATTTTGTATAATTATTGAATCAAAAATGGAGAAAAATGAAGGATATAGCCTAAATTCGGGTTCTTTCATAAAATACATAACGGCAAACCCACCCTAAGGTAGGTTTGCCTTGTGTTTTACAATTTTACGCGTTAAACGTACCAACCATATTTTCTACAAATACGGCAGAAACGTTTGTCTTTCTTCTGGAGGTCTTAACTCTCTCCATAAGAAGTTCCTTATACTTAACCTCGTCAAAAGGAAGCTCTACCGGTGCATTGGTCCATGCGGAAAGATGCATAGCGTTAGAAAGCATAAGTCCGTTGATACCCTCATAGCCCTCTGCAACGAGAGGCTCGCCTCTGAGGATCGCGCCGGCAAATGCCGCACGAACACCCTGGTGCTGAGGATTGGAGCCGTCAACCTCAACCTGAGATGTTGTTACGTTGGGTCCACCCATACCGCCCTTGAACTGCTTTGTAAATACAGTTTCAAACACATCAAGCTTCTTCATTGTAAGAGTTACGCCGTCGCAGATAAGCATACCGCCATCGCAAACGATCTCAAAGCGGTTTGTTCCGGGAGCGTCACCCGTTGTTGTGATGAATGTACCGGTGGCACCGTTGGGATATTCAACGTAAGCTGTTACGTCATCCTCAACCTCGATGTCGTGCCACTTGCCAAAATGCATTTTAACGTCAACCTTTGAAGGCATACCGCAGATCCACTGCCAGAGGTCAAGGTTGTGAGGAGCCTGGTTCATAAGAACTCCACCGCCCTCACCGGACCATGTTGCTCTCCATGCACTGGTATCATAATAAGACTGGGGACGATACCAGTTAGTGATGATCCAGTTTGTTCTTCTGATCTCGCCGAGCTCGCCGCTGGAAATAATTTCCTTCATCTTCTTGTAGAGGCAGTTTGTTCTCTGATTGAACATCATACCAAACTTCAATTCGGGGTGCTTTGCAGCCTCCTCATTCATTGCTCTTACGTCGAGTGTATAAACGCCTGCAGGCTATTCGCAAATTACGTGAAGAACGTTCTGGAAGCCCTCAATTGCGAATCTTGGATGATCGTAGTGAGGAACGGCAATAATGATTGCTTCACATGTTCCGCTCTTAATAAGCTCAGATCCATCTGCGAACATAGCAATTTCACCAATGTTACTTTCAGGATACTTTTCCTTTGCCGTAGCAATAGCGCCCTTAGCCCATTCAAGTCTTTCGGGATTTACATCGGCAATTGCAGTTACTTCAATGTCGGGGTTCTTGTTTGCCATGATCTCGTTGAGGTGGCTGGCACCCATATTACCTATACCGATGATACCCAATTTTACTTTTCTCATAGTGAGTTTCTCCTCATGATTTAATTATAAAATTCTTTTGTGAGTTTTATTAAACTCAGAAAAGATATAGATCGTATTTTCTTTTTTCTTGGATGTTTTGATTCGCTCGTCAAGCAAGGATTTAAATAAATCCTCGTCAAAGGGAAGCTCGACTTCCCTGCCTGTCCATGCAGATAAATGCATAGCATTGGAAATGAGCAGTGCGTTAATTCCCTCTCTTCCGTCTGCAACAAGAGGTTCATCTCGCAATATTGCCGCTGCAAAAGCATTAAGAACTGCAGGATGTTGCTCGTTTTTGTTATCCGTTTCAACAGACACAGTTGTGAGCCCCGGGGCTTGATAAGGACTCTTGTTGACCTTTGTAAAAGCGGATTCAGATGTATCAAGCTTATGCATGGTTACAACGTTGTCCTCACAAATAAGCGAACCCTGGTCACAGACTATCTCTAGTCTGTTTGTACCCGGAAAATCTGCGGTTGAGGTTATGAAGCTACCCGTAGCTCCGTTGGGATACTCCACAATAACGGAGGCCTCATCGTCCACCTCAATGTCATGCCATTTGCCAAAACCTATCTTTGCGTACACTTTAGTCGGCATGCCGCAAAGCCACTGCCAAAGGTCGAGATTGTGGGGACATTGATTAAGCAATACTCCTCCGCCCTCGCCTGCCCAGGTTGCACGCCACGCGCTTGAATTGTAATAAGCCTGAGGGCGATACCAGTTGGTGATTATCCAGTTGGAGCGTCTTATCTCACCAAGCTCACCGCTGTCAAGTATTTCCTTCATTTTGCGGTAGACACAGTTCGTCCGCTGATTAAACATCATTCCGAATTTAAGTTCGGGATGCTTGTCCGCCTCGGCGATCATCTCTCTGACCTGTAAGGTATAGACCCCTGCAGGCTTTTCGCACATAACGTGCAATCCGTGTTTGAATGCCTCGATAGCATAGCGCGGATGATCGTAGTGCGGAACTGCAATTATAACTGCCTCGCAAACTCCACTCTTGATCATTTCCGAAGCATCGGAGAACATTTCGGGAAAAGGAATATCCTTACCGTGTGGTTGATATTCCGCATATGTATTGCGCACCCACTCGAGTCTGTCGGGATTTGTATCACAAACCGCGGTGACGTCAATCTCGGGGCATTTTCCGTCCAAAACGTTTCTGTAATGCTGTGCGCCTATATTGCCAAGTCCTATTATACCTAGCTTGATTTTTCTCATAATGTTATCTCGGTTCTGAAAAACGAAATTATTTAAGTCCGTACCTCTCGGACATGTATTTGTAGCTTCTCTTCAAGCACTCGAAGGGATCTTCTCCGTAGCAGTCGTCAAGCTCTACGTATCCGATTCCTGCATCTGCCTCAAGGCATGCTTCGATAATAGCATCGTAGTTCATGATGCCTTCACCGATAGATGCTACTCTGCGGCAATCCATATTGTAAATATCCTCGTGGAGGAATATCTTCATATCCTTGAAGTGAACTCTGTCAAGTCTGCCCTTGAGCTTCTTGATCCACGCTACAGGGTCGCCACCTGCTGCCTGTACCCAGAACACGTCAAGAATTATTGCAAGCTCTTCGGGAGAAAAGCGCTCACAAAGCTTGTCAAGGAATGTCTTGTCGCCGTGTCTGAAGAATTCCCAGTGGTGGTTGTGATATGCGAACTTCTTGCCGTGAGCCGCAAATTCCTTTACAACGGGGGCAAGATTCTCACAAAGATGCTCGAGACCCTCCTCGGTCTTCGGATATGGGCTAGAGCCAAGTCCTATGTGACTGCAGTGCAATGTGTCGTGATATGCGATACATGCCTCTGTTTCGTGACACATTTTTTTGAGATCATAGTGTGTAAGGTCAATGGTCAAGCCGTTTTCGCGAGCTTTCTCATAAGCCCATTCGGGTTCGTGAGCGCAAACACCTGAAAGCTGAATGGATGTGTATCCAATATCAGCAACCTTTTTCATGGATTCCTCAAATCCCTGAAGATCCTTACAATGTTCGCGTACTGTGTAAAACTGAGCACCTAAAATCATAGTGGTTCCTCCTTAGATAGTCGCAATAATTTCTTTCAAAGCATTAGCTGCACACATAAATGCATCTCTGCCGTTTTCAAAACTTAAAACCGAGCCTACGTCGCTCTTCGCGCCCTCTTCCTCAAGTCCCGCAAGACCTACAAATTCCATAAGGTGAGGCTCAAGAGTGAGTACCCGGCAGCCCTTCTCTACGAACTTGGGGAGATACTCCGCGATCTTTCCGCAGCCCTGTCCGGGAGGAACGATGTTCTTCTCCTCGTTGGCATCCTTGATGTGTCCGTAGTATACGTATTCCTCAAGCATGTCCCACGCCTCAAGAACGTCCTGATCTGCCTGAACAAAGTTCGCGGGGTCAAATACTGCCTTAAGTCCGGGAACAGCCTTGTGAATCTCAAGACAACGTGCAGCGTTCTCGCCGTAAACCCCCTTTTCGTTCTCGTGGCAAGGAATGATTCCGTATTCAGCGCAAACCTCAACGTATTCCTTGAGTCTTTCGCAGATTACGGGGAGATGCTCTGCCTTGCCCTCTGTTCCGTAAAAGCTGAAGAGTCTTATGCACTTGGCACCGAGAATCTTACCAACCTCAAGAAGTGTCCTGAGCTTCTCGATCTCTTTGTCAAAGTCGTCGTTGATATTGATCTTTCCGATAGGAGAACCCAAGGACCAAACGGATATACCGTTCTCGTCAAATCTTGCTTTGAGAGTCTTTGCCTCGTCGGGAGTAACCTCGCTGATGTTTTTACCGTCAACGCCTCTTATTTCAAGCAATGAGATGCTGTTTTCCTTAAGCGCCGCGATTTGACCGTCGATAGACGGATCTGCCTCATCAGCAAATCCGCAAAGAATAATTTTTTCTGTGTTCATAGTGTTGTTATACCTCGTAGAAATTAAACTCCGGAATATGCAGAGAATCCGCCGTCCACGGGAATTACCGTACCGGTAACAAAGCCGGATGCTGCGGGATCAGCCAGAAATTTGAGAACTCCGAGAAGCTCGCTCGCCTCACCGAAGCGACCCATGGGAGTTGCAGCAAGGATCTTATGGGTTCTTGTAGTAGGTGTGCCGTCGGGATTAAATAGGAGCGCTCTGTTCTGGTTCGTTGCAAAGAAGCCGGGTGCGATTCCGTTTACTCTGATTCCCTCTTTTGCGAAGTGAACTGCAAGCCACTGTGTGAAGTTGGAAACAGCGGCCTTAGCTGAGCTGTATGCAGGGATCTTTGTAAGAGGTGTGTATGCGTTCATGGAAGAAATGTTGATAATGGAGCAACCCTCCTCGCCGATCATATCACGTGAGAAGACCTGTGTGGGGAGAAGAACACCCTTCATGTTCAGGTCGAATACAAAATCGAATCCGCCCTCATCAAGATTGAAGAATGTGAGGATATCGTCGCGTTTCTCGTCGCCCTTCTCAAAATACTCATGGGCAGTAGTAGCCTTGGGGCTGTTACCACCCGCGCCGTTGATAAGCACGGTGCATTTACCAAGCTCTCTGAGTACCTTTTGATGTACGTCCTCGAGACACTCTCTGTCAAGAACGTTAGCCTTAT
Source organism: Clostridia bacterium (assembly GCA_017522905.1). Classification (GTDB taxonomy): domain Bacteria; phylum Bacillota; class Clostridia; order Oscillospirales; family CAG-272; genus SVTX01. The sequence goes on from JAFWXY010000045.1 coordinate 5,796, forward strand.
ACGCCTTAGCAAGACCACCGCACGCGCAAATATCGTCTGCTACGGTCTTAGCCGCCGCCTCGTTAAGATCGAGAAGAGCTACAGCGTAGCCGTTCTTGGACATTTCTCTGGCAAACTCGGCGCAAAGAACGCCTCCTGCACCTGTTACAACACAAACCTTTTTCATTATTGTTTTCCGTCCTAAGTTATTGATTCCCACTCTTTTTTTAGCATTTTTCGTTGCCTTTGAGATGGTTTTTTGCTGAAGTTCAAGTTTCGCTGAATATTATTGACAAATAATATTTAATATGATATAATCATTATAGCACATATTAATGACTTTTCAATGGACAATTCGTAAATTTTGAAATATTTTTAGCACAAAATTATCTAAAACACGAGGTGTGACGGTGATCAACCAAATTACGTATTTTACACACAATAAATTTGCCCCACACAGAAGCATAGAGCATCATACAATCAAATTCAGTGAGCTAACTTTTTTGATTTCGGGAGAGATGGTTTACTATGTCGACAATGTTAAATATGCGATAAGCAGCGGAGATATTATTTACGTTCCGTCCGGAAGTCTGCGCAGGCGTGAAACGGGCGAATGCCTCAACGATTATGTCAGTATAAATTTCCATTCCGAGTCGCGCTTGGATGTAGACATAGTCCAGAGGAAAAGCATAAATGACGAAGTAAAATACTTACTGAATTATTTTGAGGCGGCATATTACGCTTCATCAAAGGACAGAAATAATAAGCTGAAATTGGCGTTAGAGACACTGGTGTTACAACTTAAGGACAATGAATTTGACAGTTATCAGTCTTCGTTGTCATCAGAGATAATATCGTATATACACCGACATTACGCGCATAGAATCACGTTAGATGATATCAGCAAGGCAACCTTCTATTCTGCGGCGTATTGCGAGAATGAATTTAAGAAAACCACGGGCAAATCGATAATTAATTATCTTATTGACATAAGAATAGGTGAGGCTAAAAAACTATTGGAGGAGACTTCAATGTCTTGTGCGGACATTGCTGCCGCAGTGGGCTTTGAGGATGCAAATTATTTCTCTCGTGTATTCAAAAAACGTACGGGATATTCCCCCCTGAGATACAGAGATTATGTAAATTAAATAGGAAAGAGCGAGGGCATTTCTGCCCCCGCTTTTTCTTTATTTCAGCTACCGCAACCGCATTTGCCATTTCCCTTCTCAAAGCGCGAATGGGGATTTGAGCATCCAAATTCAGACACAGGGAAATCCATTGATTTAAATACACTGCAGGGATCGTCGTTGGAGGGCGATATGCATTCCTTGTCGGGTATGATATATTCGGACGCGCTTATCACGTATTGTCCGGGACGAACAATTCTGATTATTGAGAATATACCGATAGAGACTGCCAGGTAACGTCTGTCATCATCGTCGTAAGGGAAGTTACCGTTAAGCGAGGATACAACTGTTTCGGGAATGTCACAGCAGCAACAGCAGCAACAACATTCGCGCTTATCCTCAAGGATATTTACGCCGAGCACGATGGGCTCAACCGCCTCGACGACGGCGGTGGGTACGTTGACCTCCTTTTTGCAAGGCTCGGGATACGCGCAGAAATCCGAGAAGTCGCCGTTTGAGCGGAATACATTTGAATTGCACTCGCCGCCGTAAAGGATGACCTTTTTCTCAAGCACCGCTACGCCGTCAAATTCCTGAGAACGACCGTTGCCTACACAGGCCTCAAAGGTAAGCTTAATGTAGAATCTTATATTGATAGCGTAGAATCCCCTGTTAAACTGTACGGGATCGAGTGATATATTGGCCTGCTTGATATATGCGCTCTTAACCCTCACCGCACTTGTGTGTTCAATAATTTCTTTGCCGCAATCGGTCAGAAAGACTCTGACGTTTTCGTAGCAGTCGCGGTCTCTGCATGAGTCAAGTATTCTGTTGGTTTCTATACACACAGTTTCCTTGCCTATGCCGGGGCCGCATGAAAATCTGTTGTCCTGCATAAATATTTCCCCCTATATGTTTGTATTTGCCGAATGAAGAATACTCCACTCGAATATAGAAAGCAGAATAGCTTTCTCAATACCATATTATGTCGAAAGAGGGGGGATGTTACACAAAAAAACAAGAAAAGAGAGACGCAAAAAACGCCTCTCTTTACTTTAATAAAAGGTTGCAACCTCTTTTTCGGGCTTGTCGGTATACGCGCTTCCGCTTGCATAAATAACCGGACCGGGTCTGCCGTAAAGCTTATTCGCTTCAATTTTTATCTTGCCCTCCACGTTGATCCAATCGCGCGTTCTGTAGGGTACGTTCGAGGTGAATTTACATACGAGTCCCTGGTATGCAATGTCGTCAACACAGCATGTCATTACGTGTCTGCCTATTACAAGGGCATCTTTTCCAAGCTTTACGTCTCTTGCAATAATTCCCTTGAACTTAACGGTCTTGCCATCGTATTTCTCCATTTCCTCGCTCATATCACGGTACCATACGGCATAATCGTCGTCATCGATAACGATAACAGACGCTTCAATATCAAAAGGAAGCGGATCCTCAATATCGTCATACTCTACGCTTCCGTCGGGATAATCATAGGTGATTGCCGCACGTCTTGAAACGCCGCGCACTATTTTGTGAACCTCCTCCTTATCCATGTTGTCGGGGGTTCTGTTAAGAACGATCATCTCGCAGGACATAAGCTTGTCAACCATAAGACTTCTCATATTTTGATTATATGTGAAGAAGGTGTTTGCATCAGCAAACATCATGTTCTGGAAGATATACCAGCCGTCGGGCAGATTCTCATAAAGTGTGCCGAGCTGCCACATACCGTTGTACTCTATAATGATTCTGTCAATCTTGTGACCGCCCATGCAAGCCACAAGCTTTTCGGGAGTAACGTCGGACTCGCTATCCAGAATTGCAAGATAAACGTTTTTGCCGGGGAATGTGGAAATATCAAGCTCCTCAATTCCCTCCTCGCAAAGAATAATAAGTGTCTTTTCTCCCGTGTTGAATCTTTCATCACTCATGGATTCCTGAATTATATGGGTCTTTCCGCCCTCAAGAAATCCCGTGAAAAGATATACGGGTATATTGGGTGATTGCATATTTTATCCTTCCTCAGTTAAATTCAACGCCCAGCGCGCATGAGATCGCTTCTTTGTTGAGATTTGAACCGATAACACAAAGTCTGCCAATTACGTCTGCTCTGCCGAATCTTACATCGCTCTCACCGGGAATGTAGTCGAAATGTATCCAACGGCCGTCGCTGGCTTCCACGATTCCCTTTGCTCTTAGCACCATACCGAATTTCTCAGTGTCAGTAAATGCATCAAGAGCGGCTTCAAGCTCCTCTGTATTAAATTTCTTAACAGTTTCGGCACCGTAGCTTACGAAGACCTCATCGGCGTGGTGATGGTGGTGATGCTCATGATGTCCGCAGGAGCAATTGCCATGCTCGTCGTGCTCATGATGGTGATGATGCTCGTGCTCGTGCTCGTGATGACAGCACTCGCCGTGCTCATGATGGTGATGATGCTCGTGCTCGTGCTCGTGATGACAGCACTCGCCGTGCTCATGATGGTGATGATGCTCATGCTCATGTTCGTGTTCATGATGACAACATTCACCGTGCTCATGGTGATGATGCTCGTGACCGTGCTCGTGACAGCAGCAATCCTCATCGTGATGATGGGTCTGCTCTTTAAGTCTTTCTATCTCGGACTCAAGTGTCGTTGTTCTTTCCATAGCATCAAGAAGCTGAGTGCCGGAAAGCTTATCCCAATCCGTGGTAACAATAACAGCGGTGGTGTTATGCTCTCTGATAAGAGCGACACACTCCTTGATCTTTTCTTCACTTACAAATTGAGTGTGGCTAAGCACTATGCACGCCGCGTTTTCAATCTGGTCGTTAAAGAATTCGCCAAAGTTCTTCATGTGCATCTTGCACTTCTTGGCATCAACAACTGTTGTAAATCCATTAAGGATTGCGCCCTGTGTATCAGCACCCTTTACAGCCTTGATAACGTCGGAGAGCTTGCCTACTCCGGATGGTTCGATAAGAATTCTGTCGGGTGTAAATTGATTAATAACCTCGGTAAGAGCCTTGGCAAAGTCGCCGACAAGCGAGCAGCAAATGCAACCCGAGTTCATTTCGTTGATCTGTATTCCCGCATCTGCAAGAAATCCGCCGTCGATACCGATCTCGCCGAATTCGTTTTCAATAAGAACGATTTTCTCGCCCTCATATGCCTCTGTGAGAAGCTTTTTTATAAGTGTTGTTTTACCCGATCCGAGAAATCCGGAAAAAATATCAATCCTTGTCATTATAAACCTCGAAATTATAATTTTATTTTGTGCCGGTAGAGCCAAATCCGCCCTCGCCGCGCAGTGTTGCGTCAAGCTCGTCAACAACGGAGAAATCTGCTGAATAATAAGGAACGAATGATATCTGGGCAATTCTCTCTCCGTTTTCAATTGTTTGAGCGGCCGTGCCGTGATTATGCAGTACGACACGCACCTCTCCGCGATAATCACTGTCGATTACACCGACCTTGTTCGCGGGGGCTAATCCTCTTTTGGTGCCAAGACTGCTTCTCGCAAAAATAAGACCAATCCAGCCCTCGGGGATCGCGAAAGCAAGTCCCGTTCCGATCATCTTGGTTTCCCCCGCCTCAATAGTAACGGAGCCGCCCTCAATAAGCGCGTAGAGATCAGCCCCTGCGGAAAACTCTGTTCCGTAGGTGGGTACGATAGCATTTTTGTGTAACTTTTTAATTGCAACCTTAGTTTTCATTTATGTACCTCATAAAATAATCCTTTGAATTATATTCTATCAAATAAAAATGACTAAATAGTTAACAAATATATTTTATTTAGTAATATGACATAAAAAAAGCGAATTTGTAATAATGATTTAGTATAGACAAGTCCCCGGGAAAGGCTCTAAAGAGAACAAAAATAGCATTAAGGGTTGACAAACAAGGCTTTTTGGTGTAAAATGAGATAAATAGTTCAAAAATCAGAGAGGAGGTATACCTGAATGATCTACGGATTTTCATCGGGAATCGAGTATAAATTCGGCAAAAACGGCACTGCGTCTATTGTTTCGATCGGTTCTTGCACGGATAAGCATATCATTATTCCCGAGTTTTTTGAGGGAAAGACCGTAACCGCGGTTGAGGACGGCGCGTTCTCACGTGCAGAAGGCATTGTAAGTATAACTCTTCCCCACACCGTTTCTCATATAGGCAAAAAAGCGTTTGCCTGGTCGAGAAGGCTTGAGTTTGTAAGAGCCTCGGGTGTCCTTGAGATTGGCGAAAAGGCATTTATGGGCTGTGAAGCTCTTACCGATATTACTCTTGGCTCGAAAATCAAGCGCATAGGAAAAAAAGCCTTTGCATATTGCATCGAGCTCTCATCTGCAGAGCTTCCCTCGGGAATATCCGAGATCGGAGCCTCCGCGTTTGAAGGATGCAGAGCCCTTGGGCGAGTCACTCTTCCCGAAAGCCTTAGGATTATCGAGAGCGGAATGTTTTACGCCTGCACAAGCCTTTCGAGAGTTACACTCAGCAATACCGTAAGATACATTGACGAAAATGCTTTTGCGTATTGCATCTCCTTGAACGATATCAGCATACCGAGAACGGCGGTTATTAATCAAAACGCATTCTTTGAGTGTAACAGAAAAGCATCTTAAAAAGTTTATCCCGAGCTCATACGAGCTCGGGACTTTTTTGTTTTCCTTCAGAAGAAGCTCAACTGGTCTGTCTCGCTAAGGCCTTCAAGAACACCGTTGGTTCTGAGGACCTCAATAACAGATTTCGTCAGCTTTGCTCTGATCTGCAGATCCTCTACCGAGAAGAAGGGCTCATCATTTCTCGCCGCTACAATATTTGCCGCCGCATTTTCTCCAAGACCGCTCAGTGCCGAGAAAGGCATGCGTATCGCGCCGTTTTCGGGTACGAATGCTGATGCATCGGACTTAATAATATTGATAGGCAGGAACTTTATTCCTCTTGCCATAGCCTCGTTGATGAGATGAAGCGTGGGAATGCTCTGTTGCTCCTTGGGAGTAGCTTCCTTTCCAAGCTTTTCAATTTCCTGGATTGTGGAGCGAACCTTACCTCTTCCACCCATTACGATCTGTGCGTCAAATCCGCCGGGGGCGACGGTAAACATAGCGCAGTAGAATGCGAGAGGCTCGTGTACCTTGTACCAGCCCAGACGGATAGCCGACATAACGTATGCCGCCGCGTGTGCCTTCGGGAACATGTACTTGATCTTCTTACAGGATCCGATATACCAGTCGGGAACGCCGGCCGCGGTCATTTCCTCCTCCCATTCGGGGGTAAGTCCCTTACCCTTACGGACGGACTCCATGATCTTAAACGCGTGGGATTTTTCAACTCCGTATGCGATCAGGTCGTTCATAATGTTGTCTCGACATCCTATAACGTGAGAAATATCACATATTCCTTCCTTGATAAGCTCCTGCGCGTTTCCAAGCCAAACGTCGGTACCGTGAGAAAGTCCGGAGATCTGAAGCAGGTCGGCAAAGGATTTCGGCTTTGCTTCCTCAATCATTCCCATAACGAACTTTGTACCAAACTCGGGAAGACCGTAGGTTCCCACCTTGGCATTAATGTCGTCGGGAGTTACACCGAGAGGAGCTGTGGACAGGAACAAATCGTAAACAGACTTGTCGTTCATGGGAACGTCCATGACGCTTGTATTCCCAGAATATTTTTCGAGATACTTATACTTTGTCGGAATATCGTGTCCAAGCTCATCAAGCTTCAGTAGCGTGTCGTGGAGATATTCAAAGGTAAAATGTGTTGTTACTATGTCTGAGGTCGGGTCGTCTGCGGGGTGCTGAACGGGACAGAAATCATATATCTCATATTGTTTAGGAACAACAACGATTCCTCCGGGGTGCTGACCCGTCGAGCGCTTAACACCGACACAGTTTGATACAATCCTGTTTACCTCTGCGCGAGGCAGACTGATTCCCTTTTCCTCAAGATACTTCATAACGTAACCGTACGCGGTCTTATCGGCAAGAGTTCCAACAGTCCCTGCGCGGAAAACGTTTTCTGCACCGAATAGCTCTTCGGTGTATTTATGTACCTTGCCCTGAACCTCGCCTGAGAAGTTAAGGTCAATATCGGGGGATTTATCGCCGTAGAAACCAAGGAAGGTTTCAAACGGAATATGGTGACCGTCGGCATTGAGCTTGTGACCGCAGCTCGGACAATTCTTATCAGGAAGGTCAAATCCCGATCCCACGTTGTCGGGATTGGAGAAATCACTGTATCTGCAATTGGGACACCAATAGTGAGGCGGCAGAGGATTAACCTCGGAAATGCCTGCCATGGATGCAACGAATGATGATCCAACAGATCCACGCGAGCCAACAAGATATCCCTGCTGCTCACTGTACCAAACAAGCTTCTGCGCTATCATGTAAAGCACGGCAAATCCGTTCTTGATGATGGAGGTAAGCTCTTTGTCAAGTCGGCTTGCAACTATTTCGGGAAGCGGATCTCCGTACATGGATTTTGCTCTCTCGTAGCAAATTCTCGTAAGATCCTCCTCCGCGCCCTCCATTTCGGGAGTAAATGTGCCCTTCGGGAACGGACGAATATCCGATTCGATCATATCATTGATCAAATTAGTGTTTGTGACAACGACCTCGTATGCCTTGTCTTCTCCGAGATAGGAGAATTCATCAAGCATTTCTTCAGTTGTGCGGTAGTAGATGTGAGAATCCTTGTCAAAGTCCTTGAATTTCTGACCCGCCAGCAATATTTTACGGTAAAGCTCGTCCTCTTCGTTTAAGAAGTGAGCGTCGCAGGTAGCGACAACGGGCTTGTTGTACTTTTCGCCAAGCTCGACTATGCGGCGGTTGAAGTTGCGAAGATCCTCGTCATCGCGCGCCTTTTCCTCTGCGATAAGAAATCGGTTATTGGATATAGGCTGAATTTCAAGATAGTCGTAAAAGTTTACAATTTCCTCTATCTCCGCCTCGGGCTTGTTTTCAAGTATCGCGGTAAAGAGCTCTCCCGCCTCGCATGCGGAACCGATTATCAAGCCCTCACGGTGCTTTTCAAGCTCGGTCTTAGGTATTCGCGGGTGTCTCTTGTAATATTTCAAAAATCCGTATGAAATAAGCTTGTAAAGATTCTTGAGTCCCTGCTTGTTCTTTACAAGAATTATCTGATGATAGGGCTTGAGCGAGAGTGGATTGGATTTAGCGCTCATATCACGTTTAAGCTGATCAAAGCTCTTGATATCCTGCTCCTTCATAGACTTGATCATCTTGAAGTATATGGCAGCAAGCATTGCGGCGTCATCGCACGCGCGGTGATGATTGAAATCGCCAAGTCGGTAGTGCTCAGCAAGCACGTCAAGCTTGTGTTTCTTAAGCGTGGGATTTATATATCTGGAAAGTGCTACTGTGTCAAGATAGGGATTATTGAACGGCAAGCCACAGCTCTCCGCAGCATAGCGTATAAATCCCGTATCAAATGCCGCGTTATGCGCGACCAGGAGCTTTCTGTCTCCTCCGATAAAGTCAAAGAATGCGCGGAGAGCCTCGTCTACCTTGGGGGCATCTGCTACCATTTCATTGGTGATAGAAGTAAGCTCAACTATCTCTTGGGGTATCGGCACCTCGGGATCGACGAAAGTGTTAAACGTATCAATAATTTCACCGTTCTTTATCTTTACCGCGCCGATTTCGGTTATCTTGCAGTTCTGAACCGAAAGACCCGTCGTTTCAATATCGAATACTATCGTTTCGGCATCAAAATCCTCGTTGTATATGCCGTATATCGCGCCCGCGGTGTCGTTAACGAAATATGCCTCCAGTCCGTAAATGACCTTCTGACCTATCTTTTCGGAGGCAAGCATCGCCTCCTGATATCCCTGTGCGGTTCCGTGGTCTGTGATCGCAACCGCAGGGTGTCCCCATGCCTTGGCCTGCTTTACAGCCACGTCGGGCGGAATGAGAGCATCCATGTGGGACATGTTCGTATGCAGGTGAAGCTCGACACGCTTTACAGGAGCGTTATCAACGCGCTTGATTTTTTTGATCTTTGCCACGTCGCTGAAATAGAACTGAAGATCAATTCCCTCGGTTTTATCCTTGCGGAGCTCCCTTTTAGCATATCCCTTCATAGCCAGTACGGCACCGTTTGATATGTGTGCGGAGATGTCTCCCGCCTCTGAGATCGGAACGAATGCCTTAACCTCTATTGAGGACGTCTGGTCAGTGACAGAAAAATTAATGTTCATCCTGTCGCCCGAGCGATTGGGCTCCTGGCTGTATCCGAATACAGTTCCAACAATAACGATATTTCTCTGAGGACTGTTGATTTCCGCAACAGATATTGGAGAAATAACAAAGGGCTCGCCTATAACGTATTCGGGCTCCGAAATATCAAATTTGGCTTTTCCGATAATACAAATACCGTTCTCAACGTCCGCGTGGGCGTTCTCCTCGAACAAGGTTGTTTTTCTTGGGAGCATCTCCTCTGTTGCCGCCTCTGTAGCTGATACCGGTCGGCTGCCGATCTGCGCCGCCATACGTCTGTCGTATTCCTCAAGCATCTTTTCAAGAGAGTTGTTGCTTGCAAGAAAATCGTCGTCGTTAGTATGTATAATGTTCACCTTGATAGGCAAATTGAATTCTGAATATATGATTGCTTGCATAACTGCAGGTGTTCTTGCATCATGCAAAAGAGATACTCCGTCCTTGGTAAACGGTATCTCGACAGTCAGGGTGTTTTCCTCAAATTTATATCTGTATTTGTTGAAAAATCCCTTGGCGACTATCCCTACCTTTTCGGTCTCTTTCATAAGCTCGGATATATAGGACTCGTCAAAAAGGTGTGTTGGATAGTGTGGCATGATCTTTACAAGATTAAGCTGATATGCCTTTGCGATTCCTGCTTCAATATCGTAGAGGTCATCCTTTGATACAAGCATAGGAAAATCAACAGAAGCGTTAAGCATCCTGTTTTCCTTATCTGCCTGTATTTTAATATTTTCTGCCTTGAGAAGTATCTCAGCATAGGTATCAGAGGGCTTGTACCTCTCAAAAATTTGTAGGAATGATTTAGCCATTACGTTTAGAATCTTTCTTCTTTGATTTTTTTGATTTCGCGGATAAGAGTCGGAATAATGTCGGACTCGGTGATCTTACCTACTGTTTGACCGTGCTTGAATAAGAGCGCCTCACCAACCCCGCCGGCGATTCCAATATCAGCCTCGTGCGCTTCACCCGGACCGTTTACTATGCAACCCATAAGTGCTACTGTAATCGGAATATCGTTAAGACGCTCCTCTGTAATTGCATTTTTGAATTTTTCGCTAAGTGTGATAAGGTCAATTTTTGTTCGACCGCATGTAGGACAGCTTACTACGTTCATACCGCACTGCCCTTCAACGTTGATTGCATTGAGTATTTCCTTTGCCGCCGCAATTTCCTTTACAGGGTCAGCGGTAAGAGATACTCTAAGTGTATCTCCGATTCCGTCGCACAAAAGAGAGCCAACACCGATAGCACTCTTAATAGAGCCGCTATGCTCGTCGCCCGCCTCGGTGACACCGATGTGTATCGGGTAGTCACAGCGCTCTGCAACGAGTCTGTTCGCTTTTATCATGGATGCAACGTCGGAGGATTTTATAGATATTGCGATGTCACGAAAATCGTACTTTTCGAGAATGGATGCATGGAACATTGCACTCTCGCAAAGCGCCTCGGGGGTAGGTGCTCCGTGCTTAGCCAGGATATGCTTTTCAACCGAGTCGCTGTTAACGCCGATTCGGATCGGAATATTTTTGGCCTTGCAAGCATCAACTACTGCTCTTACCCTGTCCTCGTCGCCAATGTTACCGGGATTGATTCTTATCTTGTCAACGCCGTACTCCGCGGATTTGATCGCCGCGCGGTAATCAAAGTGTATATCCGCAACTATCGGAATCGAGAGGCCTGTTTCTTTGATCTCTTTGATAGTTTTCGCTGCATCCTCGTCGGGCACGGTAATGCGAACTATGTCGCATCCCGCGCTCGCAAGTCGTTTGATCTGTGCTATCGTAGACGCGGAATCCTTTGTATCGGTGTTGGTCATTGACTGTATTGCAATCCTGTTTTCGCCGCCAATGCGTACATTACCAATTGATATTTCCCTTGTCTTACGCCTAATATCGTTGTATTTCATCTAATCTTCTCCGTCAAATTAAAAAAGACTGAAAACATCCTTTACCGTAATCAAAAGCATCAATGCCATAAGCATCATTATGCCCACGGTGTTAATTGTCTGCTCTATTTCCCTCTTTACGGGCTTTCGTGCTATTCCCTCGATTATAAGGAATATAAGTCTGCCGCCGTCAAGTGCGGGAAGCGGTAAAAGATTGAAAACACCCAGGTTCATAGTGATAAGGATAAAGAGATACAAAATGGAAGAAAATCCACTTTTCGTAGCCTCTCCGACAGCGCCCGCCATGCCTATAGGACCTGACACAGCCTCCGCACCGTAGCGGCCGCCGATAAGGTCTCCAAGACTGTCTGTTATGACCTTTACCGTTGAAATCGATCTGAAGAATGAGTGCTTTACGATCGTGAGAAAATCTGCCTTCTCAAGTTGCATGATAAAGTCGTAATTACCAAACGTTGTGCCGGTATTTTCCTCGGTGGGAAATACCACGTCCTCAAGCAGGGTTCTCTGCCCGTTTCTCAGCACAACGAGATCAAGCGGCTTATAGCCTTGATTCATTATCTCGTAAACAAGCTCGTTTCCGGTATGCACGTACACACCGTTCACCTTGATGACAGTATCCCCTGCCATAAGGGGATTTTCGCACTTGTCGCTCGTTGAATTCTCCTGGAAACCGTAGATAGTATTTGAAACGAGGTGTCCCTCGCCGTTTTGACTGTATTGATTTGTTTCGATCCCTACAAGCAGGCACATGCAAAGTATTCCAAGCAAAATGTTCATTACCGCGCCGGCAACAGTAATAATAAATCTTTGCCATACAGGTTTGTTGCAAAAGGCATTGGCATCGTCAGAGGCATCGTCCTCGCCCGCCATGCTTACGTAACCGCCTATAGGTAATGCTCTTATGCTGAAATCGGTTTTTTGCTCTGCGGATACATCGGATATTGCATCCTTATTAAGAATCGGATCGTCATCATCCTCGCCCTTGCGGAAGCTACCCGCAATATCTATCGATCCGTTTGATTTATTTTCATTCTTCTTTTTCTTTGTGGTATAGATCGCCGGACCCATTCCAATCGAAAACTCAAGGACGGTGACCTTGAAGAGCTTGGCGAAAAGAAAATGTCCAAGCTCGTGTATAACAACCATGATGCTGAGCAATAAAAGTGTCAGTAAAAGGTATAAAATCGTATTCATGTTTCTCCGAATTAGCCTAAGATAAAATTAGGCAGAATGTGTATTTATAATGCTTTGAGCAACCTTGCGTGATTCGGTTGCGAGACCAAGAATTTCGTCAAGACCGTGCTCAGCCTTGGCAAAGCCAAAGCTGTCAACAGTTTTGCAAACGATATCTGCAATATCGCAAAATCTTATTTTCTTATTAAGGAAAGCCGCAACGACCTCCTCGTTCGACGCGTTGAGGATCGCCGGTAAGGCTCCGCCCTCTTTGATGACCTCAAACGCCTTTTTCAAAAGGATAAAGGTGTCTGTGTCGGGCTTTGCAAAGGTGAGCTTGCCAATTGAGAACAGATCGAGCTCGTGTGTCGTTGCCTCACATCTTTCGGGATGCGAGAGCGCATACTGAACGCAATGCCGCATGTCGGGCACCGACATCTGTGCGATAACGCTGTTATCAATATATTCAACCGCAGAATGTATTATACTCTCTCTATGAACCACGACCTTGATCTGCTCGGGGCGCACGCCGAAAAGATGCACCGCCTCAATTACCTCAAAGCCCTTGTTCATAAGTGTCGCACTGTCAACCGTTATTTTTGCGCCCATGTTCCAGGTGGGGTGCGCCAACGTTTTTTCAAGAGTTACTTCCTTGAGCATATCCGAAGTATATCCAAAGAAGGGACCGCCCGATGCGGTCAGAATAATATTTTTGATTTCTTCGTTCTTCCCTGAGCGCAGGCATTGGAAGATCGCGCAATGCTCGCTGTCAACGGGCAGAATTTCCTTCCCGTTCTCACGTGCAAGCTTCATAACCGCATCTCCGCCTACAACGAGCGATTCTTTGTTTGCAAGTGCAAGCTTGCTCTCTGAGCGGAGCGCCGCCATAGTAGGCTTAAGTCCCGCCTCACCGAGAATGGAGTTCTCTATTATCTGTCCGTTATCGTTCACTGATTTCGTTTCCTCGATCATCTGACAGATTCCTTCGCTGCCCGAGTAGACCTTGACGTCGGTATCCGCAAGCCGAGCCTTGAGGTCGCGCGCCGCCTGCTTGTCGCTCATGGCACATGCTGTTACGCCAAATTCTCTGGCCTGTGCCTCTACGGTTTTAACGTCCTTGTGTGCGGAGAGCGCATTGACCTTGATATTAAGTTGTCTTGCAACGTCAATTGCCTGCTGTCCGACTGATCCCGTCGAACCCAAGATTATCATATCGGGTGCGTTCTTCATTTTGTTCTCCTGGTTTTTAGATAAATAGGTTAAAGTAGCTGCAAATGAATGCAAGCATTATGGATACGGCGAGCACAGAGTCGAATCTGTCAAGTATGCCGCCGTGTCCGGGGAAAATCTTGCCGTAGTCCTTGATGCCGTAGTTTCTCTTGATAACAGACATAATAAGGTCGCCGATCTGAGAAACGATAGAAATAAAGATACCGCTTATAGCCAAAACAAGATAGTTTGCCTTGAATTCGCCTGAAATGTTCTCAACTATAAGTCCGAATACTATCATTGCGATGACACAGAACACTATTCCGCCAATCGCGCCTTCAATTGTTTTCTTAGGGCTTACAGATTCAATAAGCTTGTGTCTGCCCAAGACTCTTCCGGTAAAGTATGCAAAGATATCGGTAGTCCACGCGCAGATAAAGGACAAGAGATAGATCATATTTCCAAGTTGGATATAGTCGTGCAAATAAATAATTGCGGAGAATGCCGCAGTTATGTAAAGGCAAGACATATATATGAGTGCCGCATCCGTAACGTGGGTCTTTTGGTTGTCAAATACAGATATTGCAAATATATACAGTGCCGCAATGAGTGCAACACCGAGAGCAAGCTTTATTAACTCACTAAAAGCAATTTCATTCACGTAGCAGTATCTTACCGCCAAAGGGCAAGCCGCCGCAATGAGGGAGGTGGGAATTGTGAAAAATGCGTTTTTGTTTTTGCTTATGCAAGAGAGCATCTCATAGCATCCAAGGAAGGAGCAGATTGAAATTGCCGCCGGGAAGAACCACGTGTTGCTGAAAATAAGAAACGGAATAAATACCGCAGCCGCTACTATTGATGTAATTATTCTTTTAAGCATGATAAGTGTTTCCTTTTGAGTTGTTATTTATCAAGTCCGCCGAAACGTCTTTTTCTAGAATAGAAATTTTCAATTGCAGCGTCTACGTCGTCGCTAGTCATATCGGGCCAAAGAGTGTCTGTAAAGTATAGCTCGGAATATGCCGCCTGCCAAAGCAGGAAATTGGAGATGCGGAGATCTCCGCCCGTCCTGATTATCAGATCGGGATCGGGACATCCGCCGGTGTATAATGCGGCATTGATGTCTTCCTCTGTGACGTTATCCTTACCCGTAGCGATAAGCTTATTGCAAGCGTTCACGATCTCGGCACGGGAGCCGTAGTTGAGTGCAACGTTGAGAGTCGACTTGCCTTTTTTTGTTCTTTCCTCTACGGAATTTATTTTTTCCACAAGCTCGGGGGCAAGCCTGTTTTTGTCGCCTATAAAGCATACGCGTACATCCTCTTTGCTTGTTTTGTCGAGGTACTCGTCAAGCAGCTTCATAATAGCCTCTACCTCTTTTTGAGGTCTCTTCCAGTTCTCGGTGGAGAACGCGTATACCGTCACACATTTAACGCCTATTTTGTGGCAGTATTCGGTTATCTCCTGGAAGACCTGCACTCCCTTTTTATGACCGAATTCACGCGGCATTCCGCGCTTGTTTGCCCAACGCCCGTTGCCATCCATTATAAATGCGATGTGCTTCAGTCTTTCATCAACAGTCTGAATACTCTTTTTCTGCATACTCTTATACTACTCCTCTGTAAGTCGCAATAAAGCGGAAGTCAAATTAATACTTCCGCTTTATAAAGTATTTCACAAATACGGAAATAAAGCTTAAACCTTCATTATTTCCTTTTCCTTAGCAGCTGTAACCGTGTCAACAGTCTTGATGAACTTGTCTGTAAGATCCTGAACTGCCTTTTCAGCATCCTTCACGTCGTCCTCTGTAAGAATATTGTCCTTCTTCTGCTTCTTGATATCATCGTTCGCCGTGCGTCTGATGTTACGGATTGCAACCTTGCACTCCTCGCCCATCTTCTGGACCTGCTTTGCAAGCTCCTTACGGCGCTCCTCTGTAAGCTGGGGGAAGATAAGACGGATAATCTTACCGTCGTTAGAGGGGGTAATTCCGATATCGCTCATGAGAATTGCTTTTTCCATAGCCTTGAGTGTGCTTGCGTCGTAGGGTATAATCTCAAGGGTCTTTGCATCGGCAAGTCTTACGTTTGCCATAGAGGTGATCTCTGCAGGAGAGCCCCAGTAGTCAAATGTAACGCGTGCAAGAACTGCAGGATTAGCCTGGCTTGCTCTGATAGACGCGAGGTTCTGCTCATAGGAAGCGATAGATTTGCTCATCTTTTCTTCGAATTCTCTGGTATTGTATTTCATAATATATGTTTCCTTTCTGAATAGATTCAAAAATTATTTGTGCATTTTTGTTCCGATAGCCTCACCCATAACCGCGCGGTAAATGTTGTCGGGATCGGAAAGACCGAATGCAAAGCTGTCAATGTTGTTTTCGTTGCAGAAGGAGATAGCAGTAAGGTCAAATGCTTTGAGGTCCTTTTCAAGAATTTCTGCGTAAGTAACGTCGTCGTATCTTGTGGCGGTAGGATCCTTCTTGGGGTCTGCAGTGTAAAGACCGTCAATGTTCTTGGCCATGAGTACAACGTCCGCTCCGATTTCTGCCGCACGAACTACCGCGGGAGTATCGGTTGAAAAATAGGGTGCGCCAAGACCGCCACCGAAGATGACAACCTTGCCTTCGCCCAGATACTCATCTGCATCTCTTTGGGTGTAGAAATCTGCAAAGGTGTTCATTTCAACGGAGGAAAGCACCTTAGCCTCTCTGCCGTTTCTGATAAACGCATCCTGAAGTGCCAGTGCGTTAATAACGGTTGCAAGCATTCCCATGTGATCTGCGCGCGCGCGGTTCATACCAACGCCCTTTCTTGCACCTCTCCATATGTTGCCTGCGCCTACGATGATAGCAACCTGAACGCCGGCATCAAGGCATTTAGCAACCGAGGAAACGACCTTGTCCATAAAGTCGAAATCGAGAATGTCGCTCTCGCATCCGTTTTTGAGAGCTTCGCCTGAAATCTTGATCAATACTCTTTTGTAAATCGGATTAGACATATCTTCACCTCTGAAAATAATATGTGTCATTTGTTTTGTATAGAGCCTTACTCTAAACTTCCCTATCCTACATTTTACTATATTTTCTTCCCTTTGTAAATAGGATATTTGTAAATAAATTAAATATTTTAATAATATGTACGCAAAAAACAAAAGGAAACGGGAGATGTCCGGCATCTCCCGTGAAATTTTATCTTCTCTTTTCAGCGATTTCAAGAAGAAGCTCGCTGATAAATCGGTCAACAGACATCGCGCCCTTCTCACCCTCTTTTCTTGAGCGGACGGCGACGGTGTTGCTCTCAACCTCCTTCTGACCAACTACT
>JAFWXY010000046.1 GCA_017522905.1 Clostridia bacterium
CATTTCATACGCAAATTGCGGTTTGCCGTATTATATCGGCGGCATCATTGATGATAAAGAAGATTTGACGTTGCAAACTCCCGAAGGCTTTTATCGGCGTTTTAGAATTAAAGCCAAGGTAGGTCACGAGGTAACCGATATCGACGCAAAAAACAAAACTGTTTCCGTAATCGATTTGAAAACGGGAGCGAGCTTTACGGAAAGCTATGATAAGCTTATTTTATCTCCCGGTGCAAAGCCCATTTTGCCCGATTTCTATACGGAAAACGAAAGAATGTTTACACTTAGAACGGTAGAGGATACACTGAAAATTCGTGCATTTATAGAGAAAGAACAGCCTAAAACAGCGGTGGTTATCGGTGGTGGATTTATCGGTCTAGAAATGGCGGAAAACCTTACTGAGCTTGGGATCAATACGACGATCATTCAGCGTGGCAATCATCTTTTGCCTACGGTTGACTGTGATATGGCATCGTTCATCCACGCAAGCTTCCGTTCACGCGGAGTACAGCTATTACTGAACAGCAGCGCTGAAAAAATGAGTGTTACAGGCGACAAGGTCTTGCTTGAACTTACCGACGGAGGGCAAATCAGCGCTGATATGGCTGTGATTTCGGTTGGTGTTGTTCCCGAAAATACCCTTGCGAAAAAGGCGGGTTTAGAGCTTGGCGTAAAAGGCGCAATCAAGGTAAACAGCAAAATGGAAACCTCTGTTCCCGATATCTACGCGGTGGGAGATGCCGTGCAAGTAAAACATTTTATCACCGAGCAGGATGCAGTCATTTCGCTAGCCGGACCTGCGAATAAGCAGGGGCGTATTGCTGCAGATAATATTTGCGGGCTTATAAGCGAGTACAAGGGCTCGCAGGGTTCGTCTGTTATAAAGCTCTTTGATATGACGGTGGCAACGACGGGCATTAACGAACAGCAAGCTAAGGCAAGCGGATACGAATACGAAAAGGTTATTTTAACGCAGAATTCGCATGCAGGATATTACCCGAACGCAACGGCAATGACTCTAAAGCTGATTTTTGAAAAGGAAAGCTTTGAGATCCTAGGCGCGCAGATCGTCGGTTACGATGGCGTGGATAAACGCATTGATGTGATTGCAACGGCAATCCGCGCAAGGCTGAGGGCTGACGGGCTGAAGGATCTGGATCTGGCGTACGCTCCGCCTTATTCTTCCGCCAAAGACCCCGTGAATATGGCAGGCTTCGTTGCCGAAAACATTAAAAACGGTGTTGTAAAGCAGTTTTATTATGAAGATATTTCATCTTTGCGTGAGAGAGATGATGTAATTTTGCTTGACACTCGCACTCCTTTTGAATATATGAGAGGTCATGCTGACGAGTTTATCAATATTCCGCTTGACGATTTAAGAGAGCGTGTGGGTGAGCTTGATAAATCAAAAAAAATCTACGTGATGTGCCAAAGCGGACTCCGCAGCTACTTGGCAACACGTATCTTAATGCAAAACGGCTTTGACGCGTATAACTTTGCAGGTGGATTCAGATTATATAGCACCATTAAAAACGAAGAATTGTTATCCAATAGGTGCTACTCTTGCGGTATGGAAAAGTAAAAGATAAATAAGAATTTGACCGAGAAAGAATTAAAAACAGAAAATTTCGCGTAGCCTATTGTAAATTCGGGGAAAACAATATATAATATATAGCGTAATGCCGCTATGTATTTCATAGCGCAATTCCGCTATTTATCGGAGGTAAGCTCTATGCCTAAGAATGATTATATAACAATAGCCGAAGCATCGGCGAAATGGAATTTATCGCAGCGTCAGGTGCAGCACCTATGCACGCTTGGCTCTGTCGAGGGAGCAACCAAATTTGGGCGCGCTTGGATGATACCGAGGAATGCTAATAAGCCCGTGGACGGCAGGACTAAGGCTCCAAGAAACGATTACGACGCAGATATGCCGCTTCCGCGCAAAACTCCTTTTCTCTATATGAGCGATCTGTACAACACTCCCGGAACAGCTGACGATGTAGGCGAAAGCCTTGCGTTCAACCACGAAGCTCGTGTGCTTTTTGAAGCTGAGGTCGCATACTCTCGCGGTGAGATTGACAGAGTTTACGATATCGCGAACTACCTTCTCGGAAAGCACTCGGGTTTTTATGCCATACAATCAGCAGGCATGCTCTTAGCACAGTGTGCAATATGGAAAGGTGATATCAATATGTGGCGAAAAGCCAAGGTACACATTGCCGAGGCACCCGCTAAAAACGACTATGACCGAGACGTGATGCAGCTTGCGATCAGCGCGGTAGATATTATGGTATATAACGTGGAAAGCTTCCCGGAATGGTTCAAAAAAGGGCGTTTTGATCCGATTCACAAGGACGCATACCCTGCTGCAAAGGTGTATTACGCCAAATATCTGTACGCACTCGGTTATGCGGTAGCAATGGGTCTTATTAAGGTGGAAGGAACACAAGGTCTTTATATTATGTCGGTCATTTCCTTTTCGGTAGAGCCGATGATCTCATGGGCAAGAGCCAACAATACCATTATGGCAGAGATATATTTGCGCCTTACCTGTGCCGCAATCTACCACAACTGCGGCAAGGACGAGGATGCGATCTACCACATCGACAAAGCCATAGAGCTGGCGCTCCCCGACAAATTCTACGGCGTTCTTGCCGAGTACTGCCGAGCACTCGATACACTTATGGAAAAGCGCCTCTCTCTTATCGACGAGGAAGCTTGGAAGGAAGTCAAGAAGCTCTATAAGATATATAACGAGGGTTGGTCAAAGCTCTCGGGTGCAGTCCGAGGAAAGACGATACTGACAACACTTTCCGATAAGGAGCGCGAGGTTGCCAAGCTCGCCGCCTTCGGAATGGGTAATCAAGAGATTGCGGATCATCTGCACATATCGCTCTCTGTTGTCAAGCAAGCGGTGCGTATTGTAAGCGAAAAATCGGGACTTCCAAGGTCAGAATTTGCCGCGATTTTGTAATTTTATATATCCAAAACACCACGGGAAAGATATAGAAAATTTTGTCAAAAGCCCAAAATGCCCAAAAAATCAGACCTAAAAAAGTGATTTTAGGTAATACCGCAAATAGGAAAAGTCTGCTATACTGTTAACAACAGTATGGCAGATTTTTCTTTTTGACAAAAGACGGGAGGAGTCCGATATGTTAAGCAGCTTATTTCAGAACAATATTCAGCCTGCGGAGGTTACCCACGGGGAAGGTGAGCTTTACAAGGTTGTAACTACCTTTGGTAAGACCTTTGAGCTGAGGTACG
Source organism: Clostridia bacterium (assembly GCA_017522905.1). Lineage (GTDB taxonomy): Bacteria > Bacillota > Clostridia > Oscillospirales > CAG-272 > SVTX01. Next base: position 3,271 of record JAFWXY010000046.1, read on the forward strand.
GTTACTATGAGGAATGCGACCGACAGAGTCCATTATGCGACCCTGTTGTAATCTATCCCGACTTTACAAAAGAACCTGTTTACACGGATGATGGAACGCCGTTCGTTACGATGATGCAGAATGCTTGTAAGAGCTACAGGGGAGACACAAAACGCACCCCTGACACTACCTGTGATGAATGTAAATATTTTCAGTGTGGTGAAGATTGGATAGGTATTTGTAAATGTGTCTTGCGACAAAAAAAGAACGAGTAGGAAACGCAATATATACGTATAATGGTAGAAAACACCGAGGCAAGACCTCATAACATAAACAACGATAAGGAGTATACTATGAAAAAAATAATTTTGGCTTTATTCGCTATCATAATAATAGCAACAATGCTTATTGGCACAACGGTTTTTGCAGGCGCAGAAGAGACGGATATCATTCCCGTTCCCGAAGTGCCGGCTATTGACAGACCATATAAGACCATAGAGGAGCTTGGAATTGATTATGAGAAGATCGACGCGTATTTTCCCCGTCAGATCGAAATAAGATACGAGGGCGGCAAGGTCTACGTTGAGGATTTCGGTGCAAGCTCCGTAGAGATTTATGATTCCGGTATTTATGATATCGTTTCCCTTGAGCTTATAGACGGCTATTGGACTGCGGAATTATCTGCTGCCCCTACGATTGTACACATTTATTCCTACGAGACCTCCATTCACGACAGGCTTTTGAACGTGGCATATCTC
>JAFWXY010000047.1 GCA_017522905.1 Clostridia bacterium
ACACAATGTGCTTTGGACATAGAAATATTTACAAGGTACTTTGTACCGGCACTAGGAATAAAGCGGCGATACGTTGGAAGTGAGCCGATGTCTATGCTTACAAATAAATATAACGATGCACTTAAGCAATATCTTCCTCAAGAGGGTGTTGAGGTTATTGAAATTGAAAGAAAAACATGTGTTGGCGAGCCGATAAGTGCAAGCCGTGTAAGAAATCTCATAAGTAAAATGAATTTTGGTGAGCTTAACGCGCTTTTACCTCAAACAACAATAGATTACATTCGAGAAAAAGGATACATAAAATAGGAGGCAGTTATGCAGGAACGCTTGGAATCTCATATAATCAGTAGCTATTTTGCCCCCAGAGGACATAGACGTATGTACTCGCTTGGCAGACATCTTGCTCAGGTATATCTCTCCCCTTTTGATAAGCTTATAGGCATTATAGGTGATGCAGGTGCAGGCAAGAGCGCCTTGATTCGCGGAATGTTCCCCGGTCTTGAGCTTACAAACGACGATGACGGTGTATACGTTCGTCCGCTTCCCCTACTTGATGTTGGATCAGGCTCTCGCTTTTTCTCTCATCATACATATCACGTTGATATTCGTTTTGAAAACGGATTTACCCAGATGAGTGTTCTTGCCGAAGCGATTGACGAGGCGCTTCAATTAGGAAAGCGTGTTATTGTTGAGCATTTTGAGCTTATTTACCCCTTGCTTGGATACAATGCTAACCTTCTTATCGGTGCGGGCGAGCAGATTCTTATTACAAGACCGAATCTTTTTGGCCCTGAGCCCGATGAGATTAAAAAGGTTGTCTATGATTCTCTGCCTTACCGTCTTATGGCTCATACCGCAGAGGACCTTTGTGAGCACTGCTTGCCTCCCGAGGATTTCAAGCGCTGTGGACACTCTGATATTAAGCATGGCTTTGTTATCACCTTCCCCGAAAAGGAACCGAGCTTCGATATAGGTGACCTTGAGAAGAAGGTCAACGAAATGATTAATAAGAATATGACAGTAACGTATCATGATCATGATCACGTATGTATAGGTGATATTGTTCACCCCTGTACCGGTCCGAGAATGCACGTCTCAAGCACAGGAATGATCAAGGACTTTCATCTGCTTAATGAGTTTATCTATGACAGAATGACGAATTCATATCTTCTTGTTGGATACGTGGGTCACGATTCATCTTTCCTCAAGGAGCTTCCCATTTTGAAGAGTAAACAATACGATAAAATGCTTTAAATCATAAGGAGTTTACAATGAAAGAGGTCTCGCTATCCGATATTCTTCAGGCAAGAGAAGAGCGTGTCAGATTGCAATCTGATATTTCAATGCGCTTTAAGTGCCCGATCATATCATTTACTATGAATATTGCGGGTCCGAGAAAAAACTCCCCATTAGTTTCCCGTGCATTTAATTTGGGTCTTGACGAGCTTGATAAATTGATTCCTGAAGAAAAGATCATTTACAAGCATATTGATCCCCAAATGACAACAGGTCCTATTGCAATTTATGCAATAGATGAGGAGGCAGAGCCCCTTAAGTCAATTTGTGTAAAAATAGAAGAAGCAACCGCCCTTGGAAGACTGTTTGATATGGACGTTATAGATACCTCGTTCAAAAAACTTACACGACCTGTGGAGCGCGGATGTATTGTTTGCGGTACTGCGGGAAGATATTGTGCTGCAAGCAGAGCACATTCTGCAGATGTGGTTGCGGCGAAAATGAATGAAATTATGATAGACGAGTTGTTTTTGCACGATTCTCGATTTATTGCCGATCTTGTACGCAAATCTCTTATTGACGAGGTTTATACGACGCCAAAGCCCGGGCTGGTTGACCGAAGAAATAACGGTAGTCATAATGATATGACGATTGAAACCTTTGAGGCGAGCGCAAATTCCCTTTTGGATTATTTCAAGGAATGTGTTACTATTGGCAGAAATACCGCTTTAATCGCTTATTATGATTCTTTTGTATTACTTCGCGAGGCAGGAATATCCGCCGAGGATTGTATGTATAATGCAACAGGCGGCGTCAATACACATAAGGGAGCTATTTTTTCGTTCGGTCTCCTGTGTTGTGCAATTGGACGCTTATGGACACCTGAAATCCCCTTTTCCCAAACGAATACGATCTTAAGTGAAGCGGCAAATCTTGCAAAGGTAGCATTTGTTTCCGATCTTGTTTCGCCAAACGGTGAGACAGCCGGTGAGCGTATGTATCTCGAACGTAAATCGTGGGGAATTCGCGGAGAAGCCGCATCGGGGTTTGCGTCTGTGAAGAATATTGCACTACCCATATTCAGACAATTCATTAATGATGGCTTATCCAAAAACGATGCCGGTGTAATGGCACTTATACACTTGATTGGAAGCATTGATGATTCTGCGATATACAACAGAGGCGGAATTGAAGGACTAGAATTCGCGAAGAGCTATGCCCGAGGAATCATCGAAAACAGAATGATGCTGAATGTATACGAAATAGAAAAAATGGACGAAGTCTTCATACAAAGAAATTTGTCCGAAGGAGGATCTGCAGATTTACTTGCAGTTACTTATTTCCTATACGAGCTTGAAAAAATCGCGACGAGCTGATTAATGCTCGCCGCGATTTTTTTTTGCAAGCTCCGAAACCTCGCGAAGCTTTGATCTTACGTGCTCTACACCGCCCTCCGAGTGAGGGATAACACAGTTAGAGCAATCCTTGATTCCATCCAATATGTATACAAAATTGCCACCGCACTTATCGCCTAAAGCATAAAGGGGACAATGGCAAAACATACAGTTAAAATATTCCCCCGACTTTTTGTGGCAAGGAAAATACTCGCATTCATCATTTTTGAAGTAGCTTGAATTATTCTTCATTTTGCACCTCTAAAAGATCATCTTTACCACATTATACTACTTTTATGTCTAAAAAGCAATAGTCATCGATAAAAATATCTAAAAGCACGGCAACGCCGTGCTTTTAGTTTAGGAATTATTCTCCGGGGGCTTCGTTTGTAAACATTGTTATCCAAAGCTTGAGCGAGGAAGGATTGCCAAGCTTCGTTGCCTTATCTCCAAGGACAAGCGCCTTTTTGCCTCCTGCTTTCCATTCAATATAATCCGATATGTTGGGGTTGCCGCTACGTGCAAACTCGCAAAGACGGTCGCTCATCTCATTTGCCAATTCCCTATCCTTATCTGTAAATGGGCGCCAGCCGTTTTCAAGCGTATCGAACCAATACCACAGATCGGCATAGTGCCATGCGCCGTGGTCGTCACCTGGGAGCTGTCTTTCAAAGAACCAAAGATATGCCGGAGACGTCTGCTTTTGACACCACTTCTTGCTCATGGAGTAAAGAAGCGGGGGCATCATATCCTCACTTGTTGTACCGATTAAATAAGGTATGTTGTGCTGTTTGCCTGCCGCGAGAAGCTCGTGTCCCGCGCCAACCACAAGCTTGCCGTCAATGCACGGAGAGCATCCGCCGCCGATTGCAGCTTTTCTATTTTCCTGCCATACGCCGAAAAGCTTTTCAACCGGAACGGCTCTGAAATCCTCAAGCGTTTTAGCTTCGCACTTCTCCATTATCATTTTCCAGAATTCATAATTCTTGTCGGGCTGTGCAGCTGTAAGGGCTTTTATAACTCCTCCACCACTTGACATAACTGCCTTGTGAAAAACACCGCGTGACAAGGGGGATAGACAATGCTGCTGAACGCTCATTGCACCCGCACTCTGTCCCATAATGGTTATATTATCGGGATCACCGCCGAACGCCTCAATATTGTGCTTTACCCATTTGATTGCCGTAAGCTGGTCGTAAAGACCGTAGTTACCTGTATATCCCGCTTCCTCTTTAAGCTCGGGAAGAACAGCGAAGCCAAGAGGTCCCAGTCGGTAATTGATTGTTACGCCTATAACGCCCTTTGTAGGCCAGACGGGCTCATCAAAGTGCTTTTCGTGTCCGCAACCGCCTGTGAATCCGCCACCATGAATGTAGATGAGTACGGGAAGCTTGCCTTCAGACTTCTCAGGCGCAAAAACGTTTAAGAACAAACAATCTTCGCTATACTTATAGGTTGCACCCTTGCGGAATTCATTGTAATAAAAAATCTTTTTAGGCATTTCCTCCTCGTTATAGAAGGATCGGGGCTGATATGCACATGCACCATACTCGAAGGTATCATACACACCGTCCCACTTTGTTACCTCGGTAGGATATTCAAAGCGTCCTGCGGTAGCGTATCTGATTCCCTTATAGGCTACAACGCCTTCTTTTTTTTTCGGGACGCCTCGCACCGCACCGCAAGGAGTATTTACTATATATTCCATATTAAGTACCTACTTCTAAATTTTATTTGTTTATCCAAGATTTGGGTGGCGAGAATCGCCACCCTATCTTATTAGGAAATTATTCTTCGGTTGTTTCAGCGCTTTCTTCAGCTGCTACGGGTGCAGCATCTGCAAAAGCCTTCTTAGCTGCCATCTTGGCGCGAACCTCGGGAGTGATGTTCCATACGAACTTGAACGCCGCCCAAGAGCCGAGAATGAAGACTGCGGGAACGAGGACGCAGAGTGCCTTGAGGCCAAATATTGTTGCATCGCTCTGAACGGGGAGATCTGCATCAAAACCGATCCATGCAAGAACATAGAAGCCGAAGGAGCTACCAATTGCCTGACCGATACGGCGGGAAAGGTTGAAGGTACCGTAGATGGAGCCCTCAGTGCGCTTACCTGTAAGGAAATCATTGTAATCAATCGCCTCACCAACAAGTCCCCACTGCATCTGAATGGAAACCATTGCGAATCCGGAGCCTATACCAAGAACCACGCCGTGAACAAGAGGATGAACATCGGTAAGAGCATGTGCCACGAAGAGGCCTCCACAAATCGTACCACCTATAAGGAGCGAATAGCGAATAAGCTTTTCAAGTCCGAACTTCTTACACATAAAGGGTATAAGAATCATAGAGCCTATCATAAAGGGGCTGGAGAGCAATGATCCAAGTGTCTGATATGTAAGGTCGTGATAAACCTCGGAATACATATAAAGGCTGATGTTGGAAACGAGATACTGCATGGTGCAGATGCAGATACCGTGGATGCACAATGCAAGGAATGCCCTGTTCTTTGTTACAACTGTAAGTATGTCTGTGAACTTGATGTCATCTGCCTTCGTATCGGCAACCGTTGCACGCTCTTCAGTCCAATAATAATGCATCAGGCATGTTACGAAACCGAGAATTGCGCATGCAGTACCTGTAATCATATATCCCGTGGAGCTTCTATCACCACCGAACATTTCAATAACAACAGGTCCGATCATACCGGGGATCATGTTACCGATCATAGAGCCAACGCCGCGCGCGGATGAGAGAGATGCTCTTTCAGCGTCATTTTTTGACATTGCCGAGAGAAGTGATCCCATAGGGATGTTGAACATTGTGTACGCTGCTTCATAGAGTATCTTGAAGGAGAAAAGTGCGATAAGGGCAGTAATTCCATCGAAGAACGTAGGAACTGTCCAGAGAGCAATCGCGGTGATTGCGAGAAGAGGAGTTGCGCGGAGCAACCAAGGACGGAACTTGCCATTTTTGTTGTGATGCTTGGCAAATGCCTTATCCATTAGTGCACCCATCATGGGGTCGTTGATTGCATCCCAGATGGTCCATATCAATGTTAAGGTACCCATAATGACGGGATCGATCTTAAGAACATTGGTGCAATAGACTGCAAAGATGCTTGCCATAAGAGCAAAGGTCATACATCCGCCCATATCGCCGAACATATAACCAAACCAGTGTTTGGTGGTGAGACCACCTACTTGTTTCTTTTGATTCTTTTTCATGATTTCCTTCCCTAACTTAATTTATTTTATATTATCTGTAATTTGACCGGATACGTTATTTTTATCGAATACATTTGACGGGGCATGCCATTGCGCACTTGCCACAGCCCTCACACTTTGTTTGATCAATAACTGCAAGGTTATTATCAAGCGTGATAGCCTCTGCAGGGCCGTTCTTTTTGCAAAGTCCGCATCCGATACAGCCGTTGGAGCAGACCTTCTTGGTGATAATACCTTTATCGCGATTAGAGCAAGCAACTCGGAATTTAGCGTCAGCGTTGATAAGCTTAACCATGCCCTTGGGGCAGGTCTTGACACAAAGTCCGCATCCGATGCACTTTTCGGGATCAACAACTGCAACGCCGCTTTCGACCGAGATTGCACCCTGAGGGCATACCTTAGCACAATCGCCGTGTCCAAGACAAGCGTAAGTACACATTTTGTCGCCCGAATAATTCATATTAGCTATTCTACAGCTCTTATATCCTATGTATTCGTATCTGCTCTTTACAGCATTGCAGTTGCCGTTACAAGAGATATATGCAACGACTTTTTCGACTTCCTCTGCCTCAACACCGAGTATCTCGGAGACCTGCTTTGAAACGGCATCTCCACCGGGTGTGCAGAGATTTGTTTTGGTACAGGATCCGTCAGCAAGAGCCTTGGCATATCCGTCACATCCGCTATATCCGCAAGCACCACAGTTTGCGCCTGCAAGGCAATCACGGATAGCCGCTTCCTTTTCATCGGTCTTTACAGAGAAGAAATGAGATGTGATTGTAAGAATGATTGCACAAATCGCGGCAATTCCCAAGCATATAAGTACGGGTATCAATATTTCCATAATTCTCTACCCTCCTTATGCCAAAAGATTTTCAACGATTCCCGCAAAACCGTAGAAGGACATAGCAACTATGGATGCCGCGATCAAGGTTACGGGAAGTCCTTGGAACGCTTTGGTGGGCGCGGTTGCGCTGATCTTTGAGCGGACTCCCGCAAAAAGAACCATAGCAAGCCAGAAGCCTATTCCTACGCCAAGTGACGAAATGATAGATTGTAAGAAGCTATATCCGTCGGTGATATTGTTCAAGGTAACACCGAGAACTGCACAGTTTGTTGTGATAAGGGGGAGATAAACTCCGAGCGCCTGGAAGAGCGCGGGGATAAATCTCTTGAGCATGATCTCAACAAACTGAACAAGAGTAGCTATAACCAGAATAAACACAATAGTTTGCAAATATCCAAGTCCCATAGGCTCCAAAACAAGCGTATATATAGGATAGGTTGCTGCAGTTGCCAAAAGCATAACAAATGTTACAGCTATACCCATTCCACTTGCTTGGTCAAATTTCTTGGAAACACCCAAGAAGGGACAAATTCCGAGGAATTGCTGGAGGACGTAGTTGTTTACCAAAACGCCGCCCATGAGAATAAGTATCAGTTCCTTATACATCTGCCTTATCCTCCTTTTCCTTGTTTTCAGAGCATTCTCCGGAGCAGGACTCCTTCATCGCACAGCCGTCGCAGGCAAAGGACTTTCTCTTTACGCCGCCACGCTTTGCTGTAAGAACGTTCATTCCTGCAATAACCAATCCAAAGACAAGGTATCCTCCGGGCGCCTGTGTTAGGATCGGGATCTTGAAGCTCTCAAGGTAAGGGATTGTAAATCCTGCAAAGCTTCCTGCTCCGAATACCTCTCTTATGGTTGCCATAACAAGAAGAGCCAAGAGGAATCCAATACCCATTCCAAGTCCGTCAAGCGCGGAATCAACAACCGTATTCTTACGCGCATACATCTCTGCTCTACCAAGAATTATACAGTTTACAACGATGAGCGCAAGATAAACGCCGAGCATATCGTAAATGGAGGGCAAATATGCCTCAAGCAACATCTGCATAATTGTAACAAAGCTTGCAATGATCACGATATAGCAGGGAATTCTTACTGTATCGGGAATGATCTTTCTAAGTGCAGAAATAACGATATTCGAGCACACAAGGACAAGCGTTGCAACAAGTCCCATAGAAAACGCTGAAATAACCGATGATGTTGTTGCGAGGGTGGGACAGGTTCCAAGCACAAGGATCAAAACGGGATTTTCTTTGATTATACCCTTAAGGAGTATCGAAAGCTTTTTCTTTTCTGACATCATTCGTTACCTCCTGTAAGAATACTAAACGCAGCAAATGCATCCGTGATCGCGCTCTTGTATCCGTCGCTTGTCTTGGTTGAATTTGCAATGATTTCTACAGATTCGTAATCAGCAAGTGTTTTGCCGACGTATTTTTCGGGCAGGATATTCTCTGCACCGTTTGTCTCCTGGGATTTGATACATTTTGTTCCTGTTATGTATCCGTCCTTATCGATACCGCAAACAATGATCATTCCGGACTTAAATCCCTTGACCTTTGTCTGGAATACGTATCCGCCGTTAGACGAAACAAAAACATCGGTAATAGTCTCAGGCAATCCTGCAACGATGTCTACTGCCTCGAATGTGCCGCCGTTAGGCATGACTTCAAGGAGTGCCTCTTGAACCTTCTTTTCCTGATTTTCTTTAATTACAGGTGCTGTGAAGAGGTTAATTGCTGCAAGCAAAGCCACAACGCATATACATATAGCTGAAAGGACTACGGTAGGCATCAATTTACTTTTTGACATTTTTAATACCTCCGAGCGGTTTGATTATATGTATTTTCTCGATATAAGGAGACAGGATGTTCATAAAGAGTATCGCAAAGGATACGCCCTCGGGATAAGAGCCCCAGAATCTAATCAAAACCGTGATAACGCCGCATCCAAATGCGAAAATAACCTTTGCGAGTCTGCCCATAGGAGAGGTTACGTAGTCGGTTGCCATAAAGATAGCACCGATAAGGAGGCCTCCTCCGAGAACCTCGTAAAGTGCGATTGTGAGATCCTGCTTTACTATAAGTGAAAGAACAAATACTGTTCCAACAAATACTACGGGGATATGCCAGCTTATGACTTTCCTGCAAAGAAGATATACAAATCCGATTATAAGTGCGATAGCGCAGGTTTCTCCGATTGCTCCGCCTCTGTTTCCTATTAGCATATTGAAAAGTGAAGGAAGCGTGCCACTGCCTGATTTGATAATCTCAAGGGGAGTTGCTCCTGCGGAAATTTCCGGGGTGAATACAGTGTGTGCTCCGCCTGCAACCGCACCAAACGCAATTACAAGAAAGATTCTTCCTGTAATAGCCGGATTGGCAAAGTTCTTACCAAGTCCGCCGAACACACATTTAACAATGATGATAGCAAACATAGAGCCAAGCATACATTGCCAAAGCTCAACCTTAGTGGAAAGATTCAATGCAAGCAACAAGCCTGTAACTACAGCACTAAGGTCACCGATTGTCTGCTTCTTTTTAGCAATCAAACTGAAGAAGAATTCGGACAGGATTGCACTCGCTACGCATACGGCGATCATCAGAGCCGCTTTGAATCCAAACAAAACAATTGCCGCAACTGTTGCTGGAAGAAGCGCAATTACAACGTCGCGCATTATGTTGCGTGTTGTCGCACGGGAATGAATGTGCGGTGATGACGAAACTATTAAATTTTCCATTATCACATTCCTCCCTTTTTCTTCATTTCTTCGGTATATGCGCGGTATTCTGATTTGGCTATCTTGTTATTCAGAACAAGAGGTCTGCCTGCGGGGCAAACAAATGAGCAGCTTCCGCACTCGACGCAAAGCATAATCTTATTCTTATCAAGTATCTTCATTTTTTCTTCTTTATCTGTAAGCTCGAGGGAGTTTGAATAAAGGAGAGGCTTTAAGAGGTGAGGACAAGCCTCAGCGCATCTTCCGCAATGGATGCATGATGTTTCATTGGGCAACTGAACGTCTTCTTTTGAAAGAATTGTAATTGCGCCGGTTGTTTTTGTAATAGGCTCGTCAGCAGATGCTACAGCACTTCCCATCATGGGTCCGCCAAGAAGAATTTTGCCGACCTCTCCTGTAGTTCCACCACCGAATTCGATAATCTCCTTGATGGAGGTTCCGATGGGAGCCTTAATGTTCTTGGGGGATGCAACGGCGCTTCCGTCTAAGGTAACGCTCTTTCTGACAAGTGGCATGCCGGTTCTGCAGTATTTTGCCAATACTGCCATTGAGGTGATATTAAGAACCAATACGTTTACATCGCTCGGGAGCTTGCCCTCCGGGACGACACGTCTTACGGTATTGTAAATAAGCACCTTCTCCGCACCCTGAGGATATCTCTGGGGGAGTGCTTTGACAGTAACACAGCTGAGATCCTTAAAGGTCTCGCGCATTGTTTTTATCGCCTCGGGCTTGTTCTTTTCAATACCAATTATGTATTTCTTTACAGCGGGAGCTGTCCTTATTAGCAGCTCAACGCCCTGTCTTACGTCATCGGCACGGTCAATCATTGTTCGAGTATCACTTGTGATATAGGGCTCGCACTCTGCGCCGTTCAATATAACGGTATCTATTGCGTTCTTACGCAAAACATCAAGCTTGACCGCAAGGGGGAATCCTGCACCTCCAAGGCCTACTACACCTGATTCGCGTGCGGCGGTAATAAGGTCGTCAAGAGAATATATATCCTTGGGCTGAACGCTATGGTGGAATTTGACTTCTCCGTTCCAATTGATGCGGATAGCCTGAACCTTTCTTCCGTCGGGACGAAGATATTCCTCGAATTTATCAACCGTTCCACAGATGGGAGCGTAAATCGGGGAGGACACGTATCCTGCCGCCTCTGCGATCTTCTGACCTATCTCTACCGTGTCTCCGGGCTGAACTATGGGAGCCGCGGGCGCGCCTATGTGCTGAAGCATCGGCACAAGGACACTTTTGGGGGTAGGAAGGTCAATAGACGCCAGCGAGGCAGTCCTTTTAAAATGAGGTATATGCGTGTTTCCTATGTAACGAATTCCAAACATAAAAAAATACCTTTCTCAAGCAAAATAAATAACACGAGTGTCATTCTTGTGTGCATACATATATAAATTATACAATAATTAACAGAAAAAGTCAAGTTTGTTTTATAAAATATCAAGTGGAAATTCTTTCTAATGTCAAGGCAAAAGGGGCATTGCGCCCCTTTTGTCTTATTCGATAAATTTTACAATGTCATTTAATACTTCTGTGTATGTGAAATCATTTAAAATTTCGTGTCTTGCACCCTTATATAAAACGCATTCTGCGTTTTTCCCGTTTCTTTTGAGCTTTTGGGTTACGTAAGATATTCCCTCTCCGTAATTTCCCACAGGATCGTTCTCGCCTGACAAAAGAAGAATAGGCAGGCTTGACGAGACGTTTTTAAACCATGCATTACGGTTTGAATTTTTCATTAATTTTATAAGATCGCCCATCGCGCTGACAGTAAACTTAAAGGTACAGAAGTCGTCTTCCCAATATTTTTTTCTAACCTCGAGATCGGTTGTAAGCCAAGAACCCTTTTGAGACGTATCTGTAAACTTCTTATTATAGCTGCCGAAGGCAAGCTTATCAACAAGCTTTGATATGTGTCTACGACCGTAGAGAAGCTTGATCAGTGCAATAACAGTTAAGCCTGCGCCTGCGGCGGGATTCGGCCCGCCTGTTCCCATGATTATAAGCTTGTCCGGCACGAAGTACCGCTCCGCACTGAGTCGTACTATAAACGAGCCCATACTATGACCCATTAGATAATATGGCAGATCTTCTCCGTATTCCTTTTTTACGGCTGCTGCAAACAAAGCGACGTCGCGCGAGAGAAGATCCCAGCCGTCGTTATCTGCAATGTATCCGAGCTCACTCTTGTCTTTAGCTGTATATCCGTGCCCAAGGTTATCATAGCCTACACAAATATACCCTTTATCTGCAAGGTCAGTCATTATTCTTTTATATCTTCCGATATGCTCTGTCATTCCGTGGACAATATGATATATTCCTTTTATTTGCGAATCCGGAAGATATACCACGCCCACAAGATTATGAATTCCGTCGCTTGACGGAACACTGATTTTCTTTACTGTTACATTCATAAATTACTCCTCCGAGGCAAAGGATTGGCATGCCTTCACGGCCTTGTGCCATTTTTTTAAGTATTCAATTCTTTCATCGGGTGTAAACGACGGTGTGAAGATGTTCTTAACCTTCGATAATGCGCGTATTTCATTTCTGTCCTGGTAGAAGCCGACTGCAAGACCTGCAAGGTAAGCGACGCCCTGTGCGGTTGCCTCTCTGCTTGACGGTCTGATAACCTCTATTCCCGAAATATCGCTTTGGAACTGCATAAGGAGGTTATTCGCCGATGCGCCTCCGTCAACCCTGAGGCTTGAGATCGATACGTCCGAGGAATTGTTATTTTTGAAGGATTTTATATCTTCATTCATTGCACATATTACATCTTCGCTCTGATATGCAATTGATTCAAGAGATGCACGAACAACGTGATGCTTGCCTGTGCCTGCAGTCAGGCCGACTATTGTTCCTGTCGCCTTCATATCCCAAACAGGTGCACCGAGACCGGAGAATGCCGGAACAAAATATACTCCCCCATTATCCTTGACACGTTCTGCCCGCTCTTCGCTTTCTGCAGAGGAGCTTATAAGCTTCATTTCATCCCGGAGCCATCTTATTATTGCTCCACCGACAAAAACACTTCCCTCAAGAGCATATTCAATCTTTTCTCTCTTTGGGGTGGCGGCTATTGTGGTTATCAAGCCATTATTGCTCTTGATAGCCTCGTTTCCTGTATGTGTCAGGAGAAAGCAACCTGTGCCATAGGTGTTCTTCGCCTCGCCTGCTTCAAAGCAACACTGACCAAAGAGTGCCGCCTGCTGGTCTCCGGCAATTCCCGCAATAGGCAATCTTGTACCCATGCACTGAAAGTCTCCGTAAATCTCGCTGCTTGAATGAATTTCGGGAAGAATGGTTTTAGGAATATCAAGTATCTCGAGCATTTTATCATCCCAAGCTCCCGTGTGAATATTGCAAAGCATAGTTCTTGATGCGTTTGTCAGATCTGTGATGAAAATTTTGCCCTCGGTGAGCTTCCATATAAGCCAGGTGTCAACTGTGCCGACCAGTAGCTCGCCGCGCTCTGCCATATCTCTTGCTCCTGAAACGTTATCGAGAATCCACTTTATCTTTGTTCCGCTGAAATAAGGGTCTATTCTGAGTCCGGTTGTGTTGACGATATAGTCTGAATACCCTGCTTTTTCAAGCTCCAAACATAGATCAGCGGTTCTTCTGCATTGCCAAACGATGGCATTGTAAACAGGCTTTCCTGTGTTTTTGTTCCATGCAATGACTGTTTCTCTCTGGTTTGTTATTCCTACAGCTGCAATGTCATCAATATTAACACCGCTTTTTGCGATACACTCCGTCATTGCGGCGTATTGATTGGCGTAAATCTCCATAGGGTCCTGCTCAACCCATCCCGGGACAGGATATAGCTGAGGAAACTCATGCTGGGACATAGAGATAATATTTGATTCTCTGTCAAAGAGTATTGCGCGGGCGCTTGTGGTCCCTTCATCAAGTGCAAGAATGTATTTTTTCACCCTGATTTCGCTCCTTAGAACATCAATTTTGTTTTACACTGCAATTATACCATTTTATACGCAGACTGTCAAATAATTTTGCACAAATCTTTCAAAAGCACTTGTCGAAAAATGATATATATGTTATAATTATAATAGATAAATTTGTATTTAAATTGGAGAGAAATTATGCAGATTACTGAGAGATTCCTGAAATACGTTTCATTCCCTACAATGTCCGACGAAAGCTCCGAGACGGTGCCGAGTACTGAGAAGCAGCTTGTCCTTAGCAGATATATTCAAAACGAGCTTTTAGAGCTTGGTCTCGAGGATGTTATGCTTAATGAGAAGGGATATCTTTATGCTACTCTCCCCGCAAATACCGACAAGCCCTCAGTTACACTCGGGCTAATTGCACACGTTGATACAAGTGATGCTTGCTCCGACTATCCGATAAATGCAAAGATCGTTGAATACTCAGGCGAGGATATTTGTCTTAATGACAAAGAGAAGATATTCTTATCAGAAAAGGATTATCCCTCTCTTAAGAACTACGTTGGAAATCATCTGATCGTCACCGACGGCACCACCCTTCTGGGCGCAGACGACAAGGCCGGTGTTTGCGCGATCGTTTCGGCAGTTGAGCGAATTATAAAATCAGACGAGCCGCACGGAGCTATTAAAATCTGCTTTACACCCGATGAAGAGGTCGGAAGGGGCGCAGACCATTTTGACGTTGAAAGATTTAATGCCGACTACGCATAT
>JAFWXY010000048.1 GCA_017522905.1 Clostridia bacterium
ATCACCAACCCCGACAAGACGGTTATCTCTATCAAGAGAGATATGGGTACTAACAGAAAGGTCGTTATCGACGGCAAGAACTACACTCCCCAGGAGATCTCCGCAATGATCCTTCAGAAGCTTAAGGCTGATGCAGAGGCATACCTCGGCACAAGCGTAAATCAGGCGGTCATCACTGTTCCCGCGTACTTCACAGACGCGCAGAGACAGGCGACAAAGGACGCAGGTAAGATCGCAGGACTTGAGGTCCTCCGTATAATCAACGAGCCCACCGCTGCAGCTATCGCATACGGTCTTAACGAGGAAAAGGACCAGAAGATCATGGTATTCGACCTCGGTGGCGGTACGTTCGACGTATCTCTCCTTGAGATCTCGGACGGCGTGTTTGAGGTGCTTGCAACTGCAGGTAACAACAAGCTCGGCGGTGACGACTTCGACCAGAGAATTATCGACTGGATCGCAGACCAGTTCAAGAGAGAGCACGGCGTAGACCTCCGTAACGACAAGATGGTAATGCAGAGACTTAAGGACGCGGCAGAGAAGGCAAAGATCGAGCTTTCGGGTATGTCTGCATCCAACATAAACCTTCCCTTTATTACAGCAACCGCTGCAGGTCCTCTCCACTTTGAGGCAACACTCACTCGTGCTGAGTTTGACAGAATCACTGCAGATCTCGTTGAGGCTACAATGGGCCCCACAAAGCAGGTTATCCGCGACTCGGGCTTGAACGTAAGCCAGATCGATAAGATCCTCCTCGTCGGAGGTTCCACAAGAATCCCCGCAGTTCAGGAGGCGGTCAAGAAGTTCACAGGCAAGGAGCCCTTCAAGGGAATCAACCCCGACGAGTGCGTAGCGATCGGTGCGGCAGTGCAGGGCGGTGTTCTCGGCGGCGACGTTAAGGACCTTCTCCTTCTTGACGTTACACCCCTTTCTCTCGGTATCGAGACAATGGGCGGCGTATTCAACAGAATCATCGATAGAAACACAACGATACCCGTAAAGAAGAGCCAGATCTACTCCACCGCGGCAGACGGACAGACCTCGGTTGAGATCCACGTTCTCCAGGGTGAGCGCGAGATGGCTGCATACAACACCACACTCGGACGCTTCAGCCTTGACGGAATCGCTCCCGCTCCCAGAGGAATCCCCCAGATCGAGGTAACCTTTGACATCGACGCAAACGGTATCGTTAACGTAACCGCAACCGATAAGGGCACGGGTAAGGAGCAGCATATCACTATCACATCCTCGACCAACATGTCCAAAGAGGATATCGATAAGGCTATCAAGGACGCAGAGAAGTTTGCAGAGGAGGACAAGAAGGCTAAAGAGGCTGTTGACGTAAGAAACAGAGCAGACTCTATGGTATTCCAGAGCGAAAAGACACTCACAGAGCTTGGTGACAAGGTTGACGCGGCTGATAAGGCAGACGTTGAGGCGGCAATTGAGAAGCTCAAGGAGACGATCAAGAGCGGTAGCACAGAGGATATCAAGGCTGATACCGAGGCTCTTGAGAAGTCCATCTACAAGATCTCCGAGAAGCTCTACGCTCAGGCACAGCAGGCACAGCAGGCACAGGGCGATGCAGGCGCACAGGGCGACGGACAGTTCTACGACGCAAACTACGAGGATAACTCCAACAAGTAATATTTGACAATACAAATGGGAAAGCCCGAGAACGCGGGCTTTCCCATAAAGTGCGATATAAAGGATAAGTAATTTTCACGGCTACCAATGTATAAATGGCTATGCCGTACCCTTATCTATGAAAGGCTTTTGAAAGAGGGGTGCGGGGAGAAAAGCTTTTCTCCCGAAAAGTTTTCTCCCCGCAAACAAAAACAAATTATGGCAGATAAAAGAGACTATTATGAGGTGTTGGGCGTAAGCAAAGGCGCATCCGACACGGATATAAAAAAGGCATACAGACAGCTTGCCAAGAAATACCACCCCGATGTAAACCCCGGCAATAAGGATGCCGAGGCTAAGTTCAAGGAGGTAAACGAGGCGTATGAGGTCTTGTCCGATGCCGACAAGAAGGCGAAGTATGACCAGTACGGTCACGCGGCGTTCGACCCCTCGATGGGCGGCGCCGGCGCAGGCGGCTTTGGCGGCTTCGGTGGATTTGGCGGCTTTGGTGACGTAGACCTTGGCGATATCTTCGGCAGCTTCTTTGGTGGAGGCGGCTCGTCAAGACAGAGAAGAAACGGACCGCAGAAGGGTGATGATATCGAGGTAGATATCACCATCAGCTTTGAGGAGGCGGTGTTCGGCTGTAAGAAGGACGTAAGCTTTACAAAGTACGCAAAGTGCACAAAGTGTAACGGCACGGGAGCCGAGAGCGGAGAGGCGGAGACCTGCCCCACCTGTCGCGGTAGCGGACAGAGACGCGTAATGCAGAACCTTGGCGGAATGCAGTTCCAGACGACAACCACCTGCGAGACCTGTCGCGGTACGGGAAGATACATCAAAAATCCCTGTACAAAGTGCCGCGGTGCGGGACTTGAGAGGGTGTCAAAGAGCATCAACGTAACGATTCCCGCGGGAATCGACCACGGCAAGGGACTGGTAGTGCGCGGCGCGGGTCACGACGGCAAGAATGGCGGACAGTCGGGCGACCTTTACGTAATGGTAAGCGTTCGCAGAAGCAACACCTTCAAGCGCGAGGGCTATAACCTCTATTGCGAGGTGCCCGTTACCATGGCGGAGGCGGCGCTTGGCGCGGAGATAGAGATCCCGACGCTTGAGGGCAGAGAGAAATACACCATCGGCGAGGGTACACAGACGGGCACGACCTTCAACCTTAAGGGCAGAGGCGTACCGATCGTCAACTCAAGCCGCCGCGGCGACCTTTACTTTACAGTTAACGTTGAGATTCCCAAGAGCTTAAACGAAAAGCAAAAGGAGATTTTGCGCGAATTTGCAAGGGCGTGCGGAGCAAACAACTACAAAGAGAAGAAAAGCTTTCTCAAAAAGGATAAAAAATGACAAATATTGATAAAGATTACACCTGCGGCGACTTTGGTGAGGTCACCGAGTGGCTGCAGATAAAGGCTACGGTCAAGACAGAGCGCCTTGACGAGCTTGTCGGAGTGATGAGCCTTATCGATACGAATCTTCTTATAGAGGACTTGAGCGACATAGACCTCAAGACCTGCTACGGCGACCTTATAGACGAAAAGATACTCAATGCGGATAAATCTCACGCGTCGGTATCATACTTCGTGCCTAAGGACGCAAATATTGCCGACGATATGGCGTTTTTGCGCCGTCGCCTTGCAGAGTCGGGACTCCCTGACGCTAAGATCGAGGTCGTAGGCATCAACGAGGAGGACTGGGCAAACTCCTGGAAGGAGTTCTACAAGCCCTTCAAGATAGGTAAAATAGTCATCGTGCCCGCTTGGGAGAGCTACGCGGCAGAGAAAGATGAGATAATCGTCACAATGGATCCCGGAATGGCATTCGGTACGGGAACGCACGAAACGACAAGACTAATCATAGGACTTTTGCAGAAATACGTAAAGAGCGGCATGAGCCTGCTTGACGTAGGAACGGGAAGCGGGATACTCGCTATCTGCGGCGCAAAGCTCGGAGCTGCCGATTGCCGCGCGTACGATATCGACCCCATGAGCGTTCGCGTTGCAAACGAGAATATACGCGAGAGCGGACTTGAGGACAGGATCACCTGCGAGCAGAGCGATCTTCTCAAGCAGGCGGCAAATATTGTTGGCGGCTATGATATTATCTGCGCTAACATAGTTGCGGATATCATCATTCGAATGACTCCCGACGTCTCCCCCTTTATGAGCGAGAAGACGGTGCTTTTAGCCTCGGGAATCATATCAGAGCGTTGCCGCGATGTAGTAGAATGCTTTGAGAAAAACGGCTTTAAGATAGTCGAGAAGGCAGAGGACAACGGCTGGTGCGCGCTTGCTGTAAAGCTCCAATAATTTATAATCAACAAAAAGGACAGAGAGATCTGTCCTTTTGTCTATTTTACCATTGGTCAAATTGTCAACTTTGGTTGATATGACTTTTAGGGGGTGATAAATTGATAATAAATTGTAAATTGTGTGAAGACAGATGTTATTTTTTACAAAAAAGTAGTTGACAAATTGGTTATTTTGTAATATAATTTATTTACACGTTCACAATAAAAACTTGAAATGGAGTAAAAGGGAAGCCCTCTTTTGTGCAAATAGCTTATAAAATAAGTGCTTTTCACAAATCGACGACAACCCGAGATCCCTTATTATGCCTCGTTTTTTCGTTACAAGAGATCAAATTGAAGACGGATTTGTCACTATTTTTGGTGACGACGCGCATCACATCTCGCGCTCGCTCAGAATGGCGGCAGGCGAGAGGATAACCGTCTCGGACATGCAGAAAAGGGAATACGAATGCACTCTTTGCTCCTTTTTGCCCGACAGAGTCGTGGCAAGAATAGACTCCGAGCGACAGTGTGACACCGAGCCGCCCTTTACGGCAACCCTTTATCAGGCATTGCCTAAGGGAGATAAGCTTGATTCGGTCATACAGAAGTCGGTCGAGTGCGGCATTTCAAGAATAGTCACCTTCAATAGCGAGCGCTCGATCGCCAAGGAGAACAGCCCCGAGCCAAAGAAGCTTGCCCGCCGTGCGAGAATCTCACTTGAGGCGGCAAAGCAGTCGGGCAGAGGAATAGTCCCCGAGGTAGGCGCAACGGTAAGCTTTAAGCAAGCTATTAAGGAAGCGGCAGAGGCGGACGTAGCACTTTTCTGCTACGAGGGTGACGGCACACGCTCACTGAGAAGCTTTCTCGGCGAGAAAAAGGCAGAGCTTGCTTTGTCGGGAATAAAGACGCCTACAATATCAATAGTCATCGGCAGCGAGGGCGGCTTTTCGATCGCTGAGGTGGAGCATGCCAAGGCGGCAGGACTTGTGCCGATAGGACTTGGCAAGAGAATACTGAGAACAGAGACGGCATCAAGCTTCACTCTTGGCTGTCTTGTGTACGAATTTGAATTATAATCTCCAAAGAGGAGTTATATTATAGACAATTATTATATAGACAAAAGAGGTAAAAAATGGCAAACAGATTGTTCATGAACGTCATCCACCAGATGAAATCCGCAGTAGACCGTGTAATCGGCGTTGTTGACGAGAGCGGAGTAGTTATCGCATGCTCGGAGCTTGTAAGAATCGGCGAGGTAAAGCAGGGCGTACGCGATGCACTCACATATTCAAGTGACGTTGCAGTGCTTGACGGCTACACCTACCGTCCTATTTCTGCAGGCGCCAAGAGCGAGTACGTCGTATTCATGGAGGGTGAGGACAAAATGGCAGAGAAGATGTCCAAGCTTTTGGCGGTATCTCTCTCCAACATCAAGAATCTCTACGATGAGAAATACGACAAGGGACTTTTCATCAAGAACATCATTCTTGACAACATTCTGCCCAGCGATATTTATATCAAGTCCAAGGAGCTTCATTTCGGCACCGACGAGAGCCGCATCGTCTTCCTTATCAAGTTCTACGGTAAGACAGACGTTATGCCCTTTGAGCTGCTGCAGAACATGTTCCCCGACAAGGCAAAGGACTACGTTATCAGCGTAGGCGAGCAGGACGTTGTGCTTGTTAAGGAAGTAAAGCGCGATGCGGACATCAAGGATGTTGAGAGAATTGCGACCAACATCTCGGACACACTTTCTGCAGAGTTCTATACAAAGGTAAATATCGGTATATCCACCGTTGTAGACAACCTCAAGGATCTTGCACGCGCATACAAGGAGGCCCAGGTAGCCCTTGACGTAGGAAAGGTATTTGAGACAGAGAAGAATATCGTAAGCTACGAGAATCTCGGTATCGGCAGACTTATCTACCAGCTTCCCACAACCCTCTGCGAGATGTTCTTGCAGGAGGTATTCAAGAAGGGCAGCCTTGAGTCGCTTGACCGCGAGACGCTTATGACTATTCAGTGCTTCTTTGAGAACAACCTCAACGTATCCGAGACATCAAGAAAGCTCTTCGTACATAGAAACACTCTGGTATACAGACTTGAGAAGATCAGAAAGATCACGGGACTTGACCTGCGCGAGTTTGAGCATGCTATTACCTTCAAGGTAGCACTTATGGTTAAGAAGTACCTTGGAAGCAAGCCTACTAAATACTGATTAATGTAACACGAAAATAAGCGAGACGTCAGCAAGGTGACGTTTCGCTTATCGAGTTGTATATGCATTTTTCTATACATTTTGAGTGTGAGTCATACATACTTAAAACAAGAAAAAGAGGGCAAAAAATTGAAAATAAAATACTATATTAAGGGTATAGAGAGCAAGGAAAAGCTCCTCTCGGAGCTGGGTGAGATGCTACCCGAGTGTGAGATAGAGATATCTCCCGAGTGCGACGTTCTTGAGATCACCGCTTGCGATGAGAGCGAGATCGATATAAGACTTGCGGCTCAAAAAGTTCTTCGCGACAATAAGGTGACCTTTATGAGAGCGGATAGGGAAGAGACCTACGTCTTAGCTGAGCGAAAGCAGAGAAGGATACCGCTTTTTGTGGCGGTCTCGGCTGTTATCGTGGCTATAGTTCTCTCGGCGCTCACCACCTTTGCGATCTGTAATGCAACAAAGACCGATGAGCTCCCACAGTACGTCGTGGTAGATACTCCCGAGTATTTTGAGAACCTCATCAAGCTTGACGAGTTCTTCAGGCAGTATTCCTTTGACGGATATGACGAAGACAAGATGTCGGAGGCTATACTTGACGCATATATCTCGGCTACGGGCGATATTTACGCGGAATATCTCAATGCAGAGGAATACGCGGCTTATTTTGATGAGAGAGCAGGCGAGTTTGTCGGCATTGGAGTCTCTATTGTAAACACAGAGATCGTTGTAAAAGGCATCTCATATCAGGCAATGGAGATCATCTCGGTATTCAAAAATTCTCCCGCGATAGAGAACGGCGTTATGGTCGGCGACTGTATCATGTACGTCGAGCATGAGGGCAAGATGACCCTGGTCGATACAATAGGCTTTACCGCGGCGCTTGACGATATGCTTGGCGAGAGCGGTACTAATGCAAACTTCGTGGTCTACCGTCCATCGACAAGTGATTATGAGCAGATCGAGTTTTCCATTCCTCGCAGACGCGTTGAATCCGAGTCGGTCACCTATAGGGTAAGCGAGACGGACAGTAGAGTCGGAATAGTCACCATCACAGGCTTTGACCTCACCACACCCACACAGTTTAAAAACGCGGTAGATACACTCCGCGATTTCCATAAGGTAAAATACTTTGTCTTTGACCTTAGAAACAACCCCGGAGGCTCACTTGATTCGATAGAAACGGTGCTGACCTACTTCCTTGACGAGGGAGACGAGATAGTCTCGACAGAGTACGTTGACGGATCAAAGGAATCATCAAGCGCAAGGGCAAAGAGATATTCGGAAGAATATTCGGGTCTTGACGTTACAAAGAGCGAGATCGGAATGTATAAGGATCTCGACTTTATCGTTCTTACTAACGAGAACACCGCAAGCGCGGCAGAGCTTTTCACCGCCACGATGCGTGATTACGGTCTTGCCAAGATAGTCGGAAAAACGACCTACGGCAAGGGCTGTATGCAGACACTTTTCCCGCTTGATTCTATTGGAATCGAGGGCGGACTCAAGCTTACCGTCGCAATGTACTATTCTGCAAGCAAGACGGTATACCACGGCACGGGAATAGCTCCCGATTACGAAATTGACCTATCCGACGAGGCAAAGAAGATAAACTTTTATCTTTTGCCCGAGGAGAAGGACGCACAGCTGCAAAAAGCAATAGAGCTTTTAACGAAATAAATAATTTTACTTGAATATAAGGAGAAAAACATCATGGCAGAGAAGATGCTTTACACAGAAGAGGGCTACAAGGTACTTGTAGACGAGCTTAACTACCTCAAGACAACAAGAAGAGAAGAGATAAAGGAAGCAATTGCGGTTGCAAAGGGCTTTGGAGACCTTTCCGAGAACTCCGAGTACGACGAAGCAAGAAACGAGCAGGCTAAGACCGAGGCTCGCATCAAGGAGCTTGAGGAGCTCGTAGCAAACGCGCAGATCGTAGACGAGTCCAAGATCGACACAGGTGTTGTTTCCCTCGGCTCTACAGTTACAGTATACGACGTAGAGGAGGACGAGGAGATCGTTTACAGCATCGTAGGCTCCAACGAGGTTAACCCTGTTGAGAGAAAGATCTCTGACCAGTCTCCCATCGGTAAGACTCTTATGGGTCACAGAGCAGGCGCTAAGGTTACCGTTGAGCTTCCCTCCGGTGACGTTATCCACATAGAGATCAAGGACGTAACAAGAGTACAGAAGGCGTAAGACGGGGAAAGATATGGCAGACAATCAGGAAAAGCTTCAAAGCACTGATATACAGCTGACCTCGTCGAACAAAGCTCTTAATTGGCTTTCAAACTTTTGGTATTATCATAAGTGGAAGGTCATCGTAATAACCTTTTTTGCGGTAGTGCTTATAGTAGGCATCGCGCAGATGGCAAATAAGGAGGACCCCGATATCGAACTCACCGTTGCCACTCACACCGTCTACTATCAGGAGCACCTTGATGCACTTGAGGCTACGATAAAGAGCCTGACACCCACCGATCTCAATGGCGACGGCAAAAGGACCGCCCAGCTCAACCTCTATAAGATATATTCAGAGGCAGAGCTTAAGGCGGCAAACGAAAAAGAGACCGATGCCGAGGGCAATCCCGTTATCTACGCCGACGAGGCATACAATAAGTCTCAGATAGAGCAGTATAACAGCTATATCATGACAGGTCAGTGTACCGTAATGATCATAAG
>JAFWXY010000049.1 GCA_017522905.1 Clostridia bacterium
TCGATTATGGGGAGAATGTACTTAAGCGCGTCTGCATAAGCGTCGGCGTAGATGCCCTCCTTCTCGCGTGCGCTTCTCTTGCGGAAATTGTCGTACTCTGCGTAAAGCCGCATATACTTATCGTTAAGCTCCTCGGTGGCTGCTTCTGCCGCCGCTACCTTTTCTTCAAGCTCTGCTATTTTAGGGTCAGCCTTTTTGTTCTTTTTCTTTTCTGCCTTTACCTCGGGCTCTGCCGCCTTCTCCGCCTTCTCGGCCTCGGGGGCATTCTCCTCGGTCATTTCCTTTATATTCTCGTCAACCATTCTTATCCTCCAATTTTTCGTTGTAGTCGCCGACCTCGTTGAGCAGACTCTCTATATTTCCCGTAAGCCCCTCGATCGTTGCCACTACCTTTGCATAGTCCATGCGGCGCGGGCCGATGATTCCTATTGCGCCAAGCGTCTTTCCGTCGCGTACTACCGGCTTGAATACAAGCGCCGAGTTATTCATCACCTTGACCGAGCTCTCCGAGCCGATAACTACGTTTACTCCGTCACTCTCGGGATCAGAAACAAGATCGAGTATATCTTCCTTATTTTCAAGCGCGCCGAGCAGCTCACGTAGATGGTCCTTATTGCTGTACTCGGGATACTGCAAAAGTCTGTCCATTCCCGAGACCTTGAGGTCGCCGCCGTCAAGCTCGTTCATGCTCTCGTATATTATCTTGATGATGGGCGTGACTATCTGTGAGCGGTCTCCCATAGCGTTCTCTATCTCGACGATGATGGGAAGCGTTATCTCGTTTGCGGTAAGACCCGCAATCCTCTCGTTCAGTATTGCCGCAAGGTCGCCTGCGACCATCTCGCTTATTCTCATCTCAAGTGAAAGTCTCTTTGTAACCACCGCGCCGCGATCGCTTATCATGATAAGCAAGAGCGAATGGCGGTCAACGTAGATGACGTCAAATCTCTTTATCTTGACCTCGCTTGCCTTGGGCTTTATCACAAAGCTTGTGTAGTTTGTAAGATTGCCCGCAACGCGCGATGCCGCCATGAGTATTCCGTCAAGCTCGTTCATCTTGGATTTGAGCAGCTTGTTTATCTCGTTTATCTCACTTGTCGTCATAGCATAGCTCTCGATAAGCGAGTCGACGTAGAAGCGGTAGCCAAGCTCACTCGGTACTCTTCCCGACGAGGTGTGGGGCTGCTCAAGGTATCCCAGAGCCTCAAGCTCTGCCATCTCGTTACGTATGGTAGCAGACGAGCAATTCAAGTGCTCATCCTGCATGATATACTTTGAACCGACAGGCTCTCCGTCCACTATATGCGCGTCAACGATAGCCTTGAGTATTCGTTTTTTTCTTTCGCTCAATCCGCTTTTTTGCTTTTCAGACACCTTTATGGACTCTCCTATCTCAAAATGATGTTTTTTGCTTGTTTTTTAGCACTCATTTGTGTTAAGTGCTAACCTACGCTAATAATATACCCCATTTTAGCCTTTTTGTCAACCCCAAGAGCATATATTTTTATGAACTTTTTGTAAACAGTGCTAAAAAACAGGCTCTTTTTTCACTTTCGACAAAATTTCGTCACACGACCGTCAATTACGGCTCTGCTTTGAGGTATTTTATCGCCCTTACTCTGCCGTCGGACAGGAAAAATTGCAGTCTGGAATCGTCCGACAGATACTCGATCCCACCGTAAAATTCTATCCCCTCGCCGTATATTCTGCACAGCTCCGACTCGGGTGAGCCGACTTTTATCCCCTCCTTCGTTGCAACGGTGTCGTTGGTCAGCTCTATTGAGACTATTTCCGCGTCACCGTCATAGCGGTAGGTGCTTATCTTAAAGCCGTTGTAGATATACACCTCGTCGCATCCGACACCCGCGCATGACGGCGCGCTTGCTATTCGGTTAGGCTCGCCAATTCGACTGATGACCTCGTCAGCATCCTCGCCGACCTCTATCCCGACCCCCTGTGTATAAAAGACGTACTCATCGCGCTCGCGCGCCTCTGTCCGAGTGCCGCAGCCCGTGAGAGTCAAAATTATCAGCAAGGCAGTGCCTGCTTTGTTAATTTTCTTCATTGCTTCTCTCCTTATAATATTCTTGTAGCTTTTCTTCCCATATCTCGCTCTTGCAGCCGCTGATGCCGTGGTTTTCTTTAAGGATCCCGCCGAAATAGCGGCTTGTCTTTTCCGCGCCGTAGATATTCAGATGATATCCGCCGTCATAGGTGTCGGTGGTCATATCTATGCCTATGCCGTCCGATTCTTCAATTAAATTATAATATGCAATACCGTTTTGCGCGGCGTAGTCGGAAATTGTCAGATCCCACTCACTGTGCCACGGGTAGCGCCACGAGGATATAGGCGCCTTGACGAGTATCAGCTCGACTCCGTTTTTTTGGCAGACCTCTGCTATCTTTTCAAGCGTGGCGAGATTCTCACTTGGCAATGGGGAGGGGGTATCGGCGGTGTCCTCATAATCCTTACGCTCTGCAGAAGCTATCCCCTTTTCCATGAAATATCCGTTGTGCGACACGCGGGGGCGCGAGAGTAGGTATTCAAGATCCTCGGCTTCAAGAGAGTATATCCGCGAATGAAAGCGCAAAAGCGGAAAAAGGTAGGAGAGTCCGCTCTCGCTCTCCCCCGCGATATCAGAAACAGCCCCTATCTTTTCCCATGACAGTCGCATTCCGTCAAGCGTCATGCGGTTGTATGCCTCGCGGCTCGGCTCGGTCTTACAGAGCGCGTAGACGCTCAACACCACGGCGCGCGGCTTTTCGTATCTGAGGGTCTCCTTCAGAAGACAGTATGATTGGACTATGCTCTGCGAGGGACTTCCGCGCACGAAGGAGCGTATTCCGTACTCCTCGTACAAAATCGGCGGTACAAATGCGGAATAGACCTCGCAATCACCGATAAATATTACGTCGTGTCGGTTGCCCACGTCTGCCTCGCGGTAATATTCGGCTATAAGATTGCCCTCGCGCGACTCGTTTATATATTTCGGCTCCGTCAGCCATGAAAGAAGGACGAGCAACACCGCAAATATTATTGCCGCGCACGAAAATGCAATTATATATTTTTTTCGCATGGTCACCTCAAAATCTGGAATATATAAATTCGCCCGCATCAAAGCCCATGCCGTACTTCCCGAAAAGAATAGGCACTATGGCAAGGACAAGCACCGTGGCGGCGGCAAGCGTAGGGCTTTTTGCAATTTCCCACGCCTTGACTTTATTTTTCCCGACGAGAAGGACTGCGAAAAGCGCAAGCATCACCGCGCAAAGCTCGGGGACGGGTATAAGGGACGGCAGCTCTGCAAAGATCCTCGTGTAGCTTGCAAGGTCATAAAAGGGCGTGACGAGCATTTTAAAGGTCAGCGTGACCGAGCCGTACACGTCAAGTAATCTGACAGCACCTATTATGAAAAACACCCTCAGCTTGCCAAAGAGATTTATAAGAAGCTTTCTCTCCTTGAGGTTGGGATGGCGTGTGTATATTTTCTCGCAGAGGGGGGATAGCTCAAGCGAAAGCAAGACCAAGCCGCCGTTTATAAGCCCCCAGGCGATATAATTTGCCGCAAAGCCGTGCCAGAGCCCCGTCAGAAGCCAGGTGGTCATTGTGGCGATATACAAGGGTATTTTTCTGCCCCTTTTCCCGCCGAGCATTTTCCTTGCGCGCTTTGATATTTTCTGCATTGGACGCGAGAGCGACAGGGGGTAAAAAACGTAGTGCTCAAACCACTCCCCAAGGCTGATATGCCATCTGTTCCAGAACTCGCGCAGAGACGTTGAGGAGAAGGGACGGTCAAAATTCCTTGGCAGGGCTATGCCAAGCATAAAGGACGCTCCCCTCACGATATCGATGCCGCCCGAAAAATCGCAATATATCTCGGCAGAGTAAAAGCAAAGCAGAAACAAAACGAAGGCGCCCGAGTATCTCCCACTCTCGTCTGCGACCGTCGCAAGAGGGGCGGCGAGGGTATTTGCCACGACCACCTTTTTCGCGACGCCCCACAAAAGAAGTATCAATCCCGATACCCTCTCCTCGCTTGAAGCGCGCTTACCTGCATAAAGAGAGTCCGACAGCTCGGCATAGCGCACCACCGGGCCCTGCAAAATCAAGGGAAAATAGCTGACGAAAAGAAGATACTTAAAAAAATTCCGCTCGGGTATCACCCTTTGGCGCTTCGTATCAACGAGGTAGGAGATTATCCTGAGCGAGTAAAAGGAAATGCCGAGGGGGAGTATCCCTTCCCTATGGCTTGACAAAAGCTTTAAGATCACCCACGCCGAAAGCAGAGCCAGAATTCCTATATAAAATACCAGCCTTGGGGCAAAACCGCCCCCCTCTTTTTGATGCTTTTGCAATTTGAGAGCAAGAGCATAAGAGGAGAGCGAAGCGACAATTATATATATGAAGGCAAAGACCCCTGCACAGAGGTAAAAGACAAGGCTTGCCATAAGCAGGACTGTCCACCTCCATTTTCTCGGTGTGACGTTGTATAGCAAAAGGCTTGTGGCAAGTAACGTGAAAAATTCAAGGCTTACAAGCTGCATATCTTTCCGCCGCGCGATTCTATAAGTGCAGAGATGCCCTCTATGCTGCCAAAGCTTTCAGGAGTAATATCTTCTGCCCGAATGCTGATCTTATATTCGTCGTTAAGGTCGGTTACAAGTGTGACTATATCAAGAGAATCAAGGATTTTGTCCTCGATCAGCCTTGTATGGCGGTCTATTTTATGCTCGGGATGAAGCTCTCGCAGTATTTTCTCAAGCCTTTTCAAAAAGATCGTCCTCCTTTTTCTGCTTTATAAAAGATTCAAGTAAAGCGCGGTCGAGCTTGCCGTTCTCCTTTTGCGGCATGCGGTCAAGTTGGACACACCGTCTTGGGAGCATAAATCGCGGCAGGCGCGAGGACAGAAGGTCCTCTATCGTCTTTTCATTGGCATTGCCCGTGTAGAAAAGCTCCATTATATTGCGCTCGGGGTCATGACAGAGGGCAGTCATAAGCACTCCCTTGCATTCACATGCCGCGCGCTCTATTTCATACGGTTCTATCCGCCGCCCCATTATCTTTATCTGTCGGTCACGTCTGCCGAGGTAGACAAGCTCGCCGCGAGAGTTGTACCTTGCAAGGTCGCCCGTTCGGTAGACGGTTTCGGGATAAAGTCGGTTTCGGGGGTTCTGGACGAACGCCGCGGCGGTCGCCCTCGCGTCACCGAAATATCCGAAGGACAGGCAGGAACCCCTGATATATATCTCGCCTATCTCACCCTCGCGGCACTCCTCTCCCCCCTCGCCTATTAGCAATATCTCGGTGTTCGGAAAGGGCTTGCCTATCGGTATCGGCTCATCGTCCTCAAGCTCGCGCCCGCAGAAATAATACGTGGACATTCCCGTAGCCTCGGTCGGCCCGTAGAGGTTTACAAAGGTAGCGCGTGGGCAGGCGGTGCGCCATTTTTTGTATTCCTTCATCGGAAAGGGCTCACTGCCAAAGCAGACAAGGCGGATATGCGACATATCACATTTTTCAAGCGCACCGAGCGAGGAGATGACAGAAAAGGCAGACGCCGCCCAGCAAAGCGTGTTTATTCCCTTCTCGCGCGTGAAATTACAAAGCATTGCGGGAAACATAAATAGCTCTTTTGAAATAAACACAAGGCTTGCGCCAAGGCAGACCACGGGCAAGAGCTCCTTTAGCGGTGCGTCGTAATACAGCGGCGCCTGATTGCCAAACACCGTGCTCTCGTCAAAGGGGAGCGTGGAGCAGAGCGCGTTCGCGTAGTCAAGAAGCGCTCTGTGCGAGGTGCAGACCCCCTTTGGCTCTCCCGTAGAGCCCGAGGTGAAGACGATATATGCTATATCGGTGTCTATGATCCTCTCACGCGCGCGCCCTAACAAATCCTTGTCGGGCTCAATATTCAGGGCGTCCTCGATAGAGAGCATCTCGGCTCTGCCGTAGAGTATCTCGGCACGCTTCTGGCTCTCCCTGTTACATATGACCGTTTCCACGCGCGCCCTGTCTGCTATCGCGCGGATGCGGGCATCGGGCAAGGATGGGTCGATGCATAAATAAAAGCACCCTGCATAGAGTGCGCCGAAAAACGCGCACACGGTGTCAGGGTGCTTGTCCATAAGAACAGCTACGCATCTTCTCCGATCGTCCTTTGATAAAATCCTTGAGGCTATCCTCCTTGCCCTTTGCCTAAGCTCGCAAAAGCTCAAGGAGCTTGCAGTTCCCGATAAGGCTATCCTTTCCCCAAGCCTTATCGCCGTTTCGTCAAGATAATCGAGAATATTATTCTTCATTTTCTTCCTCTTTGAGTATCAGTAAAATTCCTCAAGAGTCCTTGTGGGAGTGATTATCTCCTCACTTGCAGTCGGATATCCGTTTTTGTCGTATTTGTAAAAATCGCGCCTTGCCTTACTGTAGGCGTTTATCTGCACCTCGGTAAGCAGGCATCCCGAATGGTCGTAGCGGTCTATGATAAGCGGAGTTGTGTCAAGGTGGTACCATCTTGCATCCTCGCCCTCGCCTATATTGACGAAATTCCAGAAGTGAGTTCCCTCTCCCGAGCCGCCTATCCTCTCTATGCCCATATTTTCAATGCCGCATCGGTCAAGGAGCAGCTTTGTCAGTGAATAGTAAGAATAGCAATCGCCACCGCCGCCCATCAATGCGTAGTACGCCGCGCTCTCCTCGTCAGACTTCTGTGAATCTCCCGTGTAGACCAAGGTCTTTCTTACAAGCTTGTATATATCGCGGCAGATCTGCTCTCGGCTCTTGCCCTCTGCGTCAAGCTTATCCGTCATACCGTCAAGCATTTCGTCAAGTCTGTCTTCGTCGTAGGCTTCGACGACCTTGACCGTCACGCGGACGGGCGCCGTCTTGTTGCCAACTCTGTCAGAGCCGACGATATAGACGTGGTATTCGCCAACCGTGTCAAGAAGGAGCTCGCTCTCGTCAACCTCGATATAAAGCTCGCCTGTGCAGTTGTCGCTCAAGGTAACGTAGGGCGTATACTCTATCGGCGCGCCGAGAGGAGTAACTATAAGCTCGCTTGTCTCCATTTCCGGGGGCTGATTGTCGGATATCTGCGTCATTTGCACCTTGAAAATCTCGGTCTTGTTGCCCGAGGCATCGGTGAAGCGGATTTCGACCTCGTGTGTGCCAAGCTTCTTTGGGTCGGGCAGCTCGGATAGATACTCGCCCCAAAAATCATCGGGCTCGTAGACCGTGTCGATAAAATCCATGGGTGAGGGATAATAGACCTCGCCGCCGCCTGTACGGTTGACCGCAAAATACACGTTCTTGACGGTTATCTCGGGGGCTTTCGTGTCCTTGACCGCGAGGCGGACCGTCTCGCGCTCACCGCCCTTTTCAACCGTGAAGTAGTAAACTCCCGCGTGATTTATCGAGTCGGGGTCGAAGTCGCTCCCGAATTGTGCGCCCTCTCCGAGAATATCGGATGCGGATATATATTCCCCTGCCTCGATATTGACTCTTGTGAACTGTGAATTGAGATAGATACACACCGACGCGAGCGCGATAGCGACAAGCGCGAGGCCGCCAAGTATCCACAAAAGAAAATTGCGCGCGTCCTCATAGTAAACGCCGATATTTATCTTCCATTTTGCCTTTCGGCTTATATAAACGGTCATAATTGACTCCTTAAATCCATTATGAGACTATTATAGCATTTTTAATCACCTGAGTCAATAAAAAATGCTCCGTTTTCACGGAGCATTTTTCTTAGATCCTACGCCTTATCCATAAAGATGAAGTCGGCAAAGCCTGCGCCGCCCTCGTCCTTTTTGTCCTTGGCGTAAAGCAAAAATCTTATATCAAGCGGTACGCCGCCCTCAAGATAGAAGGGCGCAGACTCGGTCTGCCCGATATGCTCGCCTCTCTCATAGACAAGTCTGCCGTTGACGTATACCTCCGCCCGATTCCAGGACGCCCAGACGAAGCGCAGGGCGTAATCTCCGCTGCTTGCAACCTCGGTCTTGACACGGTATATCCTCCAGCCGTCGGTAAAGTCAAGCTGGAGCGCGCCGTGCTTGAACTCGACGGGGATAAAGGAGTTCTGGTCATCGTCCGCAAGTGCTACAAGCGGGTCGGGACGGCTCTCAAATACCGCCGACATTGTAAACTTATCAAGCGGCATGCTCTCGGCTACCTCGGGGCAGATCGGGGGAGATACCTTATCTACGGCAAGCTCGATTTCCGCAGATACAAGTCCCTCGCCCTCGGCTAAAAGCCTGATGCTCTCTGCACCGATTTTTGAGGTGACGAGCGCCTGACATAGTCCGCAGAATGCGCGTCTCTCGGGCAGAATGTCCGACTCGTGAGAGTTGGGGTCTCCGTTTCCGACTCCGCGGATATATCCGCCGCCCTCGACGGTGAATTTAATGAGATTTGAGGCGTAGGGCACCACTATTCCCTTTTTATCGACCACAGCAAAGTTGAGGACTGCCGTGTCCTCGCCGTCGTTCTTTATCTTGCCCGTTTCTTGGGTTATCCTTATAGCGTAAGGCTTTCCTGCAGTTCTCTGCTCTGCCTTGCACACGCATTTTCCGTTTCTGTAGCCCTTTACAAGTATCCTGCCCGGCGTATATTCAACCATCCACTCGGGGGTGTTGATGCAATCACCCTGCTTGCGACCGAGTGATCTTCCGTTGAGGAAAAGCTCCGCCTCGTCACAGTTTGTGGGTGCGGCAACGCGGACAACGTCGCCCTTCTTCCAGTTCCAATGAGGAAGCAGGTGTATCATCGGCTTTGATTCAAAGCACGCCTTATTATAGTAGAAGGAATCCTTGGGGAATCCGCAGGTGTCCATAATTCCAAACTGCGAGGAGACAGAGGGCCATACGAAGGGCGTGGGCTCTCCGCGGTAGTCAAAGCCTGTCCAGATAAATATGCCAGCGTACCAATCTCTGTCCTTTGTGAACTTCCAGTTCTCGCGGATTGTCGTTCCCCACGGAACAGACTCCTCATCGTAGTTTGAAAGCACCTGTGTTACTTCACGGTCGGTCTTGTAGCAGCCGCGCGTGGTAACCGCGCTATTGTTCTCCGAGCCGATTATAGGCTGGTGCGGATACTTTTCGTGGAAGGCATCTATCTCGTTGACGCCGCCTGCGTGAATTGAATAGTTTATGCCCGTGGCATCCATCTCAAGTCCCGCGCCCTCCATAGAGCCGTTTATCGCGCCCGTGATGATGCGCGAGTCGTCAAGGTGGGCTACCACACTTCTCATTCTGCGGTATATCTTTGCACCCTCGTCGGTGTTCTGCAAGGGCTCCTCGTTAAAGAGTGACCAGAAAATTACCGAAGGGTGGTTGCGGTCTCGTCTGACCATTATTTCTACGTTGCCGAGCACCTCGTCGCTTGATTCAAAGCGGCGGTTCTCGTCCATAACTATCATTCCAAGCTCGTCGCAGGCGTCAAGAAGCTCGCGTGCGGGCAGATTGTGGGAGCAACGGTAGGCATTGCTTCCAAGCTCCTTGAGTCTCTTTATGCGGTAATACTGCACCGAATCGGGGATCGCTACGCCAACGCCCGCGTGGTCCTGGTGGTTGCAGGTTCCCTTGAGCTTAAGCGGCTTTTCGTTTAGGAAAAAGCCCTTGTCGGCGTCAATTCTGAAGGTTCTGAAGCCTATTCGCTCGCTTTGCGCGTCAATTACCTCTCCGCTCTCATCAAGCACCTCGCACTTTACGGTATAGAGCTTTGGATTGTCGATGTCCCAGCGCGTAGGACGGCTGACCGAAAGGCTCTGTGTTATCGGGAGCTTTGAGGCAAAGGCAACCTTGGTCGGCTTGCTTTCCTTCTCGGCGATAAGCTTCTCGCCGTCATAGATGCCAACGCGAACGCTTGCCGATTTGTCATAGTAGTTACTGTTTTCAAGCATCGTCTCGACATGGACGTCCCAAGAGTTCTTTGTTCCCTTTTTGAGCACGGGCTTGGCGAAAACGCCGTTGTGCGCTATGTGGAGCTTGTCCTTGATATAAAGCCTTACGTGGCGGTAGATTCCCGCGCCCTCGTACCACCAGCCCTCGGTGACCTTGCCGTTTATGTGGACAGAAAGCACGTTTGGTCGCTTGCCGAAATAAATACGGTCGGTGACGTCAAACGCGGTCTCGGTGTAGGCACTGTATGAGCGCGCCATAATAGAGCCGTTGAGGTAGAACTCCGCGTTTACGGCAGTTCCCTCAAAGACAAGCATAAATTCCTTACCTGAAAGCGATTCGTCAAGCAAAAAGGACTTGCGGTACCACGCGTTATCCTCGGCGCGATAGCCGTGGGAGTGACGGTTCTCCTTTGCAATCTCGCTCTCGGCATAATAGTCGTGCGGAAGGTCTACCTCGCGCCATTCGCTATCGTTCCAGAGCTTGCCCGCAGGTCCCTTGGCGTTTCCTGCCTTGCAGGACGCGTAATCAAGAGAATGCGAGCTCTTATTTCCCATATCGACCTCTCCAAGATGAAATCTCCAGGAAAAGTCCATATTCATAACTATTCTTGACATAAATTACCTCCATTTACGTCTTACTCTATCTTAATTATACCCAATCAAAAACATATTGTCAACAATAAAAAAGAAAAGCCCCACTTAAACAAGTGCAGCATAGTCTTAACCTTTTCCCTCTATTGAAAGTTTTTGGAGTGGGGTGGGGTTATAGGGGAGGGGCGAAGCCTTTTTCCCAAAAAGGTTCGCCCCTCCCCTATATTCATCTCAATCAAACAACGTGAACGCCGCCCCCGGCATTTTTGTCGATGCCGTATTTCTGGTTTTTACGGTACTCGAAGAACTTGAGCGCTACCTGCTCGAAGAGAGCGTAGGAGAGGACGTCCTCGTCCTGCTCAATATATCCTGCGGGGATCTTTGCGCGGAGCTCGTCGAGCTCGGGCTTAAGGTCATCTGCGGGACGGTGGTCGATAGCTTCTACGTCGCCGAGTATCTTCTTTCTGAATTCGGGGTCGATTGCAACGGGAGTCTTACCGTACTCGCCGCGGACAACGCCCTTGAATTCCTTTGTAACTGTCTTATATCTCTCGCCTGTGAGTACGTTGAACACTGCCTGTGTACCAACGATCTGAGAGGAAGGAGTAACGAGCGGAGGGTAACCTACGTCGGCTCTGACTCTCGGAACCTCCTCAAGAACCTCGGTGAGCTTATCCTCCTTGCCCGCCTGCTTGAGCTGGGACATAAGGTTGGAGAGCATTCCGCCTGGAACCTGATAGATAAGCGCGTTTACGTCTACCTTAAGCGCCTTGGGGTTAAGAAGTCCGTCTGCGAGGTACTTCTCGCGGAGAGGAGCAAAGTGCTTTGTGATCTTATCAAGAGCCTCGAGGCTGATGCCTGTATCATACTCTGTGCCCTGGAGAGTTGCAACAAGTGTCTCTGTGGGGGGCTGTGACGTACCCATAGCCATGGGGGAAATTGCAGTATCAACTACGTCAACGCCTGCCTCGATAGCCTTCAAGAGCGTCATTGAAGCAAGACCTGCCGTGTAGTGTGTATGGAGCTGGATTGGAACGCTTACGCTCTCCTTGAGAGTCTTAACGAGCTCATAAGCATCGAAGGGGCGGAGCAAGCCTGCCATATCCTTGATGCAGATAGAGTCTGCGCCCATATCCTCAAGTCTCTTTGCATACTCGGAGTAGTAATCCATTGTATACACGGGACCTGTTGTGTAGCTGAACGCCGCCTGAACGTGTCCGCCCTCTCTCTTTGTCGCGTTGATCGCGGTTGTGAGGTTACGGGGGTCGTTAAGCGCGTCGAAAATTCTTATAATATCAATACCGTTTGCGATGGACTTCTGAACGAAATATTCAACAACGTCGTCGGAATAGTGGCGGTAGCCGAGAATGTTCTGTCCGCGGAAGAGCATCTGGAGCTTTGTGTTCTTAACCTCTGCTCTGATCTTGCGCAGTCTCTCCCAAGGATCTTCATTCAAAAATCTCATGCAGGAGTCAAAGGTAGCGCCGCCCCACGCCTCAAGGGAGTGGTAGCCAACCTTATCCATCTCTGCAAGGATAGGAAGCATCTCCTCGGTCGTCATTCTTGTAGCGATGAGCGACTGGTGGGAGTCACGCAATACAGTTTCGGTGATCTTTACCTGTGCCATTTATATAAAACCTAACCTTTCTTCAAATTATCCTATCCAACTGAGGAACACGCCCGCCGCAACGGCAGAGCCGATAACTCCTGCTACGTTGGGTCCCATAGCGTGCATCAAAAGGAAGTTTGACGGATCCTCCTTCTGTCCGACTACCTGCGAAACGCGTGCCGCCATAGGTACGGCAGAGACGCCTGCAGAGCCGATAAGCGGATTGATCTTACCGCCCGAAAGCCAGTTCATGATCTTTGCGGTGATAAGTCCGCCCATGGTGGATACGCAGAACGCCGCAAGTCCGCAGAAGATGATGATGACCGTCTGGAGACTCAAGAAGTTCTGTGCAGATGCGGTTGCACCTACGCTGATACCAAGCATAATTGTTACAATGTTCATAAGCTCGTTCTGAACTGTCTTTGAAAGACGCTCTGCAACTCCGCACACGTTGAGTATGTTACCGAACATCAAGCATCCGATAAGCGCAAGCGCATCGGGAACCAAAAGTCCGACAACGAAGGTTACAAGCACGGGGAAAACAAGCTTTTCTATCTTTGATACGGGACGAAGCTTGGGCATCTTGATAAGACGCTCCTTCTTGGTCGTGAGCATCTTCATAAAGGGAGGCTGGATCATCGGGATCAGCGCCATGTATGAATACGCCGCAATTGCGATCGCACCGAGAAGCGCGGGTCCGAGTGTCTTTGTAACAAGGATAGCCGTAGGTCCGTCCGCTCCGCCGATAATACCGATTGACGCCGCCTCTCCTATTGTGTAAAGTCCTGTCAGGAACGCCGCGGAGAATGCCACGAATACTCCTGTCTGTGCGCCTGCACCGATAAGGAAGTACTTGGGGTTTGCGATAAGGGGGGTAAAGTCGGTCATAGCACCGATACCGATGAATATGATACAGGGATATATACCAAGCTTAACGCCCATATAAAGCAGATCCAAAAATCCGCCCTTGTTGATTGCCAGCATGATCGAATCGAGCACCGTGGGAGCCACGTCGTGATCTATCCACATTTCAAGGTGGAAGAGATTTGCGCCCGGCAGGTTGGTAAGCAGCATACCGATGGCGATGGGAAGAAGAAGCAGAGGCTCAAATTTTCTGCCGATGGCAAGATAGATCAGTACGCCCGCAATAAGATACATTACAAGGTACTGCCAGCCCATCCACACACCGTCAACGTAGCTTTGCTCGCCGAAGATGTAGTTGAAGCCCATGCTCTTCACAAAATTGAGTATTGTGTTTAAGATGCCTTCCATCTATAATAATTCCTTTCTGAGTATTTTTATAGAGTTGGAAGCTTATTAATTGAGCGTTACGAGAACTTCCTCGCCCTGAACGCTTGCACCCTTCTGTACGTTTACAGATGCAACTACGCCATCCTGGGGTGCGGAGATATCGTTCTCCATCTTCATAGCCTCAAGCACGCAAAGAACGTCGCCCTTCTTTACTGCCTGGCCTGCAGTCACGTTTACCTTCATGATAGTGCCGGGCA
>JAFWXY010000050.1 GCA_017522905.1 Clostridia bacterium
GTGCATATCGTAAAGTCCTGCACACTTATCCTTAATGAAATCTGCCGCAACGATAGCACCCTCTGCGAAAAGCGAGCGACTGTGTGCCTCGTGCTTGAGTGTTATTGTCTGGGTATCGGTTCCAACGATTACCTCGTGCTCGCCGACGATATTACCCATTCTAACGGCGTGGATGCCGATCTCGTCATTCATTCTCTTAGCCTGACCCTGTCTGCCGAAGGAGAAGAAGGCTTTTTCTCTGATCTTCTGAATTTCGCGGGCGAGAAGGAGCGCCGTGCCGCTGGGAGCATCGAGCTTGCGGTTATGGTGCTTCTCGATAATCTCGATGTCGGCATCGGGGAAGGTCTTTGCGGTGATCCTTGCAAGCTCGCAAAGAAGGGCTACGCCAAGCGACATATTTGCGGAGTGGAAAAGAGCTATCTTTTCTGCCGCTTTTTTGATGAGCGCTATTTCGGCTTCATCGTGTCCCGTGGTGCAGAGCACGACGGGGATATTTTTTTCTGTCGCGTACTCAAGGAGAGCGGGGGTGGCTGTATGGTGCGAGAAGTCGATGATGCAATCTACCTCTTCCTTTACGTCTGCATACGCGGTATATACAGGTGCTTCGGGGATAGAGACGGGGGTGATATCAACTCCGCAGGCGAGTACAGACTCGCGGTAGCCCTCAAGCACAAGCTTTTTTACCTCGGCGCCCATTCTGCCGCCGATTCCGTTAATTAGTATTTTCATGATCAGATAAGTCCAAGACCTTTCATAATTTCAGCCATCCTTGCCTCGTGCTCGGGCTCCATAGCTGTCAAGGGAGAGCGGAGGCTATTCTCGCAATAGCCCATAAGCGACATTGCCGCCTTTACGGGAATTGGATTGACCTCGCAGAAGAGTGCATTGATGAAGGGGATAAGATCAAGCTGAGCCTGTCTTGATTCCTTGATATTGCCCTCAATGAAATCGTGGCACATCTTACTTGTTGCGCGGGGCATGGGGTTGGAGAGAACCGAGATAACGCCCTTTCCGCCAAGAGAGAGGATCGGAACGATCTGGTCGTCGTTACCCGAGTAGATATCGAGCTTATCTCCAACGAGGTGTGCAAGCTCTGCCACCTGTGAAAGGTTGCCCGACGCCTCCTCGATTGCTACGATATTATCGTGCTCTGCAAGCTTAGCTGCGGTAGCGGGGAGGATGTTGCAGCCTGTGCGGGAGGGGACGTTATAGAGAATAACGGGCTTTGGGGATGCGTCTGCGATTGCGGTGAACATCTCGATAAGGCCCTTCTGAGTTGCCTTGTTATAGTAGGGTGTAACCACAAGCACCGCGTCAGCACCCGCCTCGCAGGCGTGGTTGGTAAGCTCGATGGCGTATGCTGTGTCATTAGAGCCTGTGCCTGCAATTACGGGAACTCTGCCTGCCACCGTATCAACCGCAAACTTGATGGCGTCTCTGTGCTCGTCATCGGTGAGTGTGGATGCCTCGCCTGTAGTACCGCAGACCACGATGGCGTCGATGCCCTCTGCAATCTGCCAATTTATAAGCTTCTCAAAGCTTGCATAATCAATTTTACCATTTTTAAAGGGAGTAATTATCGCCGTAGCCGCGCCTGTGAAAACGGTTTTCTTCATAAAGTTTGACCTCCAAATATATTAATAAAAAAATTAAAGCAGGGAACACAAATGCTCTCTGCCGCCTGAATTTGCCCCTTAAAGTAAAATAAGCCGTAAAAACGGCCACCTGACTTTACTGAAGTAGGAAAGTAAGCAGATAGCACTCCGTGCGGGTGTCCGCAACGACAGCAGAGCGGATGTTATCCGCCGAGCCAGAAAAGCCTTAGCGTGAATAAGACTCCCTTCGGCACCCAGTCCTTTTACCGCCGCAACGCCCACGCAGGCTTGCACGACGGCTACTGATACTAAGGTGCGCCTCTATCGTATGGAAATAGTATATCACCCTTCCACCCCTTTGTCAATAGCTTTCGCAGAAAAAAGCACATTTTGTCTGCATTTTTTATATAAACGGCATATGGGCGCGCGGCGCGGAAATTTTCTTTTGTGAAAGAGAAAAAACTTATATATATTTTTGAAAAAGCTATTGACTTTAACACTTTAGCGTGGTAAAATGATAAAGTATTTTAGAAAGCCGCTTTTATCTTACGGTAAAAGCATATTTAGGAGGTCTGTCTGATGAAACCCAAGCTAACGTCCGAAGCAAAAGCACTGTTTGAAGCGATACTCAGCCTTGACGGTATTGATGAATGTGCAAGATTTTTTGAGGATGTTTGTACGATAAAGGAGATTCAGGATATTTCACAGCGCTACGCGGTTGCAAGAATGCTTGACAATGGCGAGAAATATCAGAAGATCGAGGCGGCAACGGGAGCCAGCACCGCTACAATAAGCCGAGTAAACAAGTGTCTTGCATACGGCAGCGGCGGATACAGGTCCGTGCTTAAAAAGAACAAACAAAGTAAATCGTAAAGGAATACCTATATGAATACGAATTCACTTACATCTACCGAAAAAACAATATACGCGTTGCGCTCACTTTACGAGAGCTACGGATATTCACAATATAAGATGAGCAAGTTTGAGGAGTATGACCTCTACGTCAGAAACAAGAGCTTCTTGCTCTCGGACAATATAATTGCATTCACCGATACGACAGGCAAGCTTATGGCTCTAAAGCCCGACGTTACGCTTTCGATAGTTAAGCATAGCGGCGAGCGCGAGAGCGGCGTGCGCAGAGTTTATTACAACGAGAACGTTTATCGCGTTCCTCGCGGTGGATTTGCATTTAAGGAGATCATGCAATCGGGTCTTGAGTGCATAGGAGAGATAGACGATTACAACGTCTGCGAGGTCTTGATGCTTGCAGCTAAGAGCCTTGCCGAGATCTCTGACGATTTTGTGCTTGATATTTCTCACCTCGGTGTTGTTTCGGCTATAATTGACTCGATGGAGCTTAGTGAGGAGACCAAGGGAAGGCTTATCACCGCTATCGGAGAAAAGAATGCGCAGGGAATCGACGCGGCATGTGCATGTATTGATGCGGATGAAGGCGAGATAGGTATTCTGAAGTCGCTTGTTTCGATGAAGGGTGGCTGCGATGAGATGCTCCGAATACTCGAGGGCAGTAAGGCTTATTCTCTTGCAGAGGGCTTTGCGGCGATAATAAAGGTTCTATGGGCGAGCTTTGGGGATAAGGTGAGAATAGACTTTTCCGTCGTGGACGATATGAGATACTACACAGGCATCGTATTCAAGGGCTTTGTCAGGGGAATACCCACAAGCGTGCTTTCGGGCGGAAGATACGATAAGCTGATGGAGAGAATGGG
This sequence comes from Clostridia bacterium, assembly GCA_017522905.1. Taxonomy (GTDB): domain Bacteria; phylum Bacillota; class Clostridia; order Oscillospirales; family CAG-272; genus SVTX01. The sequence continues at coordinate 3,326 of JAFWXY010000050.1, forward strand.
AAAGAGAAGCGGAGCGATCGGCTTTGCGGTATATCTTGATCTTCTTGATATGCTTGAGATCGCTGAGGATGAATACGACGCGGACGTGTTTTTGCAGTATGGCGATGATGCGTCTCTTGAAGATATAGTTATGGCGGCAGACGAGATGATAAAGAGCGGCAAAAAGGTGGTAAGCGGCAGGGTGAAGCCCGAAAAGCTCCGCGTCCGCGAGATATTAGAGATCTAAGGAGAGCGAAAATGGAATATTTGAATATCGCCCTCCCTAAGGGCAGACTTGGAGAAAAGGTTTACGCTATGTTTGAAGCGGCGGGATTTGAGTGCCCCTCGATACGAGAGGACAACCGCAAGCTGACCTTTGAAAACGAGGAAAAGGGAATAAGGTACTTCTGGGTCAAGCCCTCTGACGTTGCAATTTACGTTGAGCGCGGAGCGGCGGATATCGGAGTTGCGGGCAAGGATATTTTACTTGAATATTCTCCCGACGTATACGAGCTTCTGGACCTTAATATAGGTAAATGCAGAGTGGCGGTTGCCGCCCCCAACTCCTTTAAGGACAATCCCAAGAGAGCATTGAGAGTTGCTACGAAGTTTGCTAACATTGCAAAATCGCACTACACCAAAAAGGGTAGAGAGATAGATATTATTCACTTAAACGGCTCTATTGAGCTGGCTCCCATTCTTTCTCTGTCCGACGTTATCGTTGACATTGTTGAGACGGGCAGGACACTCAAGGAGAACGGGCTTGAGGTGGTTGAGGACATCATACCTATAAGCGCGAGACTTATAGCAAACAAGGCAAGCACAAAATTCAAGGGTGAGATGATCGAAAAAATAAGACAAGGCTTATACGAGGAAACGAAAAAATGATAAAGATACTCAAATACGGCGAGGTCGGGAACAAGGAGATATTCGCACGTGCGGTGCCCACGGTAAACGTTGAGGATACCGTGGCGGAGATAATAAGAAACGTAAGAGAGCGCGGAGACGCGGCGCTCCTTGAATATACGGAAAAATTTGATAAGGCGAGGCTTTCCTCTCTCAAGGTAACTGCAGAGGAGATTGATGAGGCGTTTTCCTTGGTCGAGCCCGAATTTATCGAGATAATAAAGAAGGCTGCGGCAAATATACGAAGATATCACGAGAAACAAAAGAAAAGCGGATTTGAGATAAAGGGTAATGACGGTGTGATTATCGGTCAGAGGGTCATTCCTGTTGACTGCGCGGGACTTTACGTGCCCGGCGGCACTGCGGCGTATCCCTCGACTGTTCTTATGGATTCTATCCCTGCAAAGATCGCGGGTGTCGGCGAGGTAGTAATGGTCACTCCTCCGCAGAAGAACGGCAAGGTTAATCCCGTGATTTTGGCGGCGGCGAAGATCGCAGGAATAGACACGATAATCAAGGTTGGCGGTGCGCAGGCGATTGCGGCTCTTGCGTACGGAACAGAGAGCGTGCCTAAGGTGGACAAGATAGTTGGACCCGGCAACGCGTTTGTTGCAGAGGCGAAAAAGCAGGTATACGGCGTTGTATCCATCGACATGATCGCGGGACCCAGCGAGATACTCGTTGTGGCAGACGGAAAGAGTAATCCACGTCACGTTGCGGCTGATCTGCTTTCTCAGGCAGAGCACGACAGAATGGCAAGTGCTGTGCTTGTTACCGACAGTTTCGAGCTTGCAGAAAAGGTAAGCGAGGCGCTTGAATCTCAGATTCCAAGGCTTGCCCGTGCGGAGATCGCGCGAGAGTCGATTGACAGAAACGGCAAGATAATCGTGGCAGACACGCTTGATGCGGCGATTGCGATTGCAAACGAGATAGCCCCCGAGCATCTTGAGCTTTGCATTGACAATCCCTTTGATTATCTTGACAAGATCCGCCACGCCGGTTCTATATTTATGGGCAGAAATTGTCCTGAGGCACTTGGAGACTACTTTGCAGGTCCCAACCACACGCTTCCCACAAGCGGCACGGCAAAATTCTCAAGCCCCTTGTCGGTAGACGATTTTGTAAAGAAGACACAGTACACGTATTATACAAGGGATGCACTCAGAGCAGTAGCGAACGACGTTGCATTCTTTGCAGAAAAGGAAGGACTTGGAGCGCATGCCAAGAGCGCGACGGTCCGTTTTGAGGACGAATAATAAAAATGAGCAGGTTTTTAAGCGAGAAGTATAAGGGCCTTACGCCCTATACGCCGGGCGAGCAGCCAAAGGAAAGAAAATACATAAAATTGAATACCAACGAGTCTCCGTTTCCTCCGTCGAAAAAAGCGGTTGAGTATGCGGCGCGTGCTGCAGAGAGTGCAGAGCTTTACTCCGATCCCGAGGCGAAGAGGCTTGTGGCAAAGCTGTCTGAGCTTTATGACGTATCACCCGAGTGCGTTATCTGCGTCAATGGCTCTGACGAGGTGCTCAACTTTGCGTTTATGGCGTTTTGCGACAGGGACAACGGTGCGATATTCCCGAATATCACCTATGGGTTTTATTCGGTGTTTGCTTCTCTTAACGGTGTGCCGTATACTGAGATCCCGCTTGACGATCAGTTCAATATAAACGTTGAGGATTATGTCGGCAAGAATAAGACGATATTTATTGCAAACCCCAATGCGCCGACGGGAATCGCGCTTTCTCTTGACGAGATTGAAAGAATAGTCAAATCCAATCCTGACAACGTGGTTGTCATCGACGAGGCTTACGTTGATTTCGGTGCGGAAAGTGCGGTATGGTTGACGAAAAAATACGACAATCTTCTTGTAACCCAGACCTTCTCAAAGTCGAGATCTATGGCGGGTGCGAGGCTTGGATTTGGAATAGGATCTCCCGCGCTGATTGCCGACCTCAACATGATAAGATACTCGACAAACCCCTACAACGTCAACTCAATGACGATGGCGGCGGGACTTGGTGTTCTTGAGGACGAGGAATACACGAGAGAGAATTGCAAGAGAATAATGGAAAACAGGGAATATGCGGCAGGGGAGCTTAAGTCTCTTGGCTTTAGCCTGACCGATTCAAAGGCAAATTTCCTTTTTGCCAAGCACGAGAAGATCGGGGGCGGGGAGCTTTACTCAAAGCTTCGAGAGAGAGGAATACTCGTTCGCCATTGGCAAAAGCCGATAATCTCGGATTATAACCGAATTACGGTAGGCTCACTTGGACAGATGCAGGCGCTTATAGCCGCAGTAAAGGATATTCTGGAGGAGAAAAAATGAGAGTTAGTGAGATAAACCGCAAGACCGCGGAGACAGATATAAAGCTCAGACTCAACCTTGACGGTGAGGGAAAGAGCAAAATAGACACGGGATGCGGATTTTTAGACCACATGTTGACGCTTTTTGCGTCGCACGGTCGCTTTGATCTTACCGTTAAATGCAAGGGCGATATGAACGTGGATGCTCACCACACGACAGAGGACATAGGCATCTGCCTTGGTAAGGCGTTTGCAGAGGCGGTTGGCGACAAGAAGGGAATCAACCGCTACGGCTCGATGATTCTCCCTATGGATGAGGCTTTGATCCTTGCGGCAGTTGATCTTTCGGGCAGAGCATATCTTGGATGCACGCTTGACCTTCCCTCGCCGAGAGTGGGAGACTTTGACACGGAGCTTGTTGAGGAGTTCTGGTACGGATTTGTGCGCGAGGCAAAATGCTCGCTTCACATAAAGAAATTTGACGGCAAGAACACACACCACATAATTGAGGGTGCGTTTAAGGCGGCAGGCAGAGCGCTTCGCGCGGCGGTTGCCATTGACGAGCGGTTTGCAGATCAGGTGCCAAGCACCAAGGGAGTATTATGACGGCGATAATTGACTACGGAGTAGGAAATCTTTTCTCTCTTAAAAGCTCATTTGGAGCGATAGGCGAGGAGGTAGTGGTTACCTCCGATCCCTGTGTGCTTCGAGGCGCAGACAGGCTGATCCTTCCCGGTGTTGGCGCGTTTGGCGACGCGGCAGAGAAGCTTCGTGAATCGGGGCTTGACAAGATGCTCCTCGAAGAGGCAGAGAAGGGCAAGCCGATAATGGGCATCTGCCTTGGTATGCAGCTGTTGCTCGAGCGCGGATTTGAGTACGGCGAGCATAAGGGGCTTGGAATGATTAAGGGTGATATTCGCCCGATATCCGACGTGATACCCGACAATTTACCCATACCGCAGATAGGCTGGAATTATCTTAGAATAAGGGGCGAAAGGCATCCGATATTCAAGTATATAAACGAGGGCGACTACGTTTATTTCGTGCATTCCTATTACGCGGCAGATTGCGATGATAGTGTGATTGCCGATACCGAATACGGTGCGTACATCACCGCGGCTGTGGCGAGCGGAAACGTTTGCGGTTGTCAGTTTCACCCCGAGAAGAGCGGTGACGTTGGACTAAAAATTTTAAAGGCATTTTGTGAAATGTAAATAGGAGAAGCAAAAATGTTGATCTTTCCCGCAATCGACCTGTACGGCGGCAAGGCTGTGCGGTTATTTAAGGGCGATTATAATCAAATGACAGTATATAGCGACGACCCTGTGTCGGTTGCGCGTGATTTTGAAGCCAAGGGTGCTGAATGGGTGCATTTAGTCGACCTTGAGGGCGCAAAGAACGGCACGACACCTAATATTGAGGTTGTCAGGGCGATAGCAAGCAACACCTCACTTTCCTGCGAGATAGGCGGCGGTATTCGAGACATGGCTACCGTTGAGAGGTATTTTGAGGCAGGAGTTGAGCGAGTTATTCTCGGCACGGCGGCAGTTACCGACGCGAGCTTTTTGGCTTCGGCGGTTGCAAAGTACGGAGAGAAAATCGCGGTTGGCGCCGACATCAAGGATGGCAAGATCGCCATAAAGGGCTGGATAGAAAAAAGCGATATTGACGCATATGATTTCTGCGAGAAGATGCAGAGAATGGGAGTCAAAACGATAATTTGCACCGATATTTCAAAGGACGGGGCAATGAAGGGGGCTAACCATGAGCTTTATCGCACACTTTCCGAGAAATACGACATGCAGCTTGTGGCATCGGGCGGTGTTTCCTCGATGGATGACGTAGAAAAGCTCTCCGCGCTTGATATTTACGGCGCGATTATCGGTAAGGCGTACTACACGGGTGCAATAGAGCTTGAAGAGGCTATCAACAAGGCTAAAGGATAAGAAAAGAGTAGAGACATGATAACGAAGAGAATCATACCTTGTCTTGACGTAAAGGACGGCAGGGTGGTAAAGGGAGTGAATTTCGCAGGACTCAGCGACGTATCTTCTCCCATAGAGCTTGCAAAATACTATAGCTTGGCAGGAGCTGACGAGCTTGTGTTTTACGATATAACCGCATCATACGAAGGAAGACGGCTCTTTACCGATATTTTGCGCGAGGTGGCAGGTCAGATATTCATTCCTCTCACGGTTGGCGGTGGGATCAACACGGTGGAGGACTTTGACCGAGTGCTCAAATGCGGCGCCGACAAGGTAAGCGTGAATTCGGGTGCTATCAGAAATCCCTCGCTTATAGACGAGGCGGCGAAAAGATACGGCAATCAGTGTGTTGTAATTTCTGCGGACGTAAAGCGAGTAGACGGTGTTTTTCGCGTCTTTGCCAAGGGCGGACGAGAGAACACAGGCAAGGAAGCGATTTGTTGGATAAAGGAGTGTGTCGAGCGAGGCGCGGGCGAGGTCGTGCTGAATTCGATTGACACCGACGGAGTTAAGGCGGGCTTTGATCTCCCGATGCTGCAAGCGGTGTGCGATGCCGTTAAGGTTCCCGTAGTTGCATCGGGTGGTGCAGGAAGTATAGAGGACTTTGTAACCCTGTTTAATGAGATACCCGACATGTCGGCAGGTCTTGCCGCTTCTATATTCCATTTTGGAGAGGTAAGGATACCCGACCTCAAGCGCGCTCTTAAAGAAAAAAATATTCCCGCAAGGCTTTAAAGGAGAGATACCATGATTAATATAAACGGGCTTAAATTTGATGAAAAGGGGCTTATTCCCGCAGTCGTTATAGATAATAAAACCAAGAAACTGCTGACGGTCGCATATATGAACCGCGAGAGCCTTGAAATTTCGATGGAGAAGGGGCTTACCTGCTTTTACAGCCGTTCTCGTCAAGAGCTTTGGCTAAAGGGTGAGACGAGCGGAAATTATCAGCACATAGTTTCTATCACCGCGGACTGTGACAACGATGCACTTGAGGTGATAGTTGAGCCCGACGGACCTGCCTGCCACACGGGAAGCTTTTCTTGCTTTACGAAGCCTGTTTGGGAAAATAGCGAGCTTTCGGAGAGCGCATTCTCGCTTGAGTCGCTTATGAAGCTTATCGAGGGCAGAAAGACCGAGAAGAAGGAGGGCTCATACACCACTTACCTTTTCGAGAAGGGAATTGACAAGATTCTCAAGAAGGTCGGCGAGGAGTGTACCGAGGTTATTATCGCCGGTAAGGCGGACGATAAGGCGGAAACGATCTACGAGATCTCAGATCTTACATATCACGTTCTCGTGCTTATGGTGCAGATGGGAATCTCTCTTGACGACATCAAGCGCGAGCTTGCATCCCGCCATGTAATTGACAAAAAGGTCAAGCAGGAGAAGATGACGAAGTGAAAAAACAAAAGGACAGAGAATTATTGTTTCCTCTGTCCTTTGCTTTTTACTTTCGCACCCTAAAACCATTGTAATTAAAGTTCTATCCCCACTTAAAATTGAAGTTATTAAACATCTTCCCGCTTTACTAGTATATCCTGTTTTTATACCA
>JAFWXY010000051.1 GCA_017522905.1 Clostridia bacterium
CTCTATGATTGAACGGATAAAGGACGCGGGAATTGAGAACGTCATGGCACTGCGCGGCGATATTCCCGCCGATATGCAGAACGCTGACCGCTCAGATTGGGTGTACAAGCACGCGATAGACCTTGTGCGAGAGCTTAAGGACCACGACAGCGGTCTTTGCATCGGAGGAGCATGCTACCCCGAGATCCATCCCGAGAGCGCAAGTCAGAAGGAAGATATCAAATATCTTAAGGAAAAGGTTGACGCCGGATGTGATTTCCTTACGACACAGATGTTTTTCGACAACAATCTGCTATACAATTTTCTTTACAAAATAAGAGAGGCGGGCATAACCGTTCCCGTTATCCCCGGAATCATGCCCATCACAAATGCGACTCAGATTGATCGCGCGATCAAGCTTTCCGGATCGTTTATTCCCCGTCGATTTATTTCGTTGCTTGACAAGTTCGGAAATGATCCCGCCGCTATGAAGCAGGCAGGAATCGCCTACGCTACCGACCAGATCATCGACCTTTACGCAAACGGCATCACAAACGTTCACGTTTACTCGATGAACAAGCCCGAGGTTGCCGAGAAAATTCAATCCAATCTTTCGGATATTATCAAAAAGCCTTTCTAAAGCATAAAAGGACTATTATGAAAATACTTGAATACATAAAAGAAAACCTCTTATTTATGGATGGTGGCATGGGAACTCTCCTTCAAAAGGAGGGACTTGCTCCCGGTGAGCTTCCCGAGAGGTGGAACCTCTCCCACAGCGATGTCATCAAGTCGATCCACCGCTCATACTACGATGCGGGCGCAAACGTAATAACAACTAACACATTCGGTGCAAACACATTAAAGTTCTCCCGCGAGGAGCTTGAGGAAATTATCTCTGCCGCCATCAGTAACGCCAAGGTCGCCAGAGAGACCTCAAAGGGCGAGGCGGAGAAGTTCATTGCGCTTGACATTGGTCCCTTGGGCAAGCTTTTAAAGCCCTACGGCGAGCTTGATTTTGAAGATGCCGTATCGATCTTTGCAGAAAGTGTAAGACTCGGTGTGAAATACGGAGTTGATCTTATCCTCATTGAGACGATGAGCGACAGCTACGAGACTAAGGCGGCTCTTTTAGCCGCAAAGGAGAATTCTTCTCTTCCCGTATTCGTCTCCAACGCCTACGGTGCAGACAAGCGCCTCTTGACAGGCGCTTCTCCCGCCGCGATGGTTGCTATGCTTGAGGGTATGGGTGCGGACGCGATAGGTGCGAATTGCTCGCTTGGGCCAAAGCAGCTTGTTCCCGTTGTAGAGGAGCTTCTTGAATACGCGTCTGTTCCCGTTTTGCTTATGCCAAACGCGGGGCTCCCCGAAATAAAGGACGGCAAGACCGTCTACAACGTCACCCCCGAGGAGTTTGCCGACGAGGTAGAAGCCCTTATAAACAAGGGTGTACGTATCGTGGGCGGTTGCTGTGGCACGACGCCTGAATATATTGCGGCGCTCACCTCTAAAAAGCTGATGCCTCAGCTAATAACTCAAAAAAATCACACTCTTGTATCGTCATACACAAATGCAGTTGAGATCGGAGGATCTCCCATTCTTATCGGTGAGCGCATTAATCCCACGGGCAAAAAGCTCTTTAAACAGGCTCTACGTGACAACGATCTCGGATTTATCCTCAAGGAAGGACTTGACCAGGAGAGCGCGGGCGCGCATCTGCTTGACGTTAACGTGGGTCTGCCCGAGATCAACGAGCGCAAGATGTTAAAGAAGGTTGTTTGCGAGCTTCAGGCTGTATGCGCTCTGCCCTTGCAGATTGACACTGCGGATCCGTTGGCTCTTGAGCCTGCGCTCCGACTCTACAACGGCAAGCCGATAATAAATTCGGTCAACGGCAAAGCAGAATCTATGGCGGCGGTATTCCCTCTTGCCAAAAAATACGGCGGCGTTTGCGTTGCCCTAACGCTTGACGAGAACGGCATTCCCGAAAGTGCCGACGGACGAGTAGCAATTGCAAAAAAAATTCTTGCCGAGGCCGCAAAATATGGGCTAGACAAGAAGGATATTATTTTCGATGCTCTGACAATGGCTATAAGCGCCGCGCCCCTTGCGGCGACTGTCACTCTTGATGCTCTGCGCAGAATCAAAAACGAGCTTGGCGCGAACACGGTCTTAGGCGTTTCAAACATCTCCTTTGGACTCCCGAACCGTGATATTCTCAACAGCATATTTTTTGCAAATGCACTTGATGCCGGGCTTTCCGCCGCAATTATGAATCCCTTCTCAACTGAAATGATGAAGGTATATTACGCGCACCGCACCCTTCGCGGTCTTGACGAAAATTGCTCCGAATACATCGAGTTTGCCTCAAAGGTGACTCTTGGCTCTACGGTATCATCCGGTGCGGCAGGCACATCCGTAACCGCCAATCTTTCGCTTAAGGATGCAATTGTGAGGGGACTTGGCGAGAAGGCGAGAGAGCTTGCGGTGGCTGAGCTTCAAGACAAGGCGCCTCTTGAAATTGTCAGCAGTGAGATAATCCCCGCACTTGACGAGGTTGGACGCGGCTTTGAGGCACAGAAGATATACCTCCCCGGCTTGCTTATGAGTGCCGATGCTGCAAAATCTGCCTTTGAGCCTATCAAGATCGCCCTCAGCAACGCTAAGCCTACCGACAAGGCTACGATAATAGTTGCGACGGTCAAGGGCGATATTCACGACATCGGAAAGAACATAGTTGCTCTTCTGCTTGAGAACTACGGCTACAACGTAATTGATCTCGGTCGCGACGTGCCCCCTGAGGTAATACTCGATGCCGCTATCAAGAATAATGCTCGAATAGTAAGCCTCAGCGCTCTGATGACAACCACGGTGCCCGCGATGGAGGACACTATCAAGCTCTTCAGAGAAAAAGCACCTGAAATAAAAATTATGGTTGGAGGCGCGGTTTTGACCGCTGAATACGCCGAGTCTATCGGTGCCGACTTCTACGGCGAGGATGCAATGAGCGCCGTAAGATACGCAGAATCTATCTACGGTTGAAAAATCGACATAAAATTACAAAAACCGCTCGGATAACCGAGCGGTTTTCTATGTAATTAAAGCTTAGGTATCGGAATAAGCTTTTTGCCCACTGTAAAGAGTGCCTTGTAGATCAGCTTCTTGCTTTGATACTCATTCTTGCACTTCTTGTAGAGCTGTCTGTATTCCTCGTATTCCATAGCTCCCGTCGTACCCATTTCGGCGGGCAAATTCTCGGGGTGCTTTGTATAACGCTTATAAACCTTTTCCGTCACCTTGAAGATACGCTTACATTCCTTGTATCTCACGTCATCAAGGTCATGGAATCCCTTTGTCAGGCACGCTATTATTGCCATCTGGAAATAAAGATCGTTTCGGGCGGCGTGGAATGCGTTTGTGAAATCAATGATCTCAATGCGCAATGCGTCCCACTGGGTAACCTCCCACTCAAGTATCCCCTTTCTGACACGTCCAAGCAGCATGCTTCTTCTGTGAAGGTATTCGCTATTATCATTTACCGACATCTGCACGTACTCGTTGTTTCCGCAGCTACGGCAATGATATATGGCGGTATTATACTCAGTTCCTGTCTGAACCATTTTTGATCCGCACTGAGCACAGCGACGATCGTTATTCATATTCCAACCTCACAAATTTATTTGGTGCGATTATCTCATTGAGGAAATTTCGATTATGTATCTGCGGAGCCCTCTGATAAGGAGAAGAACCTCCTTCTCATCCCAGCCGTCCTGCTGAAGAAGAAGTGTGAGAGCATCAAAATCCTTCTTGATCTTCTTTTCAACCGACTTTGCATCGCGGATATTGGTTGCAACCGTGTACTGGAAGTCATCCTTAAGTGCGTTAAGCTCCTTCTGCACCTTCTCATTTTCCTCAACATAAAGAGAAAGTCCGTTGCACTTTATTGCATAATCCTTGAGAAATTCGTTGTTTCGGGTCACGTTTTTCTGAAAGCTTCTCTTAAAAAATCCCATAGTAAATTCCTGCCTTTCTAAAATCAGTCTCTTACGATTTCTTTAACCACGAGACCCTGCAAGATAGAGCCCTGGCTTGCTTCCATTACGATGGAAAGACCGTATGCGCCGAAGATATCCTTCATCTTGGGGCAAAGCTCCTTACTGATCTCAAGGATCTCAGAGGGCATAAGACCAACGTAGTTTGCGATGTTTCTGTCCTTTTCCTCTATGTAGTCCTGGATCTTTGCGCCGATGTGCATGATAAATGCTTCACGCAAGAAATCACGGAGAGCCTCTGTATCAAAGAGAGCCGCGTTTCTCTGTGTCAAGCACTTGCTATAGAACTGGTCTGCCTTACGTGCGGCATCTGTAGGATCGATGTTTACGTAGAACGCGCCGCGTGCGCCAACCTCGTATGCCTTGTGGTTGTCCTTATCCTCGAAGATAAAGGGAGTCTCTGTGCCCCAGAATACCTTAAGGTTGAAGTCCTTGGAAAGGCAAACTACCTTTGCGGAGCGGAACTGCTTCTTCTGGCCGTTGGATCCCTGCTTTGTGGGGTCTATCGCAAAGGGGTAAATAGCTCCGCCGTAGGGCGCGGGCATACCCATAAATCTACCGTCTCTGTAAAGGAGATTGTAGGTATCGCTTGTTGCAAGAATGCAATACTTGTTTGTAACGTCCTCACTTCTCTCTTCAATAACAGAGCAGAACTGATTCTCGTTCAATCTGATTTCAACAGGACCTTTTTTCTTCTTTTTAAAAAACATCTCTATTTTCCTTTCCGCCCCTCGGGGCTGTGCGGTTATAAAGCCTGCACTTAAAACAGAATAAATATATACATAATAATTATAGCTAAGTTTTCCTTTGTTGTCAATACTTTTTTGGGAATTTGATAAATAATTCGACCAATTTTGCTCCTTGTGGACATTTTTTTGATCATATGTTGACTTTGTGCGACTAATATAGTAAAATTGATATGACAAGAAAAAAAAACAAAAAGGCATAATTATGGAAATAAAAATTACCTTAAACAACCGTGAAATTACTGCCGATCAAGGGGAGAATCTCGCCAAGGTGCTCATGCGCCACGGCATAAATATTTCCCGTCCTTGCGGTGCCAAGGGCACGTGCGGCAAGTGCCGTGTGCTTATTGACGGTATCCCTGTCCCTGCCTGCAGGCATATTCTCACAAAGGATATCACAGTTGACACATTGGAAGAGGGGGAGATGCTATTTGAGGATGACGCTCACCCGGCTTCAGGTGACACCGGGACAGACGCCGTTCTTGACCTTGGAACCACAACGCTTGCGCTGGCTTTGATCGACAAGAATAATCAGAGCATAGTCAAGACAATAAAAAAAGCTAATCCGCAAAGATCCTTTGGTGCGGACGTTATCTCCCGAATCGAATACGCTCAGAAAAACGGCGTGCAAGCTATGACACAGGCTATATGCCTTGAGGTCTCTGAGATGCTCCGAGAGCTTGGTGTCCGCGGTCTTGATACCCTTTACGTCGCGGGAAACACCACCATGCTTCACATCTTTGCGGGAGTTGACCCAAGTCCTATGGGAACAGCCCCGTACACGCCGTCCTTCTTGGAGATAGTCGAAAGGCCCGCTGAGGATTTCATGCTATCGGGCGTTAAAACAGTTTGTCTTCTCCCCTCGGTATCTTCATTTGTAGGTGCGGATATCGTAGCGGGAATATGCCACGTAGGATTGCCTCCGCAAAAATACCGCTTGCTTATCGACCTCGGCACAAACGCCGAAATTGCGCTGCTTTCGAAAGACAGAGTAATTACTACCTCTGCGGCGGCAGGTCCCTGCTTTGAGGGAGCATGCATCTCCTCGGGAATGAGTGCTACTGACGGAGCCGTTTACCGTTACGACGGCAACGCCATCAAGACAGTCAACGGTCTGCCCGCGCGAGGCATCTGTGCGACAGGTCTTGTAGACATTATCGCTTTTCTGCTTCGCCGCGCGAAGATAGACTCGTACGGCAATCTTGACGAGGAAGAATTCGAGATCGCGCCGGGTGTGTCTCTGAATCAAGAGGATATAAGACAATATCAGCTGGCAAAGTCGGCTATTTACTCCGCGATAATTACAATTATGGAGAAGCACAATATATGCTTTGATGATATTGAGGCGCTTTATATTGCGGGCGGATTTTCCGCGCAAATGGATCCCAAAAACGCGGCATCAACCGGTCTTATTCCGCCTATGCTTGCCGACAGATGCCGTTCCGTTGGCAACAGCAGTCTTATGGGTGCCATACGGGCAGTTTTTGAAGAAATTGATCTTACAGAGATCGTGGACAAGGCGATCTACGTTGATTTATCACACAATACTTCATTTGCCGATCTCTTTGTTAAGAATATGAGCTTTAAGAGATAAAAATAATGGCTTGGACAAATTCCAAGCCATTTTCAATTGATGGATCCCCCTGTCATATGGCAGGGGGATCTGTCTTATTTACTCCGCTTAAAGCATGATTTTTTAAGTCATTACGTCGGAGTGGAGTGTATTAGTCCTCTTTCTTCTTTCTGAAGGAAATAAGTCCTGCGCCTGCAAGTGCTACGACTGCAAGTGTGCCAAAGCCGACTGTACCGCCGCATCCCGTATTTACGTTAACATTAACGTTCTTGTCATCGTCATTCTTCTCTGTTTCCTTCTCAGCAGGCTTCTTATTAGCCTCGGTCTTTGCCTCTGTCTCCTTCTCGGGCTCGGTTGCGGGCTCGGTTGCGGGCTCGGTCGTGGGCTCTGTTGTGGGCTCGGTTACGGGCTCTGTTGTGGGCTCTGTTGTGGGCTCTGTTACAGGCTCTGTTGTGGGCTCTGTGTTATCCTCAACACCCGCATCGGTGTTATCCTCAACACCTGCATCGGTGTCATCCTCAACACCCGCATCGGTGTCATCCTCAACACCCGCATCGGTGTCATCCTCAACACCGGCATCTGTATCTTCCTCTGTCTCGTCCTCGGGAATATATTCCTCATCACAGAGACCTGCAATGAATCCTCTTGCATACTCTGCCGCCTCTTTAACATTTCTAAAGAATGCAATCTCGCAAACGTCAAAATTGTTTCTGGATGCGTCAACAAAATCAAGAGTGTTTCTATCAACGTCGATACGGATACCATGGATTCTTCCGTTAAGCGGTCTTGCATTAGATCCCAAGAAGCTTGCGGTGTCAGACCAGTCTGCCATGAAATAGAGATAGCTGTTACCTTCTTCGTCAACAAAGTTCTCTATATATGTCTTGCCCTCTATTCCTGCTTCCTCATCCGCCTCTATATTAGAGAATGTATACAAGCTGTACGTATCGTTATCAGCTACGTTGTTACCCGCATTAGCAAAGATCTTTAAGGTCTCATTGCAATGACATTCCTCTATAAGCTCACCGGTATCATCGTCCGCTATATATTCACACGTACAGTAATTTCTTGTAATAATAAGTGAAATCGGGAAATCCTTAACATTATAAGAAATATCGTCATTAACGCGGTAGCTGATCGTCGCGCCTCCGTCAGGGTCTGCCTGGATATTGGCAAATCCGTAATCATCAATGGTAATGGTATTACCGTTAAATGCAGAGGGTTTACCCTTTGTGTCAGAGGATTCGTGGTCACCGTTCAATCTGATTGCAGGCTCGCCTACAGTGATATCAGTAGCAGGAGCAAGATCTGCATATTCAACAGAATTGATTATAGGCTCTGCGCTATCGTCTCCGTCGGGTACAAACCAGTCACCCTGCTCAGAGCTTGTACCATACTCAAGGATGGTACACTTAGCCTTACCGCCCAAAGCGGAGTTGTACATTGTAAATCCAATGTGTGCCATGAAGTCCTCGTACTTGAAGTACTCGGTCATCTTGATATTAAAATCAGTAACTGCGGGAGCACCGTTAACATACATCTCAAGGTATCCACCGGTTCCGCCACCCTCAACCTGAGCCTCGGGATTCCACTTGATTTCAAGGACGAAAATAGGTGTGCCATCCTCGTCATAATACTCGTTGAAGAGGTCCTGACGTACCCAAGACATGGTTCCGTCTGTATCGTTATCAAGGTTGGACTGATCTGTTGTACCTGTCTGGTAGGAGTGGAAAACTCTGCTTCCCTTTACGGTATCAGAGAACCACTGCAAGCAGTTAACCGCTCCGGGCCAAGTGTTTCTATCGTCCACGTCGTATCCTGTGTAGTCTTCATTGAAGGGACGAATAAGCATCTCTACGCCAAGTCCGTAATCATCACCCTGCTTACCTGCCTCAACGCCCTGCTGATCCCATACAGTAAATGCGAACAAAGAGTCACCATAATAGGTAAAATCATCAACTCTGACCTTCATGTAAACGCCCTGCTTGAGGTTTACCTTGTTAGTTGTCTGAACCAAAACGTAGGGGGTTGTGTTCTTGGAATCCTCCTCAGAGGGAGAGATTGTCTGGAAACCTAAGTCTCTTACGTACTCATATCCAGCGATATTATGTACAACGCCGCTGTATCCATCGCCTTCTACGTGCTGTGACCATGCAGTATAAACTGACCAGTCGCCATCAACCGCTGCTGTCGGAATTGCTATAACTGCAAAGGTTGCAACGACCATTACTGCAGCAAGCAAAAGTGAAATAATCTTTTTCATCTTTTTTCTCCTTGTATAGTTAAAAAACAAATTTCTTTGTCTTTTTTCGGTTTTTCCCCCTCGAGGGGGCCTTGTCGTATATTATCCGACAAGACCACCATCTATCTCGGGGCCTGTGTATTCTTCATTCTCGGTATAACTGGAAGTAATTACGTCATATTCGAGATTGACCACATGAATTTCGGGAACACTGTATAATTTCTTTTCCA
>JAFWXY010000052.1 GCA_017522905.1 Clostridia bacterium
CTTTGCTTTGTAAACGCCGTCAGCGATGAGCTTCTTGAAGGACTCGATAACGTAGTCCTTATCTTCCTTATAGGTTACGCCAAACCACTTGTCTGTGGTTTTGAGGACCTTAACGGTTGCGGTGCCTGCCTTAAGCATATCACCGATAACGGTGGGGAGGAGATACTCCGCCTTCATCTCGGTTGACTTACCGGAAGCGAGGAAGTCGATAAAGCCGCTCTCAAGACGGTTAATGAACTCGGGTGTGAATGCCCACATGTTCATAGATACGAGGGACTCAACGTCGATAGGACGCTTTGTGCCGTCCTTTTCCTCAACGTAAGCACCACCCTTGCCGTCCTTGTAGATATTGCTTGTCTCAACGATAGTAGCAAGGTCGCCGTTCTCGTCAACGGTGCAGACACCTCGTGTAACGGAACCGTTATCGGAGAGAGTATTTCCGAGAATGAATCCGGGCATTGCGATATCAAGGACCTCTTTGTTGTTAACGTCCATCTGATTTACAAGGTAGTCGTGCATCTTAACGTATGCATCCTTGCCGTAGTAGTCGTCGGCGTTGATAACGAGTGCGGGAGTGTCTACGATGCCCTTACAAGCGAGAACTGCGTGGCCTGTACCCCAGGGCTTTGTTCTGCCTTCGGGATTCTTGAATCCGCCGGGGAGATTTTCAACCTCCTGGAACGCGTATGAGCAGGGGCAGATCTTCTCGATTCTGTTGCCTATGATCTCGCGGAAATCTGCCTCAAGGTCCTTACGGATGATAAAGCAGACCTTGTTGAATCCCGCCTCAAGTGCATCGTGGATAGAGTAATCCATAATGATCTCACCGGAGGGTCCAACGGGAGCGAGCTGCTTGATGCCGCCACCGAAGCGAGAGCCGATACCTGCCGCCATGATTATAAGAGTTGTTTCCATAGTGTTTTCCTTTCTTTGGGGAATATATTCATTTGTTTTTCACTGTTTTAGTTACCCATATTCTCGGGGAGCTTTTCGCCGCCGAGGATATGGAAATGGATATGCTTGACGGTCTGGCATCCGTTCTCGCCGATATTGGTAATAACGCGGTAGCCGTCCTCAAGCTCAAGCGCCCTTGCGATCTTGGGTATTGCTTCGAATACAGCGGCAACCGCACCTGAGTTTTCCGCAGTGATCGCGTCTGCGGATGCGATATGTTCACGGGGTACTACAAGCACGTGCACCTTTGCCTGGGGGTTGATATCCTTAAATGCATAGACCTTATCGTCCTCATACACGCACGACGAGGGGATCTCGCCTCTGATTATCTTACAAAAAATACAGGACATTTTCTTTCTCCTTTTTGAATTGAACTTTACAAATCGGAATTTATTTGTTATAATGTTTTATAAGAATATTTTATCACCAAAACAGTGTGATGTCAAGTGAAAGAAAAGAGATTTATCATGCCAAAAAAGGATTTGTGGACATATCTTTCGGAGAGTGACAAAAAAATAGTTATGTACGGCATGGGAAACGGTGCCGACAAGATACTTTCGATATGCTCGTCTCGCGGTATCGAGGTCTCGGATTTCTTTGCAAGCGACGGATTTGTACGAGGTCACCTCTTCCACGGAAGGCGCGTGCTTTCATACAGCGAGGCAAAGGAGAAATACGGCGCGGAGAATATGATCGTTCTTCTTTCCTTTGCATCGTCCTTGCCCGACGTGCTTGCCAATATTTACAGAATTGCAGACGAGTGTGAGCTTTACGCTCCCGACGTTCCCGTGTGCGGGACCAATCTCTTTGACAGTCGGTTTTACGAGCAAAACGTGGAAAAGATAAGTGCGGTTGAAGATCTTTTGGCAGACGAAAAATCCAAGGAGGTTTTTGGGAGCGTTATCGGCTACAAGCTGAGCGGTGACGTCAAGCTGCTCCGTGAAACCCACTCATGTTTTTCAGAGGTCTACGGCGACATTTTGCATGCCGAAGGCTTTGAATATATTGCCGATCTCGGCGCGTACAACGGCGACACCTTGCGTGAGATAAAGCCTTATGCCGCAAGGCTTAAGAGCGCGGTCGCGTTTGAGCCCGACAGGAGAAATCACAAGAAGCTGGTCGCCTGGGCGGAGGCCGAGGAGGGCTTTGAAGTGAAGGCTTATCAAAATGCGGCATGGGACAAGAGAGAGACCTTGATCTTTGACGGTAGCGGTAACCGCAATTCGACTCTTGTTTCGGGCGACAGCATGCCCGTGACCAAGGGTGCGAGGACGGTCGAGGTTGATGCCTGCTCACTTGACGAGGTGCTTAACGGAGCGCGCGTTGAGTACATAAAATACGACGTTGAGGGTGCGGAGCGCGAGGCGCTTTGCGGCTCGCACAAGACGATAGAGCGCTATCATCCTGCGCTTCTGGTCTCACTTTATCACAGAAGCGAGGATATTTTTGAGCTTCCGCTCTTACTTCACGAGAAATACCCCGAATATAAATTCTATATGCGCCGCAGGGAGTATATTCCCGCGTGGGATACCGTGCTTTTGGCGGTGAAGGAGCAGCTATGACGGACTATATTTCGCTTTGCGATTCCTTAAAATCGCTTATTTCGGGCGTGCCGCATATTCAGGCGAATTTAGCCAACGCGGCGGCACTTTTGTATAACGAATTACCCGATCTCAACTGGGCGGGATTTTATCTTTTTGACGGGGAGACGCTTGTGCTGAATTCCTTCCAAGGTAAGCCTGCTTGCATTGAGATTCCGCTCTCAAGAGGAGTCTGCGGAGCAGCGGCGAGTGGTAAAGAAACCCTTGTCGTGCCTGATGTTCACGCCTTTTCGGGGCATATCGCGTGTGATGACGCATCAAACAGCGAAATAGTAATTCCGCTTATCGTTTTGGGAGAGCTTTTCGGTGTGCTTGATATCGACAGCCCATTATTTGGACGGTTTGATGAGAACGACAAATCGGGTCTTGAGAGATTTGCAAAAATACTTTGTGCAGAAATTGAAAAAACAGAAAAGGAGACGAAAAAATGAAAATTTCGGTAGTTACCGGTGCTTCCTCGGGAATGGGAAGAGATTTTGTTAAAATGCTTGATAAAATTGAGAACTGTGAGGAGATCTGGGTCATTGCGCGCAGAGCCGACAGGCTTGCAGAGATAAAAAGCGAGACGGGCAAGAAGATTGTCCCCATCGAGCTTGATCTTTCACTTGAAGAAAGCTATGAAAGGTACGAGAAAATGCTCAAGGCGGCAGATGCCAACGTGGTGGCGCTTGTTAACGCGGCGGGCTTCGGAAAGTTTGGCGATTTCGAGGGCATTCCGCTGAGGGAGCAGATGAATATGATCGATCTCAACTGCAAGGCACTTATGGCGATCACGTATATTACGCTTGCGCATATGAACAGGGGTGCAAGGGTCTATCAGCTCGGCTCGCTTTCCTCCTTCCAGCCCGTGCCCTATATCACGACCTACGGTGCGACAAAGGCGTTTGTGCTTTCCTTTACTCGCGCGCTTAACGTAGAGCTCAAGAAGAGGGGAATCAAGTGCATTGCTATCTGCCCCGGCTGGGTCAAGACAGAGTTCTTTGACAGGGCGGTAAAGGACGACACCATCAAGTATTATAACAGGTTCTTTACATCCGAGGAGGTCGTTACCAGGGCGGTTTACGACATGTATCGCGGCAAGGACGTATCGGTCTGCGGTGCCGATATTCGCGGTCAGGTGCTCTTGACAAAGCTTCTCCCCCACAAGCTTGTAATGAAGATCTGGTGCAAGCAGCAGAAAAAGTGATTTGGAGTAGACAAAAGGCGGTGAAATCACCGCCTTTTGTCTTTTAAATTGCAATTTATCGGTGAGGGGAGGCGTTAGGGAAACCCTTCCCAAAACCTTTCATAAGAATAGATAGAGTGGCCGTTTGGTGATACAAGGTGGCTGCGAATTATCTTTCTATCACGCTTTGCGCCGGGGCGGGGGTCAAGCTCAGAACCCCCAAAGCTCATTTCATTCGCTTCGGGGAACCCCACGCGCTCCCGCCGTATAAACGATACAAAATCAACGATGCGGCGGCACCAAGGCACCGCCCTACGGTTTTAAGGTGGCGCGTTTGGGCAAGGGGAAAATTAATTTAATAGTGCATCCTCATCCGTCACGGCTATGCCGCGCCACTGCACAGACTTCGCTGGCGCGGTGTCACGAAGTGACGGATAATGATGCCCCATTTAGTTTTATATCACCCCTATACATCAAAATTAATCTACGTAACTTACTTTAAAAGCTCGTGATTATTCAGCGCATCGCGGAGCTTTTCTCTCGTTGTGTCCTCGGGAGAGCACATGGGTAGTCGAAACTCCTCTCGGCACATTTCCATAAGGGCAAGTGCGGTCTTGACAGGTATCGGATTGACCTCGCAGAACATTAAATTCATAAGGCTTAAATATTTTTCATGCACCTTGCGTGCCGCAGATATATTGCCTTCAAACCACGCGCGGCAGAGCATACTCATTTCATGCGGAATCAGGTTTGACACCACCGAGATAACACCTGCACCGCCCAAGGAGAGCAACGGCAAGGTCTGGTCGTCATTGCCTGAATATACGTCGAAATCATCTCCGCATTCGCATATCAGCTTGGCTATGGCGCTCACATTTCCGCTTGCCTCCTTGACCGCCACTATGTTCTCGTGCCTTGACAGCTCGCGGTAGACGGGCAGGGTGATATTCGTACAGGTGCGCGTGGGCACATTATAGAGAATTATCGGCTTATCCGACGCTTCGGCGATCGCGGTGAAGCTTTTGATAAGTCCCTGCTCGGTCGCTTTATTGTAGTACGGTGTTACGCAGAGCAACGCGTCATAGCCGAGCCGGGACGCAAATTTCGAGGTCTCGACGGCATGCGCGGTGTCATTCGAGCCCGTGCCAGCGATCATCGGCACTCTGCCGTCAACCTTTTCAAGCGCAAAGGATAACACCTCGCGGTGCTCACGGTCTGAGAGCGTTGCACTCTCGCCCGTGGTTCCGCAGACAACGAGGGCGTCAATGCCACTCTCTATCTGAAAATCAATTAACCTGCCTAAGGCTATGTAGTCGACCTCGCCATCCCGAAACGGAGTAGCAATAGCGGTCGCCGCGCCCTTGAATATGCTTTTTTTGTTTTTGCTCATAAAAATCTCCTCTCTTTGTGCCATTTTGGTATCAAAGTATTGCAAAGATGCCGCTTTCGTGATATAATTATTCGGTTAGACAGTATTTCTTTATAAAATTATATGACGGCGGGGCTTATCTCGCTACACGGAGACAAAATGACGGAAAACAAGGTAATTATAAACGAAAAGGCACCGACGGATCTCGTCACGGCGGATTTCGACTACTTCTTGCCCGAGGAGCTTATCGCTCAGCACCCCGAAAAGGAACGCGACCACAGCAGGCTTATGCTTCTTGACAGAGCTGCGGGAACTATCGATCACAAGCATTTTTATGATATAACCGACTACATTAATCCCGAGGACGTTCTCGTTATCAACGATTCCAAGGTTATCCCTGCGCGAATATACGGACACGTAGAAGGCAGAGAGGACGCAGCGCTTGAGCTTCTCCTGCTTCGTCAGCGCGAGCTTGACACCTGGGAGTGTCTGGTCAAGCCCGGCAAGAGAGCCAAGATCGGCATGAGATCCGTCTTTGGCGACGGCATGCTTAAGGGGGAGGTCGTAGATATTACCGAAGAGGGCAACAGACTTATAAAATTCGACTACGACAAGGAAAAGCACGAGAACATATACAACGTTCTGAATATTATCGGCCTTATGCCGCTTCCGCCTTACATTACCGAGCAGCTCGGTGACAACAGCCGCTATCAGACGGTTTACGCCAAGGACGAGGGAAGCGCGGCGGCACCTACCGCAGGTCTGCACTTTACCACGGAGCTTATTGAGAAGCTCCGAGCAAAGGGAGTTGCGATCGCACCTGTAATGCTTCACGTCGGGCTTGGCACCTTCCGTCCCGTAAAGGCAGACAGGCTGGACGAGCACGTTATGCACACCGAGTTCTTTTCTGTATCAAAGGAGAGCGCCGAGATGATCAACTCGCGCAGAGCCGCCGGCGGCAGAGTTATCTGTGTGGGAACGACCTCCTGCCGCACGCTTGAGAGCGCGTCGGACGAGAACGGTATCGTTCACGCGATGAGCGCGGACACGGGAATATTCATTTATCCCGGATACAAATTCAAGGCAGTTGACGCTTTGATAACCAATTTCCACCTCCCGCAGAGCACGCTTATTATGCTTATTTCCGCTTTCTATAACAGGGAAAAGATTATGGAGGCGTATAAGATCGCGGTTGAGGAGAAGTATAGATTTTTCTCCTTTGGCGACGCAATGCTGATTGTATAAATTCCGCAATACTGCGTTGTCGGGCGACGCGGTAGGCTCGGAGTAGGTAACTACACCTTCGCCTCCCTTGCGCCCTTACGCCTTGTCTTGCGAAATTTCTCCTAATCAGCATATCTCACGTCTTATATCCCATACATTACGGCGATGCGATGTGTCTTCAGTAAAA
>JAFWXY010000002.1 GCA_017522905.1 Clostridia bacterium
CACTATGGGAGTCGGAAGGAACATACTTAACATAGGAAGCGTTCGTATATCCACCGCTGCTCTTAACCGTAGTACCACCGTAAAGAGTTCCTGTCGGGAGTGTGGGATCATAGTAAACACTGGAAGTGGAAGAGGTATTGCCCGCCTTGTCCACTGCTCTGAAATAGTACCATCCGGTCGAGGACGAAAGTGCCGTTCCCGATGAATAAGATGTCCAAGACGACGAACCGGGCATCTGAACCTGCAAGTAATTGATACCGCCCGTATCGTTTGCGGTGTACTTAACAGGCTTGTTAGTGTAAGAACCGCTTGAAAGGGTCGTACCGGAAGAATTGGTAATCGTTCCAACGGGGGCTACGGTGTCAAGATACACGGAGTAAGTGCTAGTGCTTTGATAGGTATCCGAGCCGTAGAAGTACCACCAACCGTTATTGGCAGAAGTCGCAGATACGGATTTGCTACCTGTGGTCCAAGTGTAGGACGAAGAGCTGGGCGAACGGTAATATACTCTGTTCGTAGAATAGCTATCGCTCGCGGTAAAGGTAATTGCCTTATTGGTGTAGGAACCGCTGGCAATCGTAGAGCCATTTGCTTTAAGCGAAACGCTGGGGGCGGTCGTATCTACCGTAAAGCGGTAGGTAAAGGTGTAGGTCTTAGTCACAAAAAGATTTTGCTTATAAGTTCCCACATAGGTGAGTACATAATCTCCATCGGACAGCGAACCCTGATAGAGATATCCGCCACCACTACCCGAGAGTGACTTACTGGTATAGGTTGAACCATTACGAGTCAGCTTAAAGGACTGATGTTCCTTTATATCGCCCGCATGAATGTAAAAGCTGAAATACGTCCAATCGTAGGTGTGATCGTTGTATTTCGTTTGAGCAACAGTTGCTGAATCATCGGTAAAATACTGCGTTGAAATAGCAATTCTGAAATCGCTCATATATCCGGAAACATTTCCGTCGCCAATGTTATACGTTCCAGAAATGGTATAAACACCAGCGCGATTCGTCGCTGCTGACGATGTGATCGGAAGTGCAACCAAGGCACCAAGCACCATAATAAGTGCCAGAGCGATCAGCAAAATCTTGCTTGTAGTAGATTTGGTTTTAGTATTCAATATAAAATCCTCCTTTTTCGTTTTTATTGAATGTTTGTTTCTTTTTCGTCGGGAGCTTCTTTTTTCTTATCCTTTTTCTTGCCGACAACGCGGCGGTTGATCAGAAAATTGAACCAACCGAAAATATAGGACGATAGGCTTTCTCCCGATACGCCTATCAGGGCGAGCAGTGCCAAAGGCAAAACCGTAAAGCACAGGATCACCGCCTTTGCGCTCATGTCCAAATTGAGCATAAAAATAGGCATTCCCACAAACAATGCAAGAATGCCCGCTTCTATTACGTTTCTTAATTTGAATAAGCCACCCATCACCGTACCGCCCTCAATGAAGTTCGGTGGAATGTAATAGGTGTCAAATTCGCTGTCGTTTCGGCTCATAAATCCTCCTTTCCCTGCCGTTTTAGTTAAAGGTTTCGTCATTCAGAAACAGAATGAGATTTGCTTCATAATCCTTGGCAAGCCGTTTTTGGTCCTCTGTAAGATGAAAGATATGATCCGCGAAATACTCCGCGCCGTTATAGATGATGGTATAGATTGCCCAAGTTTCCGTGACCTCGGTTTCTGTGATGGTTTTTTCTCCGGTTTCTTCATTCACGGACTCGGTATATACCGTCCTTGTTCTGTCCTCATAGGAGATCGTATAAGAATACAGCTTATCCTTTTTGTCGCTGACCATATACTTCATATCCTCAATCGAAACACCTCGCCAGTCTTGGCTTTTAGCTGCCGAATACTGCGAAACAAAGGACATAACGTTGTGATCTGTCAAGCTTGGATGACCGTCAATAATCTCTTTTTGAGTAGCTTCCGAATCTTCAAAATCGTCTTCTATTTCTGCTAATATATCCTCCTTGGCTTCATACATAATGGGGCCGAGTGAGGAATATATCGTGTCTATATTACGTGTAATTACCGTGCTGTCGTTCATAATAAGTGCTTCCTTATTGTCCAAGGAATATGGCTGCTCAAGCCCACCAAAAACAACGCTCGGTAACATACAAATAATCAGAACGGGGATTAAAAGCAAGGCAGAGACCGCTATCGTGATTTTTAGTATCAGTCCTCGGTTCTCCCAAGCAAAAGCAGCGATCGCTCCCCAGACACCGCCTGCCGATGCGCCCTTTGCGGCTGCGGCTACTGATTTCCCAAGCTTTGCTGCACTCTTGGCAAACTTTGCTGTGTTTACGGCTGCATTTGCCGCCTGACCCGTTTTTTGTAGTGGTTCAGATATAGGATTTTGGTTTTCTGCCATTATACCTTATCCTTTCTTTGCGGTGGTTTCGGTAGCTCTTTAACAACCTCCTCTCTGTAAGCGACCTGTCCGTTGGGAGCTGTGTATGGGGTACGTTTGACCGTATCCTGCGCGTACTGCTTATACCAGCTTGTTCCGTCTGCCGCAGTGATCGTTGTATAGTCACCCGTGGGCTTCATATATTTATCGGTATGATACATTCCGATGTCGATACCACCGGGATGCTCATCACTCGTTTCGGTTGCCATCATTCGGCCCCCACCGATCTCTACGTTTGAGAACTTGGGAACGTCCGTAGCACCGCTACCCATTGCGGTATATCCGAGGTACGACATCAGCGCCGCCTCAGAGCCTTCTCCCGAAATGGAGCCAACCGAGGATATATTACCCGTTGCGACCTTTCCGATCACGCTGTTTGCAAATCCACCTCCTTTATTTACGGAAGAGGTATAAGCCTTACCGCCAAGACCGCCGCCGGACTGTCCCGTTGCTTTCTTGACACCGCTGTTCGTGAAGTTCCTTCCTACTGCTCCGACAAGACCGCCGCTCATAAAACCACCACCGCCTGATGAGCCACCGCCTCCGCCGGAACCGCCTTTAGATCCGCCTGCAAATTGCTTCGCTGCGAATACGCCTCGTGTTGCGATCAGTGCTTCAGCAAGCATCGAGCCGCCCGTATGACCTACGTTGATGCCGAGTCCCGCGAGAAAGCTGTCTATCTTTTGGCTGACCTTCAAAAAGGCAATCGCACACAAGAACCAGACGAATATATTTCCCGTGACAGCATTTTTGCCCTGCTCGTCAACTGCCGCTTGCACTTCGCTTTCACTGATAGCAAAAGCCGGCACACTGCATAGGAAGACCATAATCAGCGTGACGGCTATGATAAATACTATTTTATTTTTTCTTTTCATCTTGACCTTACTCCTTTACACCGATAGAGGATTAGAAAGGAACGCTCCTACCATAGAGGTAAAGAGTCTGAGACACCAAGCGTTCATCAGGAGCAGGAATATCTGCCCACCGAGCATTCGACACCAGCTCTTAAAGATATTGCCCGTCGTTTGCGACGCTCCCATGGAGAATGCGACCGGCGCGGTAAATACAAGTACACCGAGCAGAACGTATCTCTCAGCCGCTTCAAAGAGCAACTTGATATAGTTCCACGCAAGAATCAGTACGAGTATCAGTGCAATGATCGCTACGCCTCCGCTTGAACATGCTCCCAAAATGGTGACAATTGTGGAATTGAAATTAGCGAAATCAAGAGGCGGTAGCTCCGCATTCATGATCCACTTATACGGTGTCCCTCCTATCTTCAATATAATGTCCACAATGTCTCTGGCGAAGTATGCAAGGAATATAAAAAGCACAGAGCGAATGCTGAGCTTGACAGGATCCTCGGCTTCAGTTCCAAGTCCTAATCCAAAATTTTTGAACAACTGCCATACCCAATTGAGTAAGATAAGTCCGATTGCAAGAGCAACGAATATCTTATACATCGTGTCGGCAGCGGGAAAGTATCGCAGAAAAGTATCCATATTGCAACCAAGTGCGCCCAAAACCGACGAGCTGATCAAATCAAGCCCATACATCACTTGTGTGGCAATCCATTCAACGATACCGTCTAATATGCCCAACGCATCACTTCCTTTCTATTAAGTAGAGAAACTATCCGTTCCATCTACCGCCTGTAAAGAAGGGAGTGATGTAAGCCATGATAAAGCCAAGGCTGTTGAGAATCGCCCAAGTGATGATGATTCGCTTAAGCCACGCTCTTGACTCATCTACCGTCTTTCCGCTTCGTGAGAAGTTCATCAGAAGCAGTGCGACGGCAGCAGTTACGACTGCGGCAATTGTAGAGATCAGGAGAATCTGATTATATACATCCTTCATGATCTCGGTAGCCTTTTCCCAAATGGTAGGTGTGTCGGATGCGGCAAATGCGGGTAACGCAAAGCAACCGAGCATCACGGCACACAGAAAGCCCATATAGAGAAGCTTGCCGTAATTAAACTTACCTTCTTTCTTTGTTTCTTTTTTGATTGGTTTCTTCAAATA
>JAFWXY010000053.1 GCA_017522905.1 Clostridia bacterium
GCATTCTCGGTTATTATGTACGTGGATAGCATCATTGGTATGCTCGTATTCGGTATGGCTGACTCACTTCAACCTGCCATCAGCTATTGCTACGGCGCAGGACTTATGAATAAGGTCAAAGCAATATTCCGTCGCATTATTCTTGGAGCTATCGTTCTCTCCGCTGCATCGCTCTTGTTTATGATGTTCGCAGGGCAATACGTTGCCCCCCTGTTCGTCAAGCCCGAAGATACCGAGCTTTTGGCGGTCAGCATTATTGGTATGAAGCTATTCTCTCTTTCTTATCTTACGGGTTGGGTGGATATGTGCTTCTCGTCCTATTTCACCGCGCTTGAAAGACCTGCTCGTTCTATGCTCACGTCCTTCTTCGGTACGCTTGTTTTCCCGATAGGAGCATTGTTTTCCTTGACTCCTTTTCTCAAGCTCAATGGGGTTTGGCTCAGTGCGCTTGCATCGTGTACGCTAAGTGCAATATTTACGGTTGTGCTTTATCTGACGATGAACACAAAAAAAGTTGAAACACCGTAAAAGCCTTTTCTTTGCTTTCTGCGACTCAATTTTTGAGGGGCGACCGTTCGTGGTCGCCCCTCTTTCGTTATGCGTTCTTCGCCTGTTTTTTCATCTCGGCGATTTCCGCTTTCATGGTTTTTATCAGCTCAGCGAGCTTTTCTTCGCATTCCTCTCGTGTCTTTGCGTAGACATTCTTGGAGATTCGCTTTCCGTTGACTCTTGGTGTAAATCGCCCTTCGTAGAGGTGGTCGTTTATCATGGTGACACATCCCGTGCCGCTCTTTCTTATCTTGGGCTTGTACGCAGTATCACCGACAACGATTGCATCTGAATCTGCAACGTCAACCTCGCAGGCATCGGATGCTTTCAATATATCACTGTTATCGATTTGAAGCACGGCAATATCGTAGTAAAGCGATCCACCAACGTAGGTTGCTTCGATTGCCTTTTCTTCTATCTCCGAGCCGTAAAGATATACACTGATATCATCACTAATGCCGTTTTCGGTGTTGCTGCTTGCATCGTAAACCACGTGATAGTTTGTGATAATAAAGGCATCACCCTCGGCTTTGTCCATCTGATAGATCACACCCGAGCCTGCGGAGGAATAATCCTGTGTTGTCGTACTGCTTGATCCGGGTCGCCAACCGCCTTGTTGAATTGTTGATTGAAAATTACACACAATGCTAACTGCGCTTCTGAGTCCTTTTGCGCTCGCGGCAGGGATACTGCTGCCATCACTTGTAATAATGAGTGAGCCGTCAGCTCCGTTCGCTCCATTTATACCGTTCTGTCCGTTCGTGCCATCCTTGCCGTCGCTTCCGTCAGAACCTTTTTCGCCATCCTCCCCGTCTTTGCCTACAACAACGCCTAAGTTCTGTTCGTTTCCGTCGCTGTAAACGAGGACGAGTTCTCCATTTTCATTGATCTCTGCGCTGACAATTCCCACGGCATTATCCGAGTTGCAAGAGGTCAACGCGAAGACTGAACTGAACAACAAGCATATTACGCAAATAATTGAATATATTCTTGTTTTCATACTTTAAGTCCTTTTCTTTTTACCGGATATTTTCGTCAGCTCATATCTCTCGTCGCACATTTCAGCAACGTCGGGAGAATGGCTAACGAGAATGACACATTTTCCTTGATTGGCAAGCTCACGGAATATCTCCATAATTTCCTTTTGCGTATCACGGTCAAGGTTGCCCGTAGGCTCGTCTGCAAGGATAATGTCGGGATCGTAAGAGAGCGCACGAGCAATTGCCACTCTCTGCTGCTGACCGCCCGAGAGCTTCAGCACACGGCGGCATGCCTCATCCTCGTCAAGCCCTACGCTATCAAGAAGCTCCAAGGCTTTTTCCTTTTTATCCTTGATTTTTGCGCCCGAAACGTCCATAGAAAGAACAACGTTCTCAAGTGCGGTGTATTTGGTGATCAGATTGAAGCTTTGGAACACGACACCGATATATCTTGAGCGGAAGGTGTACTTATCGATTTTGGCAATACTCTTGCCGTCGTAGAAAATCTCTCCTGCGGTAGGTTTTGCAAGTCCCGACAAGAGGGAGAGCAACGTTGTCTTACCCGCGCCCGATTTACCGATGATGCAGTACATTTTTCCTTTCTCAAACTCGTAGGAGATATCCTTCAAGACAGGCGTTTTATCGTAAGCAAAACTAATATTCTGAAGCGACAAAATTGACATTTTCACACTCTCCTTTCTTAATCTCTGTTAGCGAGGATCTTCAGCGGATCGTATCGCATAATGAACAGCACCGATGCCGCGCTTGCGATCAGCGTGAGTAAGAGGCCTACGCCGATCATTTGGAATACGACGGTCAGATTCATCGCGCTATCCACCTCGGTAATATAGTCGGCAGCACCGCCGAACATATCGCCAAAGGGATTCTTTCCGCCGCCCATATCGGGTATATCGGACGGCATATCCGAAGGCATATTGCCACCGGGGAAACCGCCGCCAAAGTCACCGGGACGACCAAAGTTCTGTTCCATTTGACTTTGCTGATTGCTCTGACTCTGTGCCTGACCTTCAAGTAAAGCATTGGTAACGGGAACGGAGCTGACTGCACCAATACCTGCGCCAATTACAACGGCAAGCATCGTGACAACAAGGATTTCACACATAAACTGTGCGGCAACCTTCCACTTTTTCATTCCCATAGCGGTCAATACTCCGACCTCATATTTGCGTTCTCTTACGTTGAAGATATTGAGAACAACGAGAATGATACCGCCGATAATGAGAATGACAAGTAAGAACCAACCTGCCATAGTGCTGAGTGTGTTGAGAGGAGTCAAGCTGTTTTCAAACGCCGTAATATCCGTAGAGGATACGGTATAGGAATCGTCAAGCCCGAGTGTGCGAACTTCTTGCTCAAAGGCATAATAGTCATCGGTATCCGCAAAAGAATAGGTTGCCGCAAGTGTTCCTGTGATTTTGCTTTCACTTTCTCTGCCGTAATCGTCAGTAACTGTAGTGGATACTGATTCGGATGCATCGAGAATAGCTTGTAAAGCGTTCGCACTCATATAGATCTGATTGGCAGGATCCTGTCCTCTATCAAACATTGCATTGTCAAAATTATTGGTTTCACTGCTTGTGTAGATGCCGGATATCGTCAGAGTATAGGTTTCTGTTTCAAGAGAAGAATTTGTTATAATAACGGTATCACCAACAGCGAGGTCATTATATATTGCAAGTTCTTCGGAAATCACGCAAACGTAGTCACTCGTTCCTTCCTCAAACATCGTACCACCCTCAAGAATAGAAGCGTTTCCGTTTACAAAGGCGGTCATGGAGCTGTCGCTTGAGTATCCGATAACGGTGAAATCTCCCATCGTCATCATTCCACCCATCATACCGCCACCCATGCCGTTTGGTCTTTGGGAAACTGAAGAATCACCGCCGTCAAGGCTTCCGTCAAGCGTTCCGTCACTTTCTTCGCTATCCGTCGTTTCATCACTCACCGGAAGAAGGCTGTCCGAGCCGTTAAAATAAGCAGTTAAGGTATAATAGAAGTCATCAACGCTCTCGGCTGTCGCATATTTCTGATATTCTTCGAGCGTAAGCGAGGATGCGCCTGACATCATATCAGCAAACTGATTTCGGTCAAATCCGCCTTGTCCTTTTCCACCTTGTCCTCTGCCGCCTGCCATATCTCCCATAGCACCTGCTCGGTCATAAGAGATGGTTGCGGTTACACTCATACCGTCAAGCGCAGATGCCTTTGCGCTTTCTGCCGCTTGTCTTATGGAAAGACCGATACAAGCCGATACGGCGATTACGAGTGCGATAATGCCGATCAGGATGTTTCGACCTTTCGACCTGCCGATGCACCGAAGCGCATTTTTAATAATATACATAAATAATCCTCCAATCCTATTTTACAGAAGAATTATATCACCTCGCGCTAAAGATAGGCTAAAGAAAAGTGTGAACATTTAATGAAACTGAAAAAGAAGGAACCGCGCCCTGCGATTCCTTCAAGTGTTTTTATAGTACGACCTTAAATCCAATATGTGTTGCATCCTTCTTATACGCCGTGATGTCGCCCTTTTGCTTCTCGACGATTGCTTTTGCCATAGAAAGTCCTACACCGTAACCGCCCGTAAATTTTCTTGCTTTGTCGGCACGGTAGAAGCGGTCAAACAAGCGGTTCAGCTCAAGCTCGTCCACGGCTGCATAAGTGTTTTCAACCGTCAGCATGACTCGTCTGCCACGGCGGAGCGTTACGCTGATCTCACCGTCCTGATCGCAATACTTAATGGCGTTATCCATCAAGATACCGACAAGCCTGTGTAAAAGTGCTTCGTCGCCGAAATATGCGGTTTCTTTATCAATGTTTGCGGTAAGGTGCTTTCCTCGCTCCTTTGCAAGCGGTTCAAACTCAGCAACTGTATCGGCAACAAGCTCTCCAAGTGCAACCTCGGTAATGTTTAAAGGCTGTCCTTCCTCGTCCATCCGGGAGAGCGCGACGAGCTGATTGACAAGCTCTGTCATTCTGTGTCCTTCGGAGCGAATATCGTCAAGCCACTCGTTTTGTCCAAGCTCAGCTTCGGCAATATCGAGGTTTGCAAGGATCAAGGTCAGCGGAGTTTTCAGCTCGTGGTTTGCATCTGTGATGAACTGCTTCTGCTTTTCATAGCTCTCGGCAATCGGCTTTACCGCCTTTTTCGAGAGTAGGAATATCAAAATCAGAACGAGCGCGGCGCATCCGAGCAAGACGAAGCCCGCAATGGTCATCGACTGCATGAGCGACGAACGGCTCATACTTCCGTCGACAAACACAACTCCTTTTCCCATTTCCGTTGCAAAAACCTTATACCGATAGTTGTCTATCCAACCCCTTGTATCTTCATCGTCAAGCACACTTTCTGCATACTCGACAGCCGCTTCCTCCGTGATAGAATAGATCGACTCGGTATTGGTTCTTGCTACCTCTCCCTGTTTATCAAAGAATACGGTAAAATGGCGCGTGGAGAACGGTGTTTCGGGAGTGATGAACGCAAAGTCCTGAGC
>JAFWXY010000054.1 GCA_017522905.1 Clostridia bacterium
AAAGGTGAAAATCACGTTGCTATCTGTCTCGGTACAGCCTGCTACGTAAAGGGATCCGGCGCGATTTACGACAAATTCCAGGAGCTTCTCGGCATCGGCGGTGACGAGTGTACCCCCGACAGAAAATTCTCTCTCACCGCATCCCGTTGCATCGGCGCATGCGGTCTTGCTCCCGTTCTTACCGTAAACGAGGACGTATACGGCAGACTTACCGTAGCTGACGTCGAAGGAATTATTGCAAAATATAACTAAACCTTAAATCAAGGATAGGACAACACAATGAAAATATCTAAAATGCAAGAGCTTCTCGATGCTGACGTGCTTTGCTGTGAGGAAAACCTCGGTAAGCACGTATATTCTGCCTTTGGCTGCGATCTTATGAGCGATGTGCTTGCATACGTGACCGACCAGGCAGTGCTGCTTACAGGACTTGTAAATCCGCAGGTAATTCGCACCGCTTTGATGATGGATATGACCTGCATCATCTTCGTTCGCACTAAAAAGCCTAACGATGAGATGATTCAACTTGCAAAGGAGCACGGCATCGTAATGATGAGCACCGCCATGACTCTTTATACCGCCTGCGGTACGCTGTACTCCAACGGTCTTATAGGCACGAAAGAGGTCGGAAAATGAGTGATAATTTAGTTTTTCGCTTCGATGTTCAAGGAAACGACTTTACCTCTGCAGGTCAGGCATCCGTACAGGTAAAGAAAAATCTGCGTCAGCTTGGTCTTGATGCAGATACAATAAGACGTGTTTCCATCGCAATGTACGAGGGAGAAATTAATATGGTCATTCACGCAGGTGGCGGAGTAGCCGAGGTTATAGTCAGCGAGGATTACATTGAAATAATTCTCGAGGACCGCGGTCCCGGTATCAAAGATATCGATCAGGCTATGCAGGCAGGATATTCCACTGCTACCGAAACTATCCGTTCTCTGGGCTTCGGCGCAGGAATGGGACTCCCCAATATGAAGAAAAACACCGACTCTATGGAGATCACGTCTACTATTGACGTGGGAACACGCATCGTAATGCGAGTAATGCTATAAGGAGGACAAATGATGACGGGCTACGAACACTCGGTACTTCTTGATGAAAGCAAATGCACCGGCTGTACCACCTGTATCAGACATTGCCCCACCGAGGCAATAAGAATCAAGAACGGACGCGCCGTTATTCAGTCAAGCAAATGCATTGATTGCGGCGAATGCATCCGTCACTGTGACCACGGCGCAAAAAAGGCTGTCAGCGACAAGCTGTCCGATATGGATCGCTTCAAGTGGAAGATAGCTCTTCCCGCCCCTACACTTTACGGTCAGTTTGACAATCTTGACGACGTTGACTACGTGCTGAACGGACTTCTGAAAATCGGCTTCGACGACGTGTACGAGGTTTCAAAGGCTGCGGAAATGGTTTCTGCATATACGAGGATCTATTTACAGACCGAAGGGGTAAAAAAGCCTGCTATCAGCTCTGCCTGCCCCGTAATTATGCGACTTATCGCGCTGAGATTCTCCTCGCTTGAGGAGCACATTATACATATGCTACCACCTATGGAGATCGCCGCAAAGCTTGCCAGAGCCAGAGCACTTGATCTGCACCCCGAGCTTTCTCCTGAGGATATAGGAGTATGCTTTATTACTCCCTGTCCCGCTAAGGTTAGCTACGTTAAAAACGGCTTTGCGGGATATAAAAGCGAGGTCGACGTTGTGGTATCGATCAGCGACGTCTACTTCCTGCTTATTGGTGAGATGAACGCTGACGATCATATCGAAAGCCTTTCCGAATCTGGCAAGATCGGTATCGGCTGGGCAAGATCCGGCGGCGAAGCCACCGCTATATTCAATGAAGATTATCTTGCGGCAGACGGAATCGAAAACGTTATTCACGTTCTCGACCAGGTTGAAAACGGAAATATTCCGCCCCTCGAATTTATTGAGCTTAACGCCTGCACAGGCGGATGCGTCGGCGGAGTGCTTACTATGCAAAATCCATTTATTGCAAAGGCAAGGCTGCAGTCGCTGAGAAGATATATGCCCGTTTCACAGAACGTTCTGCCCACGGGTATAAACTACATCCCAGATGCCTTCTTATTCGAGGATCTGCCCGAATATGATTCTATAACCCGTCTTGGAGGAAGCATTGCAGAATCTATGAGGATGATGGCAGATATTCAGAATTTCAAATCAACTCTTCCCGGCATAGACTGCGGAGCGTGCGGAGCACCTACCTGCCGCGCATTTGCCGAGGACGTTATTAAAAAAACAGCTTGTCCCGAGGACTGCCGTCTTAGAGAGACGCGGCAGGATAAGGACGGAAAGGCATAGCTTATGAACGCTG
Source organism: Clostridia bacterium (assembly GCA_017522905.1). Taxonomy (GTDB): domain Bacteria; phylum Bacillota; class Clostridia; order Oscillospirales; family CAG-272; genus SVTX01. The sequence goes on from JAFWXY010000054.1 coordinate 2,347, forward strand.
AAGCTTTTGCAAAGAAAACCGGCTTTAAGACCGTATGTATTCCCTCCCCCGACAAAGAGGTTGAGGGTGTTTATATCGGTGATCTTCTCAGCTGGGTTATGGGCAAGGCTGAGCAAGGAAACGTGTGGATCACCATTATGTCGAATATTAATACTGTTGCAGTCGCGACACTGGCAGACACCTCTTGCATTCTTCTTGCGGAAGGAGTCATGCCCGACGAAAATGCGCTGGAGGCAGCGAAAACCAAGGGGGTTAATATTTTATCCACCCCACTATCTGCCTACGAGGCGGCTATGAAAATTTCGGAGTTGCTCCGTTGAAAAGATATTATTATGACCTGCACGTCCACTCCTGTCTCTCCCCCTGTGGCGACGACGACAATACTCCCTGCAACATAGCGGGTATGGCGAAGCTCTGTGGGCTTGATATTGTCGCGCTTACCGACCATAACAGCTGCAAAAACTGTCCCGCTTTTTTTGAGGCGGCAAGAAAGCACGACATAATTCCCATTGCGGGAATGGAGCTTACAACCTCGGAGGACATTCACGTGGTGTGCCTTTTTGAGAAGCTTTCTGATGCGCTCGCCTTTGACGATTACGTTGATGGGTGCCGCATTAAAATTAAAAACAAACCGGAGTTTTTTGGCAAACAGACTATTCTTGACGGCCAAGATAACGAAATTGGCGAGGTTGACAGTCTGCTGATTAACGCGTCAAGCATATCTATTACCGATGTTAAGAAAACCGTTGAAAGCTTTGGTGGAATATGTTACCCTGCCCACATTGACCGAGAGTCAAACGGCATTATTGCCGTGCTCGGTACTTTGCCGACGGATACCGTATTTGACTACTACGAGCTGTACGACGGCAAGCGAGCCGACGAGTATTCTACTGAATATGGCATAGCTAAGGATAGGTTTATTATCGACTCCGACTCACATTACCTCACGGATATGAGGGATAAGGAAAACTACCTTGAACTTGAGGACGAGCCCTGCGAGGAACTTATTATCAGCCGTGTTTTTGATTATTTACGGAGGCCGCGCCAATGAAAGAACTGTCTCTCAACATTCTCGATATTGTAGAAAACTCAACAAAAGCTAAGGCAGAATTAGTTGAGATTGAAATTATCGAGGATAAAACAACTTTAACAGTTAGAATTACAGACGACGGTTCCGGTATGAGTGAAGAAACTCTTTTATCGGTGACCGATCCTTTTTATACAACCCGAACCACCCGAAAGGTTGGTATGGGTATTCCACTTTTCAGACTTGCCGCAGAGCAAACCGGCGGTAGCCTGACAATAACGTCACATCATATTGACGACTATCCCGAAGAGCACGGAACGGTTGTCAACGCAAGCTTTGATAAGTCACATATCGACTTTACCCCGCTCGGTGATATCGTATCCACTATCACAACGCTTATACAAGGTCATCCGGACGTGGATTTTAAATTCACCCACACGGTTGACGATTCTTCTGTTTCACTCGACACAAGAGAACTGCGAGAGGTGCTTGATGACATTCCACTCGACAATTTTGAAGTCCTTTTATGGATCAAGGACAATCTTATCGAGCAATACAACAAAATTAAATATAAATAATATATAATCCAGAAAGGAAACCAAAAATGAAATCTTTGGCTGAACTTCAGGCAATCAAAGAAAGAATGAAGAACAAAATCGTTCTTCGCGAAGGCACAGGTGATATTCGCGTTGTGGTAGGTATGGCTACCTGCGGAATTGCTGCCGGTGCGCGTCCTGTTCTTGCCGCCTTTGTTGAGGAGGTAAGCAACGCAGGACTTAACGATAAGGTGACCGTGTCTCAGACAGGTTGTGTTGGCTACTGCCAGCTTGAGCCAATTGTCGAAATATACGAGGCAGGTAAGGATAAGGTTACCTACATCCATATGACCGCCGACAAGGCAAAGGAAGTCGTCGAAAAGCATTTAAAGGGCGGCAAGATCGTTGCGGAATATACCGTGACCGATGATAACTGATAGGAGGATTTAGGCAGATATGATTCGCGCACACGTTTTAATTTGTGGCGGTACAGGCTGTACCTCCTCCGGCAGCAAAACTCTTCAGGAGGCGTTTAAAAAGAGCCTTGCTCAGTACGGTCTTACTGAGGAGATAAAGATGGTGCAGACCGGATGCTTCGGTCTTTGCGCTCTCGGCCCTATCGTTATCGTATATCCCGACGGCACATTCTACAGCCGCGTGACTGCTGATGATGTA
>JAFWXY010000055.1 GCA_017522905.1 Clostridia bacterium
CATAATTACAATGCTGATTACGGGATGCGCGGCATAGGCGGTAAGTGAGGAATACTGTCCGCTAACCTCTCCCATAACGTCAAAGCCTGCGTTGCAGAACGCCGATATGGAGTGGAACACCGCCATCCATATGCCTTTTGCTCCGGGGTCAATGCAGAACACGGGGAGCATAGCAAGCATACCGATCACTTCAATCATAAGCACACCTTTGAGAATAAACCAAGTCAGACGAACGATGCCGCCAACGCTTGGGGCTGACATTGCCTCCTGCATCGTGCTTCGCTGTCCAAGCCCAATCTTTCTGCCTGCGAGAATAGATACCGAAGCGGCAACCGTAACGACACCCAAACCGCCTATCTGAATAAGTATGAGAATAATCGCTTGCCCAAAGTACGACCAATAGGTTGCCGTATCCTGTACGATAAGTCCTGTTACACACACGGCAGAGGTTGATGTGAACAGAGCATCCGAAAACGGTGTTACAACACCTTCCTTGCTTGAGAAGGGGAGCATCAACAGAAACGCTCCGATCAGTATTACTGCCGCAAAGCCAAGTAAAATTACTTGGAATGATGACAGCTTAAATCTATGTAAAGGTCGCATTATACACCTCTCCTTATACTGTTTCTACTATATACATTTTACCAAAAAACAGATAAAGACGGCATTAGCACACTACCGCGCGGTATTAATATTGTATAAAGATGGCCCTCGCTCCATTTCGGAACGAGGGCAGAATGTTATTCAGTAAAAAAACTTGTAAAATATGGGCTAAGCCAATGCTTGAAGGCATCAGACTTAGCCCTGTTTTATTTTTTTTGCATTTTTCTCTTAGATATAAAGCGCTCCGATCAGTGACACTTATGACTGCCGCATCCGTGGTTTCCACAGGTGTGCCCTTCTCCGCCGTGCTCGTGATCGTGATGATCGCACTTAACATTCGGATCGTATCCAAGCTTACCTGCGAGCAGTGCTTCAACAGCCGCATCGCAAGATCCGCTGACACCACCAAAGAGCTTGATACCCGCTTCTGCAAGAGCCATTTGAGCTCCGCCACCGATGCCACCGCAGATAATAGCATCCGCTCCGATTGTTTTCAAAAGACCGGCTAAGGCACCGTGTCCCTGTCCATTGGTATTAACAACGGTGGTGTCGGTGATTTTTCCGTTCTCTACGGTGTATACCTTAAACTGCTCCGTATGTCCGAAGTGTTGAAATATCTGTCCATTTTCGTGAGTAACTGCAATTTTCATGTTTTTCACTCCTTATCATAAATTGCGATTCTTGTAATTTGCTACTTGACATTCTTACCCTTGTACGAAAGGATTCCGCCAATGTCGTACACACTTGCATAGCCGTTTTCCTTTAGGTATGCGGCTGCTCTTGCGCTTCTGTTTCCGCTGCGGCAATATACGTAGATTGGAACGGACTTATCTGGGATCAATGTTGTAGCTCTGTCTATCTCGCCGATAGGCAGGTTAAGACTTCCTTCGATGTGTCCCTCGGAAAACTCCTCATCGGTCCTGACATCAAGCAGTACAGCGTTGTCTTCCTTACGGTATTGTTCAACACCTTCATTGATGTCTTTGCGTGAAAATAGATTAAAAATACTCATTTTGCATTTAATTTCCCGGTGCGATATAGTTTCGTTTTTCAAGTGCCGCGCCGATCTTATCCAGAATCTCTTCGGAATTTGCTCTTACCGTATGATAATGGAAGCCGCCTGTAATGTGCATCAGCTCAACCGACTTTCCGGTTCTGACGCTTTCGATAAACTGCTCGATTTGAGCGCGGGATGAAATATTCAGCTTTGCTTCCATTTTGCCGTATGCCTTATGCCATACGAAAACGTCAGCAACGGTGCCGCCGAGATCAACGATGAGCTTCAACTCGTCCTCGGTCTGCTCGGTGGTGTGAAACACCTTAAAAACTCTGTCCTTCAGAGGAGATGAACGGATAACGTAGCCTGCACTCGTGGAAAGAATATCGTTGCCCTGCTCCTTCAGAATCGAAATATCCTTTACTATGATCTGGCGGGAAACGCCGTATTTTTCCGAAAGCTCACTTCCCGAGACAGGTCTGTTCTCGGACAAAAGCAAATTTACGATACTCTTTCTTCTCTCATCTGATTTCATTGGTTCACCCCTTCCATGTGTTATTATATTGCGTGAAGATTCTTGAGCGAGAGGTCAAGAATCGGAGAGGAATGCGTCAGCGCACCGCTGGAAATGTAATCAACGCCGATATCAACGAGTCTTGCAACATTCTCTCTCGTTACGTTACCGCTGCACTCGGTCTCTGCCTTGCCTCGGCAAAGCTCAACTGCCTTCTTCATATCCTCGACGGACATATTGTCAAGCATAATGATGTCCGCACCCGCTTCAAGAGCTTCCTTCAGCATATCAAGGCTTTCGACCTCGATCTCGATCTTACGGACGAAGGGAGCATACTCCTTTGCCATTCTGACAGCCTCCTTGACACCGCCTGCCGCGCCGATATGGTTGTCCTTGAGAAGAATACCGTCGCTGAGGTTGTAGCGGTGATTGTAGCCGCCGCACACCTTGACCGAGTATTTCTCAAAGATACGCATATTGGGGGTTGTCTTTCTCGTATCAAGAAGCTTGGTCTTGGTGCCCTTGAGCAGATCTGCGATCTCTCTTGTGTAGGTTGCGATACCGCTCATTCTCTGCAAGTAATTGAGCGCTGTTCTCTCACCCGAGAGAAGCACACGGATATCTCCGCGTACAAGACCGATCTTCTCGCCCTTCTTAACGGTGTCACCGTCCTTGCAATAGAAGGTGACCTCAGTATTTGCATCAAGAAGCTCAAATACTCTCTTGAACACCTCAAGACCTGCAATGACACCGTCCTGCTTGCAGATGAGATCGACCTCGCCTGCCTGATAATGGGGCATTACGGAATTCGTTGTGATGTCCTCGCTTGTAATATCCTCGCGAAGAGCCTGCAAAATAAGCTCGTCCGCGTTCATTTTCATCGTAATATTATTCATGGCTCATTCTCTCCTTTTCGATAGCCGCAAGAACGGCGGCTTTATATTCCTCTTTATAGTTTTGGTATTTCGTTTCGTCAACGGTAACGTCACTATCCTTAGCAACTGCCGTGTAGCCGTCCATGATATGCTTGGCAGCTCGCTTTGCAAACACAAGGCTTTCAAGCAGCGAATTACTTGCAAGTCTGTTTCTGCCGTGAACACCGTTGCAAGCCGTCTCACCCGCCGCATACAAACGGTCCATGGAGGTCTTGCTGTATCTGTCTACGTCGATACCGCCCATAAAATAGTGCTGAGACGGAACGACCGGGATAGGCTCCTTGGTTGCGTCATATCCTTCCTCAAGGCATCTCTGATAAATGTTCGGGAAGTGTGTTCTGATCTCCTCCTCGGGGATCGGAGCCATCGAGAGCCAGACGTGCTTACTGCCCTCCTTTTTCATTTCCGCGAAAATGGCGTTTGCAACTACGTCACGAGGCAATAGCTCGTTGACAAATCTTTCACCTTTGGAATTGAGCAGGATCGCGCCTTCTCCGCGAACTGACTCGGAAATGAGAAATTCCCTGCTTCCCTCTTTTTCGGTATAGAGCGTAGTGGGGTGGATCTGTATGTAATCAATGTGTTGGAGCTTGATGCCGTATTTAAGTGCCAGCGCAATGGCATCACCCGTCAGGTGCTTATAATTTGTTGAGTGCTCAAATATTCCACCGATACCACCCGTGGCAAGCACGGTATAATCGGCCCTAATTGCAGAATACACGCCGTTTTCATCGTGACCGATGATGCCGTGGCATTCGTTTCCATCACAGATGAGGTCAACCATGGTATAGTTTTCTATGATGGTGATATTTTCTCTCGCTCTTGCGGTCTCAAGCAGATGCGAGGTGATCTCCTTGCCGGTTTCGTCCTCGTGGAACAGAATACGTTGATGAGAGTGTGCGCCCTCACGGGTGTATATGAACTCCTCGCCGTTCTTCTCAAAACGAACACCAAAGGATACAAGATCGGAAATGACCTCCTGCGAGGAATGGATCATGATATGTACGGAATCGGGATTGTTCTCATAGTGTCCCGCCTTCATCGTGTCCTCGTAGAAGGAATCGTAATCGTCCTCATCACGCAAAACACAGATGCCTCCCTGGGCTAAAAAGGAATCACTTCTGCGAGCTTTATTCTTCGTTACTATTATTATACTCTTTTCTTTCGGCAAATTCAAGGCACAATATAAACCCGCCACGCCGCTGCCGACAATAACTATATCCGCTTTCATTCTTTACCTTCCTAATTCAAGCATACGGTCAAGAGGCTTCCAAGCGTTCCTTGCCACCTCTTCGTCTACAAATACCTCTTTGTCCTCCTTTTCCATAACGGAAAGGATATTTTCAAGTGTGTTGAGCTTCATATCCGCGCAACACGGGTGAGGATTTGGATAATAAAATTTCTTCCTGGGGTTGTCCGTGATCAACTTATAGTCCACGCCGTCCTCGGTACAGATGATAAACTCGTCAAGAGGACTGTTTGCTACATAGTCAATGATCTCTGCTGTGCTACCGATATAGTCGGAGATCTCAAGCAGCTCGGGCTCGCACTCGGGGTGAATGAGAATGGGGGCGTTCGGATGCTCTGCCTTTACCTTTTTTAGCTGCTCAATGGTGATAGACGCATGGATCGGACAGTATCCGCTGTTGATGATGATATTCTTCTCCGGGACCTGTGAAGCCACGTATCTTCCGAGATTTCTATCAGGGATGAAGAAGATGTTTATATTCGGCAATGCTCTGACAATTTTGATGGCGTTGGATGAGGTTACACAAACATCGCTCTGACATTTCAGCTCTGCCGTGGAGTTGATGTAACAGACAACTGCGAGATCCTCGTACTTCTCTCTCATTTTTTGAATCTGTCCGGGCTTCACCATATGAGCCATCGGGCAGTCTGCCGTGAGATCGGGCATCAATACCTTTTTGCCCGGGTTCAGTATCTTTGCACTCTCTCCCATAAAGGAGACACCGCAGAAAACAATGATGTCCGCCGTACTCTTTTTTGCAATCTTTGCAAGGTAAAAGGAGTCGCCAACGTAGTCTGCAACCTCCTGCGCCTCGGCGGGTGCATAGTAATGCGCGAGAATGACCGCATTCTTTTCTTTCTTTAACTGTAGTATCTTTTCTTTCATATCAACCTTTCCTTACCTGTTGAATGACGATTTAACGGCTAATATTATACACCTTTTGTTTTCACCTGTCAATAGAAGCTGTAAACTTTTTGACTAAAAACCTTATTTTGTTAAATGTCACAAAGCAGATCAGGAACGCTACGGCGAACCGTTGTATCATTTGTTCAACGCGCAGGTTGACCGGCAAGTATTAAATTGACTGCCTGATTTTTTAAAATACTGTTTTGTCCATTATTTGTTTTGTTGTGTCAATTGATTTTTTATAAGGATAATGATATAATATATACAGTAAAAGCGTTAAATCAGGAGGTTTTGTTTATGAATATATTGCATATGAAATACGCGGTTGAGGTTGCAAAGCTCGGTTCGTTAAACAAGGCTGCTGAGACTCTTATGATTGCAACCCCAAATATCAGCCGTTCAATCAAGGAGCTGGAAGCTGACCTTGGCATTACGATCTTCCAGCGTTCCGCAAAGGGTGTTGCACTGACACCGGACGGCGAGGAATTTCTCGATTACGCAACCGATATTCTGAACAGAATTGACCGCATGGAGCAATCCTACCGTGACGGTTCCCATAAAAAAAGAAAGTTTTCTATCTCTGTTCCCCGTGCCTGCTACATTTCCGCCGCACTTGCAGAATTCTCCAAGCGCATTGGAAGTGCCGACGTTGAAATATACTATAAAGAAACAAACTCTAAGAAAACCATCAACAAGGTTTTGACAAACGAATATAAGCTCGGTATCATCCGCTATTCCGAGTCTCACGATAAATACTTCAAGTCTATGCTTGAAGAAAAAGGACTTTCCTACGAGATCGTTGCTGAGTTCTCTTATATGCTGATCATGAGCAAGGATCATCCGCTTGCGAACAAGCCTAATATCACATATGATGATCTTGCTCCCTACATCGAGATTGCACACGCAGACCCTTACGTACCGTCTCTTTCCATGTCAAAGGTATTCAGAGAGGAGCTTCCCGACAATATCGGTCGCCGCATCTTTGTCTTTGAGCGTGCAAGTCAGTTTGACCTGCTTTCCCAGAATCCCGAAACATTTATGTGGGTATCCCCCGCCTCTCCTGAGATCCTTGAACGCTATAATCTCGTTCAAAGAGTTTGCGAGGGCAACAAGAAGACCTATAAGGATATTCTGATCTATCATAAGGGCTATAAATTAACCAAGCTTGATAACGAATTTATCACGGCTCTTACGGAATCGAGAAGAAAATACCTGAATTAACCACTCCCACATTATATATAAATGAAGGCTTTGCTCCCAAAAAGCAGAGCCTTTTTTCTTTACGATACGACTTGTATCGATAAAGATAATACTGATTTAACTTTTTGATTATTCACAAGCTCACAAAACTGTGTTATAATTTTAACGAAATAAAAAAGCACCGTAAAGGAGAAAAAATTATGGCACGTTTTACATTACCCCGTGATCTCTATCATGGCAAGGGCGCTCTTGAGGCGCTGAAGAATCTTAAGGGAACTCGCGCAATGGTTTGCGTTGGTGGCGGTTCTATGAAGCGCTTCGGTTTCCTTGACAAGGTTGTTTCCTACCTTAAGGAAGCCGGCATGGAGGTTGAACTCTTTGAAGGCATCGAGCCCGATCCTTCCGTTACCACCGTTATGAAGGGCACTGAGGCTATGGCAAAGTTCCAGCCTGACTGGATCGTTGCAATCGGCGGCG
>JAFWXY010000056.1 GCA_017522905.1 Clostridia bacterium
ATATTCCTGCAGTTAGAACAGTAGAACACTCTATGGATATTATCAACATGCAAATATCCGATAGATTACGTAAAGAAAGGGAGAACAGGGAATATCAATCTGCTTTGGGGAAAATAAAAGAGCTGGAATTGAATATTGTTAAAAAATTGTCTGAAGAAATAAAAACATCGTTAAATGATTTTTTACCAAATCTTAAAGATGTATCTTTACAAACATCGGAGGATTTAGGCTTATTAATTCGTCATCGACAGATTATTCATTAATGGTTAATGATGGAAACCAGACAGATCTATTAAGCAAAGGAGATGGTGTAAAAAGTTTAGTTGCGTTATCTCTTTTAAAAAATAAAAAAACAATTCCCAATACAGCTTCGGTAATTGCGATTGAAGAACCGGAGTCACACTTGCATCCTTCTGCAATTGAGGTTTTGCGTAAGACAATAATTGCATTATCCAAGAATTCACAGGTAATAGTGTCTACTCATAACCCCCAGTTTGTTAATCGAAATGACATCGATTCCAATATTATAGTTGATGATGGAAACGCAAAAAAAGCTTCAAATATCCGAGAAATAAGAGAAGTATTGGGTGTTAAATTGTCAGATAACTTATATGGGGCAAGACTTATATTATTTGTAGAAGGTAGTACAGATCGTAAAATACTATTACCCTTATTAGAAAAGAAATCAAGCAAACTAAAAAAAGCGATTACAGAAAAAGAATTAGTTATCCATCCAATAAGTGGAACAGATCATATTGAGTTGAATCTGTCAATGGCAAAAACCATGGTTTCTGATTTTTTTGTTTTCGTTGATAATGATGAAGCGGGAAGAAACGCAATAAAAAATTGTATAGACAAAGGCCTTTTGAATTCAAAAGAATATCTATTGGCCAAATATACTGATATGGTCAAGGACTCGGAAATTGAGGATATGATAGATAAGGAATTATATCGGGAGGTAATTCATTGTGAATATGGTGTTGATATTACAGTTGATGATTTTAAAGCGAAAAATAGGAAATGGTCAGATAGAATCAAAACGGTGTTTGATAAATCTGGTAAGTTAATTGATGAAAATATTCTTGAGAAAATTAAATTGTCAGTGTCCTCACTTGTTAAGAATAAAGAAGATGTCGCTTTACGCCCAGAAGGCGAAGCTCTATTGCAAATACTCATTAAAAATCTTGAAAGTAAATTTTAGCCTACATAGTACAAAAAATGTATTTTTGCATTGGCAAACAAATGTTGAATAAAAAACTAATATATTGATATAGAAAGAATTTAAAAAAATATTTGAAATAATATAAAGCGTTTTCGCTATCACTTGTTTCCGAAAGTTCCACAATTTTGGCCAGTGACAGTAAAGCGGTAAACGCTCACGAGAATATCGTGGGCTTTACTTAGTTGCTGGCAGGTCGTGGAACACCTAGGAAACATAAGCAAAGTTCCACGATTTTCTTATGCCAGCAACAAACGAAAACACAAAATCACAGATCAAGAGCCGCCAGCGGGTGGCTCAACACGGCGAGGTGTTCACCAATCCGCGCGAGGTGAACGCTATGCTTGACTTGGTGCGCGACGAGTCGTTCCGGCTCGACAGCCGCTTCCTCGAGCCCGCCTGTGGCGATGGGAATTTCCTTATCGAGATTCTGCGTCGCAAGCTTTCTCTACTTTCTTCTGTAAAGTCTTCGACGGAATGGGAGTTCAAAAGCCTTATCGCCGTAGGGTCGTGCTATGGGATTGAACTGTTGGAGGACAATGCCGAGGCTTGCCGGGATAGGCTGTATCGCAAGGTTGTAGGTCAAATGACTCGAATAGGTGATTTGGGCGACTATGGGAAGAGTCTCCGCTATATGCTGCAGAAGAATATTGTCTGCGGGGATGCGCTGACCTATCGCACTGCGGACGGTAAACCGATTACTTTCTGCGAATGGACTCCCATCGCCGGCAGTATGCAGTTTGCGCGGCGAGACTTTCAGTTTGACTTCCTGGTCAACCAGACACACCAGTATTCTCTCTTTGACGAGCAGGGCGAGGCGCAGAGCTTCGACGAACCTGTGCGGTCGTATCCTCCATTGCATTACACTCAACTCTATAAATATGGCGATTAATCAATACTCCTTGCCCTGCGGGCAGAAATCTTGTAAATCTTATAAATTACTGCGCTTCGCGTAACCGCCGCAGGCGAAATAAATCTACGAGATTTACAAGATTTCGTGAGCACGTGGTGCGAGCAGGAGACCATAAAAGATATAACGAAATGAAACAAGATTATTCACCGGACATATTGAACTGCCTGGCCAACCTGAGCAGCGACGAGGTCTTCACCTCGCCGGAGCTGGCCAACAGTATGCTCGATCTGCTGCCGCAGGATTTTTTCCGCAGTTCGAAGACTCGCTTTCTCGACCCTTGTGCGAAAAGTGGCGTCTTCCTGCGCGAGATTGCCAAGCGACTGCTGACAGGACTGGAAGCGGAAATCCCCGACCTACAGAAGCGCATTGACCACATTATGACCCGACAGGTCTTCGGCATCGCCTGTACCGACCTTACCGCCGAGATGAGCCGACGCACGCTCTATTGCTCCAAGCTCGCCAACGGCGAGTACAGCGTCACCAACGCCTTCCGCGACCAGCAAGGCAACTTGCTGTACGAGCGATGCCAGCACACTTGGAACGCGCAAGGTCGTTGTGAACACTGCGGTGCCAGCAAAGGCGAGTACCTCCGCACCGACAGCCGCGAGACCTACGCCTATCCCTTTATCCATAAATCAATCAAAGAAATATTCCATAAAGATATGCAATTCGACGTAATCATAGGAAATCCACCGTACCAGATGAGTGACGGTGGTGGTACGGGCTCTAGTGCAATGCCAATATATCAATATTTTGTACAACAAGCAAAGAGATTAAATCCACATTTTTTATCAATGATTATTCCTGCACGCTGGTATGCAGGAGGGAAAGGATTAGACGAGTTTAGGAGTGAAATGTTAAACGACAATAGAATAAGCCATTTGGTTGATTACTTTGATTCTGCAGAATGTTTTCCGGGTGTTGATTTGTCTGGAGGTGTTTGTTATTTTCTTTGGGACAAAAGCCATAAAGGAGAATGCACTGTTACATCCCACCAGCACGGAAAAGTCACAACTCTGAATCGCGCATTACTTGAAAAAAGCAGTGACACTTTTATTAGATTCAATGAAGCTGTATCAATTCGTAGACGTACTCAAAATGGTTTCATATCGCTTGAGAGTTGTGTAAGCGCAAGAAAACCATTTGGAGATATAAAGGCAAAAACAAGAGGGAATGTTAAAGTCTATGCATGGCCGGAGAATGGATTTATCAATCTCAATGAAATAGCACAAAGCAAAGATCTGGTAGATAAATATAAGGTTTGCATTGCGAAAGCATATGGTGAAAGAGGCGATTTCCCTTATCTCGTTTTAGGAAAACCATTTGTGGCAGAACCGAATAGCTGCTGCACGGAAACGTATCTTGTTCTAAAGTCATTTGATAATGAAACTGAAGCAAACAATATGATATCATACGTTAGGACAAAGTTTTTTAGATTTTTTGTCCTTCTGAAAAAAAACACACAAAATGCTCCACGTGGTGTTTATCAATTCGTCCCCCTCCAGGACTTCTCCCATCCGTGGACGGACGAGATGCTGTATAAGAAATACGGCCTGACGCAGGACGAGATTGCCTTTATCGAAAGTATGATACGGCCAATGGAATAGGCCAACATCGCCGACGAACAGTGTATGACTACAGCAATCAGATATGCCCAAGGGGGAGCCTCGGAGAGGCTCACTCTCAATAACCCCGCACAAGCCCGTAAGGGCGCAGTGTGGGGTGTGCGGTGCTCGTCAGGTACTGGCGTGCCGGAGGCACGCGCTCTCAATCCGTCAGTCTTTGAGAAAGTACTCCTCTCTTATAGCAAGCCCACTCTCTTCCAGCAAAGCACGGTACTCCTCTGCAAACGAAACCCGTTCGTGATGTTCCTTCTGTCCTTTGATGTAGTTCACAATCTTGTCCTTGTCGTGTATGCTATAGGAGAAAGCGGCATATTCATGAGCCCAGCCATTGAAATAGGGAAAGTTGGGATTAGCCTTGAGCCATTTGCTTGTAAATGTCTTGACAGCTTGCACATACTGTGCCACCGATATGGTGGCAGGGAGGGAGACAAAGATATGCACGTGGTCGGGCATACCGCCTATGCGGTAGATTTTACCGTGCATATTGTTGGTCTGCTCCATAATGATGGCATAGAGCTCGCGGTCGTGCTCAAGGCTGATAGTCTGCTCACTGCGATAAGTGCGAAAGACTATGTGGTAGAAAGACTGGATGTAACTCATATTAACATAACGCAGGGAGGTGATTATTATTGTGTTGTGGCTGAGAGCGCGTCCCTCCGGGACGCAGGAGGGCGGTCTCGTGGTCAACCCCACACTGCGCTGCGCTTGTGCGGGGTTATTGAGAGTCAGTGCCTCTGGCACATTTCAGGAACATGATACGGACAATGGAATAGACCACCCATCACCAAAGGATCGCCGAAGGATCACCGAAGGATCACCGAAGGATCGTAAAACCCACGCCGAGGGGAAAGACTCGGCAAAAACAATAACAGAGCGCTCTTTGAAATAAAAATTGTAATGGTGAGGCAATAAAAAGGGAACAGGCGACGTTATAATGACAAAAAAGGAGTTTATTATGACCGAGTTGACATTGAGAATCACTGACGAAAGCCTTCTGCCAAGCTTCCGCAGACTGGTGAGAAGTATCGATGGCATCGAAATCGTACCTACCAAACGTAAGCGCAAGAGTGGTATTGAACAGGCACTTGAAGACGAAGCTGCCGGACGGGTGACCGAGTGGAAAAGTGCTGATGAAATGTTCAAAACATTAATGGCTGAGGCATAATGTACAGTGTACAAACTACAAAGAACTACGAGCGCGCTTTCAAAAGGTGCGTCCGTCGTGGGTTGCCTATGGATAAGTTGGACAAGGTCGTTAAATTGCTTGAAGCCACGGGTACACTACCACAAAAGTACCGTCCTCATAAGCTGTCAGGCTTTGTTGGTAACAACGTTTGGGAATGCCATATCCAACCCGATTGGCTTCTCGTATGGAGGCAGTATGACGAAGAGTTAGTATTGCTAATGCTCGATACGGGCACACACGCCGACCTCTTCTAATCCATTACATTTTTATTTCTGCATAAGGGCGTCTGTTTGAAATGATAACGGACAAACTGACATATTATGCAGACCAACGAACAGATACTACCCACTATGCGGCGTGCGGTGCCGCAGATTTATATGTATGACGACACGTCGTTTCCCGGTTGGATAAAAATCGGGCAGACGACGCGGGCCGATGTGCGCCGGCGCATCGACGAGCAGCACCCCATCACCGAGCCGCACAAGACCTACCACCTGCTGTGGCACGACAACGCCTTCTATGCCGACGGCAGCGGCGAGAGCTTCAGCGACCACGACCTGCACGAGGTGCTGCGCCGTATGGGCAAGGAGCTGATAGGCGAGTGGTGCCGCTGCTCGCTGCGCGAAGCCAAGGCCGCATACGTGGCGGTGCGCCATCGCGACACCCATATCGAGACGGTGCGCGACCTCGACCACAAGATGCGCACGGAACAAGAGCAGGCCGTAAAGCAGACGGCGGAATATTTCGCGCAGATGGACAAGGAAGAGCCCGACCGCCCAAGCCACTACCTTTGGAACGCCAAGATGCGCTTTGGCAAGACCTTCGCCACCTACCAGCTGGCAAAGAAGATGGGCGCCAAGCGGATATTGGTGCTCACCTTCAAGCCCGCCGTCGAGGACTCGTGGCGCGACGACCTGCTGCGCCACCGCGACTTCGAAGGATGGCGGTACTACAGCAGCCGCGAAGCGGATGCCACTAACGCAATAACGCACTCCAACAATAACACATTCCCCCTGGTAGTCTTCGGCTCCTTTCAGGACTACCTCGGCCGCGACAAGTACGGCAACATCAAGCCCAAGAACGAGTGGGTACACACCATCAACTGGGACCTCATAGTGCTCGACGAATATCACTTTGGCGCCTGGAACGACAACGCCAAGAGTCTGCTTGACCTTGGCGATGCCGATGCCAAGCGACGACAGGCGGAAGAGGACGAGGTGATGAGCGAGAGCGGTATCGACGTGGAGAGCGGCCGCGCTTGGGACGACGAGGACATCCCCATCACCGGCAAACATTTCCTCTACCTCAGCGGCACACCCTTCCGCGCCCTCGCCACGGGCGAGTTTATGGAGAACCAGATTTTCAACTGGACCTATCAGGACGAGCAGAAGCGCAAAGAGGCTGTCGGTGGCCCGTACCTGGAAATGCC
>JAFWXY010000057.1 GCA_017522905.1 Clostridia bacterium
AGTCGGTCACGAGCCGAAATTCATCCTATTACTTCTCGGAAGGACGGGCAGTATGAAAAGCACCGTGGCGGCTCTGTTCCTATCCTTCTTCGGCAACTTCTCCAACACCGATTTGCCGATGAGCTTTCGGGATACCGCCAATAGCATAATCCACTCGTCCTTCGCGCTCAAGGACGTGCTGACTTGCATTGACGATTACCACCCGACAGGCAGAAAAGAAAGCGATGCTATGAAAGCCACGATGCAAGCCTTGGCAAGAGGTTACGGTGACAAGGCAGCGCGCAACCGTCTGACCGCTGACATTCAGCTCCGTGAAACAAGACCACCGCAGGGGAACGCAATCGTAACGGCAGAGTTTGCTCCCGACATCGGTGAGAGTGGAACGGCGCGTTTGTTCTGTGTGGAAATGAAGCCCGGCGAGCTTGACTTGCCATCACTCACGATGATCCAAGAGCAAGCCCACGGCGGTATGCTGATGAGATGTATGTTCGCGTATACCGAATGGTTGCGGAAGGTATATCTTGCCGACAGCGAGAGCGAAGAAAAATTCTTTGCCGCGCTCAAAGTAAAATACGAGCGTTACCGCGCCGAGTGGAGAGCCAAGCTCCGAGAGAAAGAAATCAAATATCACGACCGACTTCCCGATACGCTTGCGTGTCTTGAGGTCGGTTTTTGTTTTCTGCTGTCCTTCCTCTGTCAGCACGGAATGTTGAAAGCGGACAATGCCGAGGACGTTGAGAACAAGCTCACGGAGATATTGCTTGACCTTGCTGACAAGCAATCCGAAGCCGTTGAGCAAGACAAGCCCACGCACATTTTCATTCGTAAATTTCTTGCGATGGTGGAGTGCGGACAAGGCTCACTCATCCCTGCGGACGATTGTAATATCGTTCTCCCTTCAAGCTGTTTCGGTTACGAGGACGAGAAATATTATTACCTTTTCTTTGAAGCCACGCACAAAGCGGTAAAGAAATTCTGCGAGGATCAGGGCGAGGGATTTTCTATCTCGTCAAAGTCACTTGGCAAGGCACTTGCAGACGAAGGATTTATCAATACCGACACGGGCGAGAACACACGCTCGATGCGGTTCGGTTCAAAGTCCAAGCGTGTTCTTCTGCTCTATAAGGAGAGCGCAAATAAAATTATGAGTGTGTGAAAAAAAGGCGTGGAAGGCGTTACAACCGTCACAAATTGCTTTGCGAGTTTGCATCGCAAACTCGGGCAAAGTCGAACCAAAACAAACGGCACGGATACACTTTTGCGACCTTGCTTGTATCGGATGTTACGCCTTTTTTACTCCTCCCCCCGTAAGTAAATTTGATGAAAGGAAATCGTATGACGAAGAAAAAACAAGACGAATGGCAGTTCTTCCGAAAGCCTTCGGGACACATTGCCTACAACAAAAAATGCCTGCATTGCAAACGCAAGTGCAAGCAGAGCTACCGTGTGGTTATTCTCCGCTGTGACTTGTTCGATAAGCGCAGATGACCGCCGAGTACTCCCGCGAAAGCGGGGCAAGCAGAGTGTTTGGACTCCCACCGCCCTCGGCGGCGCTTTGCCCAAACACAGCTTGTCGGGGGCGAAGCCCCCAAGCCCCCACTTTCGCTCAACAAAAATCTATCAGAAATGAGGTAAACAGTTATAGAAAATCAAGACAACAACACAAAGCAAAGCGGTCGCCTGCGCGATAAGAAAATATCCTTTTGGGCAAGTGAAGCCGAGCGAAATAAAATTCTCAAAGCGATCAAGCGCACGGGAATGACACAGCGAGAGTATCTCTTGATGGCGGCTCAAGGCAAGACGATCTATCAGATCGACGAGCTGAAGCCAACGCTTCACGAGCTAAAAGCCATCGGCAGAAATCTCAATCAGCTCACAATGCTCGCTCACCAAGGGAGGGTTACGACCGTCAATCTTACCGCCGCGACCGAAGCATTGACACGAAATTATATCGCAATCAACGGTCTGTTTGAAGAAGCGAACGGCGCGGTAGCAAGCGGTAATATGCCGCAAGAAAAGGAGCTGATGGACGATGGCAACGTGTAATTATATCCAAGAGTCGAAGCAAAATCCAAGCTCGATGAAAGCGGTCATTGATTATGTTTCGCAGGATGCCAAGACACTTGACGAGAATGGCAGACGGTATCTGTCGGGCGTGAATTGTATCGGAGAGTCAGCTTACCAAGAGTTTATGGCGACCAAAAATCTTTTCGGCAAGCGGAAAGGAATGTACTTTTATCATTACGAGCAATCCTTCCGCCCCGGCGAGATCACCTCTTACGATGAAGCTCACCGCATCGGCATCGAGCTTGCAGAGAAGATGTTTCCCGGCTATGAGGTGCTTGTCGGCACACATCTTGATGCCGAGAGCGACGGTATTCAGCGCGTGCATAATCATTTCGTTATCAACAGCGTCAGCTACGAGAACGGCAAAAAAATTCAGCTCGGCCCACGCTCTATCGAGCAGATGCGCAGGCTGAGTGATGAGATATGCGAGGCTCATAATCTCTCGGTGCTGCCCGAATATAAGCAGACCTTCGGTTTGAAATCTATCGGCACAAGAGAATATCGCGCCGCGCTCAAGGGCGACAGTTGGAAATTCCAATGTATCAATGACATTGAGCAAGCGATGACAATGGTCGGCTCTAAGGACGAGTTTATAGCTCTTATGGAGTCGGCAGGCTATACGGTTAAGTGGACGGATAGCCGTAAATATATCACCTACACCTGCCCGAATGGGATGAAGGTAAGGGATAACAAACTTCACGAATCTAAATTTCTAAAGGAGTATATGCAGTATGAATTTGCAATCAGACAACAACAATCAGGCACAGACCAACTCGGCATTCAACAAGCTGAAAGCCGCGTCGAAGTCGGTGCTTCAAACAATGGACACACCTCAAAGGGCGACGATGGCGTACCCGATACCGAAGGAGCAATGGGAAGCGTTTCAAGAGTATATGCAGGCGGTGATGATGTTTCAGCCGGAGCTGTACGCGGAGCTTTCCAAGATGGCGACACTCGATCAGATGCACCAAATGATGTATATGAATTACGTCAGCCATCAAGAGTGGATGGAGGAATGGACGAAAACGCTCGGCAGGGATATGAAGAACTCGGTGGACTCGATAAGCCCCCGTCTGCAATATCTTCTCACGGAAAACAGGGAAACCTTGTCACAGGATGGGAAGAAGCGCGAAGAATTTTTGAAGAAGCTCAGCGCGACTACGGACGAGAAGGTATCGGCTCTGACGAAGCTGATCTCGGATATGAAGTGGTGGATCATCGGGACGATGTTCTCGTCGGTACTTCTCTCCGCACTCGTATCCGCGATAATTTGTCTGCTGACGACCTAAACGCTTTCTTTGAGGGCGACGAAAATATGCGTGACGACCTTCCGTTTGATGACGAGGACGATGAGCTGATAAAGAGCTTTCGTGACCTTCAGTATCAGGCACGGAACGGAAATGTCTACGCTATGTACCGTCTATCTCGGATTTATTTTGACGAGAACTGCAAGTATTATCACGAAGCGTGGGGAGATCATTTCCTTGAACGCTCGGCAGAGGGTGGTTATCACGTGGCGCAATATCGCATCGGTATGATGCTTTATTTCGGCATCCGCTACGAGCAAGATATTGAGAACGCGGAAGAATGGCTCAAGCGTTCTGCCATAGGAGGCAACCTATACGGCGCGACCTTGCTCGGAAAGATATACGTTGAGGACAGTTTCTTTGGAGCGAACCGCAACGACGGTTTCCGTATGCTATTCCAAGCGGAGCAAGACGGCAACGAATTCGCCGCCTATACCCTTGGCAAATATTATATGGAGGGCAAGGTCGTAAAGAAGGACATTGCCAAAGCCATAGAGCATTTGGAGATTGCATCGGCGCGCGGCAATATGTTTGCAGATTATCGACTCGCGCAGATCCATCTCTTTGAGTCGGATATATTCGATATGGAGAAAGCAATCGAATATCTCAATAGGTCAGCGCAGGCAGGTAACGAGTCGGCAGCCGTTGCTCTGACAAGGATGGCGCAGAATACCTTCCTCACCATCACAACGGACATCCTCAATATTGTCGGAAATCTTTCCAATATCGAAAGCTACCGTCAGCCGCAGGATTGTACCACCATTCCACAACACAGACCAAGAAAGGAGCGTAAGAAAGATCGTGAGTGGGAACACACATTATAAGAACATTGGGCGCATCAAGACGGTGCGCCCATTTCCATTATCGGTATATTTTTCTTCTGAAGGGAGGAAAATAATCTATGAAAATTAAGAAAGAACGAGGTAATTGAATGGGGAAAGTTTTAACCAACGAAGAACGCGAAAAGCGTATGGCAGAAGATATATGGTTGAATTATTTTAACCGTTATCTCTTTGAACACGGCACAATTTCCGAAAAGGAATATAAGAAAATGACCGAGCTGATTGCCATTAGAAAATCGAAACGCTCTCCCGAAAGGGATGCAAGGTGAGCATACTCACCTCGGAAGCTACCGCAAGGTGCTTCCGATACATAGCACCGCCGAAAAAATCTTTTGGCGAATTTCGACTTTTCTATTGCAATATGAGGTCGGTTGTGGTATAATGAAGTCGATAGATGATGATAAAACGAACTTTATAGAAAGGATAACAGTATGGATATATTAAGTATCAGAACAATGCTACGCACGAAATCAATATATGATATTCCCTTGCGAGTAACTTATTATGCACGTGTTTCCTCGGAAACCGACGAACAGATCAATTCGCTTGATAACCAAATAGCGTATTACGAAGATTTAATTAAGAAAAATGCCGCGTGGACTTACGTTCCCGGCTACGTTGATGAAGGACTTTCGGGTATCTCCACGAAGAAAAGAAAGCATTTCAATGAGATGATTGCAGATGCAAAGGAGGGATTGTTCGACCTCATTATTACGAAGGAAATCTCCCGATTTGCTCGTAATACCCTTGACTCTCTGCAACACACAAGAGAGCTTCTTGGATGCGGAGTCGGTGTATTCTTCCAAAACGACAACATCAACACACTTGACGAGGATGCGGAGCTTCGACTCACCATTATGTCCTCTATCGCACAAGACGAGCTTCGCAAGCTGTCCTCGCGTGTTAAATTCGGGCATCAGCAGGCAATCAAATCAAGCGTTGTGCTTGGCAATAGCCGTATCTTCGGATACAAGAAAGAAGATAAACGCCTTGTCATTGACGAGAGCCAAGCACCGATGGTACGTGACCTATTCCGTCTGTACGCTACGGGCGAATACAGTATGAAACAGCTTGAAACGCTATTCTACGAGCAGGGCTACCGCAATTATAACGGCAACAAGATCGCTCACACCACGATGTCGGGTATTATTTCCAATCCCAAGTATAAGGGATATTACGTTGGCAACAAGGTGCGTATCGTGGATATGTTCACGAAGAAGCAGAAATTCCTACCGCCAGAGGAATGGGTAATGTTCAAGGACGAAACGGGCGAGATCGTGCCTGCCATCGTATCCGAGGAAATATGGGATAAGGCAAACGAGGTGTTGGCTCGCAGAAGTGAGGACGTAAAGAACCGTCAAGGCATCTGCAACCACGCCAATCTGCTCACGGGCAAATTATACTGCGCTCATTGTGGTACGGCATATTATCGCAGAGAGTCCAAGAGTAAGGACGGCAAGGTGAACTCCAAGTGGGTATGCTCCAATAAAAT
>JAFWXY010000058.1 GCA_017522905.1 Clostridia bacterium
CTGTAAAAGCTCACTCATTGTGTACCTCCTTTAGATTCAATAATGTATTTGCTGATTGTATCATAGTCGCATCCAAGCTGCTGCATAGCACAAAGATACTCCTCTGTTTTCTTTTTGCGAAGTGACTCCACCTCGCGCACGGCGGCACTTACGTCGTCGTTAACGTACCACCCCGAGCATCGCACCGAGTGGATAACTCCGCTCTTCTCAAGCAGATCGTACGCCTTTTGCACCGTGTTGGGATTTACTCCCGAGCAAAGCGCGATCTCTCTGACCGAGGGGAGCTTCTCTCCCGTGGAAAATTCTCCGCTTGCGATTGCAACTGAGATATTCTCGCAGATCTGCGGACATATCGGACGGGATTTGTCCAAAGTCAGGTTCATTTCATCACTCCTTCTTTGCTTTGTACTATCATTGTAATACAGTTTTGCCGTTTTGTCAAGAGCTGGATGGAAAAACAACAAAAGCCGCAGAAATACTCTGCGGCTATGTCTATTTATTGGAACTTATAGACCGTCGTTGTTTCGTAGACCTCGCCGGGGGAAAGGGTTACGTCTGTAAAGCCCTTGTGGTTGATGCTATCGGGCATCTTCTGCGTTTCAAGGCAGAGGGCGTGCCGGAGCTGTTGGGGATAGCCGCCCTTAAAGGGATACCTCTCATTATTGAGGAAGTTCGCACTGTAAAACTGCACCGAGGGCGCGTCGGTAAAGACCTGCATTTCCCTTCCGCTCTTAGGGTCGATAACGCTTATTCGGGGAGCTGACATGGGGTCACCCTCGACCGCTCTGAAATTGATGCAATGGTCGTATCCGCCCGCAATTCTCATCTGCTCATTGGAGAGATCAAAATCTCTGCCGATAGCCTTTCTCTCTCTGAAATCAAAGGGAGTTCCCTGGACGCTTGCGATCTCACCCGTGGGTATGAGGGTCTCGTCTACGGGAATATACGTATCCGCGTCTATCCACAGCTCGTGCGCGAAAATATCGCCCGAATCATAGCCGCCGAGATTGAAATAGGTATGGTTCGTGAGATTAACGATAGTCTTTTTATCGGTGGTTGCGCGATAGCTTATCGAGAGCGCATTATCATCCGTAAGGGTATACCTCACGTTTACGGTAAGCCTGCCCGGGTAGTTTTCCTCTCCGTCGGGGGAGACGTAGCAAAGGTCAAGGACACAGCCGTCCTCGGTCACCCTGCTCTCGGCGCTCCACACCTTATGCGAAAAGCCGAATGCTCCGCCGTGGAGCGAGTTTGGGCCGTTGTTTATCGCAAGGCTGTATTCCACGCCGTCAAGCGTGAAACGTCCCTTTGCGATTCGGTTGCCGACACGTCCGATAAGCGCGCCCTGATATCCGTCGCCGTAATAGTAGCTGTCAAGGCTATCGTAGCCGCCGACAACGTCTGCCACTCTGCCCTCCTTATCAGGCACCGTGAGACGGGCGATGGCGCCGCCGAGGGTGATTATATCGGCGCCCATTCCTCTGTCGTTTTTGAGTGTGTAAATATCGACCTCGCCTGCGGGGCAGGTGCCGAAATATCTCTTCTCAATTTTCATTTTTCTTCTCCGAAATTACTCGCCGTAGCCACCCGGGTTCTTCTGTTGCCAGTTATTAGAGTCGCGGCACATCTCAAGGATGCCGAACTCTGCCTGCCAGCCAAGGATCTCCTTCGCCTTTGTGGGGTCTGCGTAGCAAGCCGCGATATCACCGGGACGGCGGGGGTCGATAACGTACTTGATCTCGATTCCCGTTGCTTCCTTATACGCCTTTACGATATCAAGAACAGAATATCCGTTGCCTGTTCCGATATTGAAATAGTCAACGCCGCGTCTTTCCTTGATTACCTCAAGCGCGCGAAGGTGAGCCTTTGCAAGGTCAACTACGTGGATGTAGTCGCGCACGCCTGTGCCGTCGTGTGTGTCGTAATCGTTGCCGAACACGTGGAGCATCGGGAGCTTGCCCATTGCTACCTTCGTTATGTATGGCATCAGGTTGTTCGGTATTCCGTTGGGGTCCTCCCCGATAAGTCCCGACGCGTGCGCGCCGATGGGGTTGAAGTAACGGAGCACCGCTACGTTCCACTCCTTGTCGGAAAGATAAATATCCTTGAGAATACGCTCGATCATTACCTTGGTCTCGCCGTAGGGGTTAGTCGCGTTGCCAACTCTTGCAGTCTCCTTTATCGGCACCTCGTCGGGGTCGCCGTAAACCGTTGCGGAGGAGCTGAAAACTATGGTCTTTACCCCGTGTTTTCTCATGCTGTCTGCAAGCATAAGAGTTCCCGTTACGTTGTTGTGATAATACTCTACGGGCTTTGCGCAGGATTCGCCGACCGCCTTATATCCCGCAAAGTGGATGACCGAGTCGATATCGGGGTTCTCCTCAAAGATCCTGTCCATAGACGCAAGGTCAAGGAGATCTGCCTTGTAGAACTTGAAGTCCTTGCCCGTGATCTCCTTTATTCTGTCAAGAACGACGGGCTTACTGTTAGAAAAGTTATCCATAATAACTATCTCGTAGCCTGCGTTCAAAAATTCAACTGCCGTATGGGAGCCTATAAAGCCCGCTCCGCCTGTGATAAGTACTGACATGTCCGTATCTCCTATCTATAAGTAAAAAATTTATTTCCAAAGCCTTGTAGGGTATTCTCCGCTCTCCATAAGCGCGCGAAGCGATGCCTTTACCGCGGGCTTATCCTCCGCGTAGGTTACTCCGTACCATGATGCAGTGGTCGAGATGACCTTAACGTCACACTTGCCGTCGTGCATCATATCGTCAACCGCGCCTGGGAGATAATACTCGCTCTTGAGCGCGCGTCCGCCCTCGCCCGAGAGGAAGTTGACAAATCCCGCCTCAAGCTCGGGGAAAATCTCGGGGGTAAGTCCCCAGCAGTTCATAGAAACGACGGTCTTGCCCGACAATGGGAGCCACTCGTCGTTCTCGCCGAGGTAAAGCGCGTTCTCGCCGTCTGTCTTGATCTTTGTAAGCTCGGTGATAGAATCAAGCATACCGTCCGCCGTTGTTTCACACTTTCCGCGCGATACCGTGCCGTTCTCGGTCAAGGTATTGCGGAGGATGTAACCGATCATACAGTAATTCGTGTCGGTCTCCTTTATCGACTTAAGATGCTCATATAGCTTGAAGAATGCATCTCTGCCGTAAAAATCGTCGGCGTTGATCACCGCGAAATTGTCATTTATAAACTCACGCGCGCAAAGGAGTGCGTGCGAGGTTCCCCAGGGCTTAACTCTACCCTCGGGGATAGTGAAGCCCTCGGGAAGCTTGTAAAGCTCCTGGAAGGCGTACTCGACCTTAACGTAAGGCTCAACGCGAGCGCCCACGGTGTCGCGGAACGCCTCAAAATTCTCCTCTTTGATGATGAAAACGACCTTATCAAAGCCCGCCTTTACCGCGTCAAAGATAGAAAAGTCAATTATAAATTCTCCGTTATCGGTTATGGGGTCGATCTGCTTGAGGCCGCCGTAACGCGAGCCCATGCCTGCCGCTAAGATAACAAGGGTCATAAAAATTCTCCATTCTGCCATCAAGGCAAATAAAATGCGGATATATACTATCCAAAATATAATTATACTTTAATACTCGGGGCTTGTAAAGTGGCTTTTTGTCTTTTTTTACACAATATTTACATTCATGGGGGACAAA
>JAFWXY010000059.1 GCA_017522905.1 Clostridia bacterium
AGTCGGTCACGAGCCGAAATTCATCCTATTACTTCTCGGAAGGACGGGCAGTATGAAAAGCACCGTGGCGGCTCTGTTCCTATCCTTCTTCGGCAACTTCTCCAACACCGATTTGCCGATGAGCTTTCGGGATACCGCCAACAGCATTATTCATTCGTCCTTTGCGCTCAAGGACGTGCTGACTTGTATTGACGATTACCACCCGACAGGCAGAAAAGAAAGCGATGCTATGAAAGCCACGATGCAAGCCTTGGCAAGAGGTTACGGTGACAAGGCAGCTCGCAACCGTCTGACCGCTGATATTCAGCTACGTGAAACAAGACCTCCGCAGGGGAACGCAATCGTAACGGCAGAGTTTGCCCCCGACATTGGTGAAAGTGGAACGGCGCGTTTTTTCTGTGTGGAGATGAAGCCCGGCGAACTTGACCTGCCATCTCTGACGATGATCCAAGAGCAAGCACACGGCGGTATGCTGATGCGTTGTATGTTCGCATATACCGAATGGTTGCGGAAGGTATACCTTGCCGACAGCGAGAGAGAAGAAAAATTCCTTGCCGCGCTCAAGGTAAAATACGAGCGTTACCGTTCAGAGTGGAGAGCCAAACTCCGAGAGAAAGAAATCAAATATCACGACCGACTTCCCGATACGCTTGCGTGTCTTGAGGTCGGTTTTTGTTTTCTGTTGTCCTTCCTCTGTCAGCACGGGATGCTCAAAGCCGACAACGCCGAGGACGTTGAAAACAAGCTCACGGATATTCTGCTTGACCTTGCCGACAAGCAATCCGAAGCCGTTGAGCAAGACAAGCCCACGCACATTTTTATTCGTAAATTTCTTGCGATGGTGGAGTGCGGACAAGGCTCACTCATTCCCGTTGAGGATTGCAATATCGTTCTTCCTTCAAGCTGTTTCGGTTACGAGGACGAGAAGTATTATTACCTTTTCTTTGAAGCCACGCACAAGGCGGTAAAGAAATTCTGCGAGGATCAGGGCGAGGGATTTTCTATCTCGTCAAAGTCACTTGGCAAGGCACTTGCAGACGAAGGATTTATCAATACCGACACGGGCGAGAACACACGCTCGATGCGGTTCGGTTCAAAATCCAAGCGTGTTCTTCTGCTCTATAAGGAGAGCGCAAATAAAATTATGAGTGTGTGAAAAAAAGGCGTGAAAGGCGTTACAACCGTCACAAATTGCTTTGCGAGTTTGCACCGCAAACTCGGGCAAGGTCGAACCAAAACAAACGACACAGATGCACTTTTGCGACCTTGCTTGTATCGGATGTTACGCCTTTTTTACTCCTCCCTCCGTAAGTAAAAACGACGAAAGGAAAACCAAATGACAAAGAAAAAACAAGACGAATGGCAGTTCTTTCGAAAGCCTTCGGGACACATTGCCTACAACAAAAAATGCCTGCATTGCAAACGCAAATGCAAGCAGAGCTATCGTGTGGTTATTCTCCGCTGTGACTTGTTTGATAAGCGCAGATGACGGCACAGGACACCCGCGAAAGCGGGGCAAGCAGAGTGTTTGGACTCCCACCGCCCTCGGCGGCGCTTCGCCCAAACACAGCTTGTCGGGGGCGAAGCCCCCAAGCCCCCACTTTCGCTCAACAAAAATTTATCAGAAACGAGGTAAACGATTATAGAAAATCAAGACAACAACACAAAGCAAAGCGGTCGCCTGCGCGATAAGAAAATATCCTTTTGGGCGAGTGAAGCCGAGCGAAATAAAATTCTCAAAGCGATCAAGCGCACGGGAATGACACAGCGAGAATATCTCTTGATGGCGGCACAAGGCAAAACAATCTATCAGATCGACGAGCTGAAGCCAACGCTTCACGAGCTGAAAGCCATCGGCAGAAATCTCAATCAGCTCACAATGCTCGCTCACCAAGGGCGCATCACGACCATCAATCTTACCGCCGCGACCGAGGCATTGACACGAAATTATATCGCGATCAACGGTCTGTTTGAAGAAGCAAACGGCGCGGTGGCAAGCGGTAATATGCCGCCGAGAGAGGATGTGATTGACGATGGCAACGTGTAATTATATCCAAGAGTCAAAGCAAAATCCAAGCTCTATGAAGGCGGTCATTGATTATGTTTCGCAGGATGCCAAGACGCTTGACGAGAACGGCAGACGGTATCTGTCGGGCGTGAATTGCATCGGAGAGTCGGCATACCAAGAATTTATGGCGACCAAAAATCTTTTCGGAAAGCGGAAAGGAACGTACTTTTATCATTACGAGCAATCCTTCCGCCCCGGCGAGATCACCTCTTACGATGAAGCTCACCGCATCGGCATCGAGCTTGCCGAGAAGATGTTTCCCGGCTACGAGGTACTCGTCGGCACACATCTTGATGCCGAGAGCGACGGCGTTCAGCGCGTGCATAATCATTTCGTTATCAACAGCGTCAGCTACGAGAACGGCAAAAAAATTCAGCTCGGTCCACGCTCTATCGAGCAGATGCGAGGGCTGAGTGATGAGATCTGCCAAGCGCATAACCTCTCGGTGCTGCCCGAATATAAGCAGACCTTCGGTTTGAAATCTATCGGCAC
>JAFWXY010000060.1 GCA_017522905.1 Clostridia bacterium
AATATTCGGCGTGTAGCCAATCTAAAAGCAAAGTCGTTTTGCCGAAACCGCTCCCTGCAAGCAGGGAGTCCGAGTAATTTCTTAAAGCAACAAAAGCTTAGCAAAAAAGAAACGCCACATACGCACCACGGCGTCGCAGTGAGTGCCACTACTCCGCCTGTGCGGGAGGTTTCGCCGCTTGCGAGCGGCGACCAACGCTCCGCGCGTTGGATCGGCGCCGCCTTTTGAAAAAGGCGGGCGAAAACTTCCAAAAGACAACGCCGTGGCGTTCTCGCTAAACCCCAATTCATCAACTAAAATATATGAGTGAAAACAAGAAAAAATAACAGCCTCGCAAGCGAGGCCGTTGTGAAATGATTTATTTGTGATACTTTGTTCCTTTTATTATATTCAGGCATCTGTAGATCACCTCAAGAAGCACCACGCGCATAAGCTGATGTGGGAAGGTGAGCTTTGAGACCGACAATTTCAGATCGGCTTTTGCCTTTACACTGTCTGCAAGTCCGTGTGAGGAACCGATAACGAAGCAGATCTCATTCGCGCCTGAAAATGCCGCGTCTATCTTGCCTGCAAGCTCCTCAGATGAAAATTGCTTGCCCTCAACGCACATTGCAACCTTGAAGGCACGGTCGGGCATAGCGGCAAGTATCTGCTTTGCCTCCTCGTCAAGAGCACGGCGAATGTCACCGTCACTCGGGTCTTGAGGGAGCTTTGCCTCTTTTATGTTAACAGACTCGACCCTGCAAAACCCCGAGATCCTTTTTTCGTATTCCGCGACAGCGTCGCAAAGGTATTTCTCCTTAAGAGTGCCTACCGTAATTATCCTTATCGTTGCCATCAGTCTTCTCCTCCTATAAGCCATACCGCCTCATCCTGCGCGGCTACCTTAAGAACCGCGCCGCTATCCGAGATAGCGGAGAAGGACTCGTCAAACGCGATCTCGGGGAGATTGTTTTCCTCGCTCAGGTGCGCGAGCATAACGTATTTTGTTCCCGCGTTGCAAAGCTTTGCGATAAAGGCGGCGGCAACCTTGTTTGAAAGGTGTCCGCGACGGGACGCGATTCTTTGCTTAAGCTCGGGGGGATAAGGACCGTTTTTAAGCATATCCGAGTCGTGATTGGATTCCATCACAACCGCAAGACAGCCATCGAGCTTTTCCTTCATTTCATCGGTAACGATTCCTGTGTCGGTAACGTAGCCTATCGCATAATTTTCACCGTTCTCGGAGAAATCCATACGGTATCCCACCGAGGCGCGACTGTCGTGCGAGGTGCGGATAGACGAGACCCTCAGTCCCTTGATATTTACCGAAAAGGGCTCACGCATCTGAAGCATCAGATTTTGACATAGCCTCTCGTCGTGAAGTCCGTAAAACACCTCGGCAGAGGAGAGGAGAATATATATCGGAATATTGTGCTTGTGTGAGAGCGTCTGCAGAGCTGAGATATGATCTCGATGCTCGTGCGTAATAAATATAGCGTCGATGGAAGATATATCAACGCCAATCTCCCCTAAAACAGAGCAGAGCGCTTTCGCGCTCTTGCCCGCATCAATGAGTATGCTTGCGCCGCCCGCATTTATATACGCGGAGTTTCCGCGCGAGCCCGAATACAGACAGCATATTTTCATATTTGGCATATTTCACCTTTTATTTTATGTTGAAAAGATTTTGAACTATTGGCCAGGAGAAGAGATAGATAGCGTCAAGAGCAATCGGTATCATTATCGGAATGATGACTGAGAGCATCCAACGGGAGCGCTTACTTCTCGCCGCCACGTTTTCAATAAATTCGGTTTTCTTCGCCGCATCCCAGCTGTCGGGCAGCATTTCGGTGGTTATGCCTTTTTGCAGAAAGCCGCGATTGTACATGATATATCCAATCGTAAACCCTGCAAATGCAAGCCAGTATCCCGCGGTTACAATAAAGGAAAGAAGAGGCTCGTTAAGACCCATCGTACCGAAATATATTACCGTCAGTATTAAAGTATTCAGTACAAGGATAGCCACGCGCTTTATTGTATCGGGGGAAATGTCCTTTAGCTGTTTTTTGGGCGAATTGTTGTCGCGCCTGCTCATCAAATCACCCTTGCCGCGCCGATGGGACGGATGTTAAGCACCATGCATGCGCCGCAGCCGAATGCAGAATCCATCATTGCCTTGAAGGCTTTAACGTCCTCGGAGCGAACGAATGCCTGAATCGTTCCGGCAAAGCCGCCGCCGTGAACTCTCCAGGCGGCGCGCTTGGAGGAGAGGAAGCCCTCGGCTAAACAAAGCGCCAAGGAAAGACCCTGCTCGGATACGTTCTTTGTTGTGTATACGTTCTGGAGATAGCAGAAGGAGGAGCGTCCCGAAGCCTTTACGTTATCAAAGAAGGCGTCAAGGTCACCGTCAAGGAGTGCCTTCTTCTGTCCGTCAACTCGCTTGTTTTCGTTGTAGAAGTGGAGCGCGCGGAGGATAGCTCTGTCGCCGAGCTTCTCGCGGAGAGCGGGAATATCGGCGATAACGTCGCGCTCGTCAACCTCGCGGAGAACGCTCTTGCCGAAATGTGCGGCAACCGCCTTCATCTCTGCGGGAACCGATGCGTAGTCATCGGTCAGGTCTGCGTGATTTCCGCCCGTGCTTACGATGCAAAGGTTGTATCCCGCGCCTGTAAAGTCAAAATCAACGGGAGTGATAACGGGGTCCCGTGTCTCCTTGAAATCGATTGCAACTGCGCCGCCGTACGCGCAGGCAACCTGGTCCATAAGACCGCAGGGCTTACCGAAGAATACGTTCTCGGAATACTGCGCGATCTTGGAGATCTCAACGTTGTCAACGCCGCCCTCGTTGTAAAGGTGGCTTTCAATTGTTCCTATCATGTCCTCAAATGCGGCAGAGGAGGAAAGTCCGGAGCCCTTAAGAACGCTTGAGGTTGTGTATGCAACAAAGCCGCCTGTTTTGTAGCCGTTCTTTTTGAATCCGTCGCAAACACCTGCGATTATGGATTCGGAGGTTCCGAATTTTGCTTCGACGGGTGTTGTGTATGTATTGAGGTCAACTACGTCCTCGGGGAAGCCCTCGCTCTTTACCTTTGCGATTCCGTCATCTGTTGCGGAAGCGACGGCGATGATGTCAAGGCTGATTGAAGCCGCAATGACACAACCGCGGTTGTGGTCAGTGTGGTTGCCGGAAAGCTCGCTTCTTCCGGCTACGGTGTAGATGCTGATCTCGCGCTCGGCGCCGTAAAGGGAGGTGAATTCATTTATTGCATTGACGTATCTCTCTTGTGCCGCCGCTACGTTTTCCTTGCCGTAGAGGAGTGTCAGCTTTTCGTCGATAGCGCCGTTTTTGATTTCACTTATAAGTTGAACCGATCTCATAATAAGGATTCCTTTCGGTTAAAAATACTTCACCTATAAATATAACATATTTTTGCAAAATTATCAAGAGCTTTTGAAAATAAAAAATCGGGTCGCGGACGCGACCCGAAAAAATTAGAAGGTTTCCTTGATCTTCTGAAGGCAGGCTTCGCAAACTCTTTTACCGTTAAAGAAAACGATGTCGTCTGCATTGTTGCAGAATATACAAGAGGGCTGATATTTCTGAAGGATTATTTTGTTTTCATCCGTAAAAATCTCAAGAGAGTCTTTTTCGTTTATATCCATTGTCTGGCGGATGCTGATGGGAAGCACGATTCTTCCAAGCTCATCTACTTTTCTTACCACTCCGGTTGATTTCATATTCATTCTCCTTTTATCTTATTTATTTGCGTTAATTCAACTTTTATGTAGATATTTTAGCATAGAATTTTGGAAAAGTCAACACAAAAATGGAAATTAATGTATTGTTTACAAATAATATGCCGCCTGATGTCGCATAGAGAAAAACGGTGTCGCACGGTGTCGAAAAATGAGAATAACGTAATATATATACAGTCACAAAGCGGATTAGGAGGGGCTCGGAAGGTCAAAAATGGAATAAAAACCTATTGGAGGATAAAGGTATGTTGAAGGGCGCACAAAAGAAAATGATAGTTGTTAAAACACAGGACAGCAGGGTATTTGAGGAGGCATATTTTGTAATGAGGACGGATACGTCTGCATCGGGCGAGGACATGGTGAGTGAGGCAAACAGAATAATTGAGCGGTGCTGTGAAAAGAGGCGGGACAGAAGAAGGAAGACAGATGCGGCGGTAATGATTCCGATATGTGCGTTTATGGGAGGCGGTGTTATCGGCAGCGTGATAACCGCTCTTGTTATGCTTGTTGCCTGATTTTACAGACCCTTGACGACTCGTGTCGGAACAGCAAGAGCGGTTACCTATTGACAAATGTGAGCTGTTGGTGTATAATATACCGTAGTGAATTTTATACGGGAATGCCCGTTACTTAATATATTAAACCGAAGATGAAAAGGGATGCGTCTTGAGGATATTCTGCGGAACGAAGGCGGAATATGTCAAGGGGCTTTTGCTCGTTGCAAAAAAAGACCCTTTTTATGCTTGGTTTCAGGAAAGGAAATCTATGGCAAAAAAAGAATATTCAAAAAAGCCGCAAATCAAAAAGGGCGTGCTTGATGAGGAAATGCCTGCGGTCGAGACACCTGTGGCTGATAAGAAAAAGCTGCCCGCAATGCAGAAAAAGAACAAGCACGCAAATGCACATGTAAAGACCGCTCAGGCCAAAGCCGTAAAAACCGCAAAAACCGCCAAAACCACCAAAAAGAGCGGCGGAGAAAAGGCAGAAAATAAGAGTGCAAGGAAGACGTCGACAAGTAAGGCGCCGGGTGTCAGAAAGGCGCGC
Organism: Clostridia bacterium; assembly: GCA_017522905.1. GTDB lineage: Bacteria > Bacillota > Clostridia > Oscillospirales > CAG-272 > SVTX01. The sequence goes on from JAFWXY010000060.1 coordinate 4,783, forward strand.
GGAAGCGAGCTTGCGGTTAAATACGACGAGAACGCAAAGCTCAGAATTATCCCTTTGGGCGGTCTTAACGAGATCGGAAAGAACATGACCGCTATCGAGTGCGGTGACGACATAATTGTCATCGACTGCGGAATCGCGTTTCCCGATGATGAAATGCCCGGAGTTGATCTGGTCATTCCCGACGTTACCTATCTGGAGGCGAATGCAGATAAGCTCCGCGGAATCGTACTGACCCACGGACACGAGGATCACATCGGCGCAATTCCTTACGTGCTTCGCAATATCAACACACCTATATACGGCACGAGACTCACTGTTGGAATCGTAAGAAACAAGCTAAAGGAATTTTCACTTGATGCTGTTACAAGGCTTGTAGAGGTCAAGGCCGGGGATACCGTATTGCTTGGCGGAATGACGGTGGAGTTTATCCACGTCAACCACTCTATAGCCGATGCCTGCGCACTGGCTATCAGAACACCTCTTGGCACTATAGTCCATTCGGGCGACTTCAAGCTTGATTTGACTCCTATCGACGGAGAGATCATGGATATAACAAGACTTGGAGAGATCGGCAGAGAGGGAGTATTGCTCCTTATGTGCGAGTCGACCAACGCGGAAAGATCGGGATATACCCCGTCTGAAAGAAAGGTCGGCGCCTCGCTTGAGTATATCTTCACCACTCACAAAAAGCAGAGAATAGTTATAGCTACCTTCTCATCCAACGTGCATCGCGTCCAGCAGATAATCGATACCGCGGCAAGACACAAGAGAAAGGTCGCGGTTACGGGCAGAAGCATGCTTAATATCGTAAGTGCGGCAACTGAGCTTGGATATATGCATGTACCCAAGGGAGTGCTTATCGATATCTCCGAGATCAATAAGTACAATCCCGAGCAGATAACGCTTGTAACCACGGGAAGTCAGGGCGAGCCCATGAGTGCGCTTTACCGCATGGCATTTGGTGAGCACCGCGAGGTAAGACTCGATATGAACGACGTGGTCATACTTTCCTCAAGCGCTATACCGGGTAACGAAAAGCTTGTCGGAAAGATCATCAACGAGCTTTGCAAGATCGGCGTTGAGGTAATACACGACGCGTCGGTGGCGGTACACGTATCGGGCCACGCCTGCCAAGAGGAGATAAAGCTTTTGATGGCGCTTGTCAAGCCGAAATACTATATGCCGGTCCACGGTGAATATAAGCATATGGCGGCAAACAGGGAGCTTGCACTGCAGATGGGCATGAAATCTCAGGATATATTTATTTCCGACATCGGAAACGTGCTTGAGATAGACAAGAGCGGCGCCAAGATTAACGGAACGGTGAACTCCGGACGAGTTCTCGTCGATGGCTACGGCGTTGGCGACGTGGGAAATATCGTCTTGCGAGACCGACTTCTTCTGTCACAGGACGGACTCATAGTTATCGTGGCTACGATCAGCAGAGAAGGCGGGTATATCCTGTCAGGCCCCGATATCGTTTCCCGCGGATTCGTCTACGTCAGAGATTCAGAGGATCTTATGGAGGAGATGCGCCGGATTGCAATCAATTCCATTGAGGGCTGCCTCGGTTCGCGAAACCGATCCGATTGGTATCAGATAAAGGGAAGGGTAAGGGACGATGTTGCCAAGTTTATTATGGCAAAGACAAAGAGAAAGCCTATGATCATTCCTATGATAATGAACATCTGATTTGGACAAAAACCTGCAAAAAGGGCGAGAAATGACGTAATTTGTGAAAAATTTTCGTTCTGTTCATAATATATTCAACAAAATGTAACTACAAGATATTATAATAAAGAGAATTTTGTAGTTGGAGCGCTCACGCTCCGCTTTTAAAACAATAAATCAATTCAAAGGTGGAACCTATAATGGGAAAAGGAAACAGAAACAGCCAGCAGAGACTTAACGAAAAGCTGGCTATGGAAGAAAAGGCTCTTGCAAAGGAAAGAGCAAAGAAGAGCAAGAAGAGCTCTGACAGATGGGTGGCAGTTGCGTGCATCGTTCTCGCGGCACTCATCGTTGGTATACTCGTGCTCAACGTTCTGGCAGAGACAGGCGTATTCATCCGTGCAACCAATGCGGTTACGATCGCAAACGATAAGGACGTGGTTGTAAACGCGGCAATGATGACATACTTTGTCAACGACTACATCACAAGCTGGTACAACAACTACTATGTATACGTAATGTACGGAATGTTCAGCATTAACATGAGCGGCAATCTTCGCGATCAGAAGATTACAAGCAACGACGCAAGCTACCTTGGTGACAGCACACTTACAGGTAAGACGTGGTACGATTACTTCATGGATTCAACCATTGAGACCGTGGAAATGTACGTAACCTACGCATACCTTGGAAAGGACGTTGCAGAGTGCGCTCTTGATGACGAGGACTACGCAGAGATCGACGAGACGATCGCACAGCTCAAGCAGTCCATGAAGGACAACGGAACAACAATTTCCGAGATGTACGGCAGAGGTGTTTCTGAGCAGGATATCCGTGCTTGCTACGAGCTTATCCAGCGCGCAGCAAAGTTCGGCAATTACAAGAAGGAGTACTTCGAGTCTGAGCTCAAGAAGGATGATACGGCGGTAAAGCAGTATCCCGAGGATGACAAGGGTAGCTTCTACACGGCAAAGTACCTCTCCTACACCATCAACGTATCCGAGAAGACAGAGGGCACACAGGCAAAGTATGACCAGGCGGTCAAGGATG
>JAFWXY010000061.1 GCA_017522905.1 Clostridia bacterium
GTCAATGTACTTAGCAGCTTCAGCGAATCTGCCGTATGTGCCCTTAGCCTTTTCGTAAGCCTCGTTGGGTTCCATACCCTTCTTGATGAAGTCTGTCATCTTGCCGAGAGATACGAATTCGTAGCCGATAACCTGATCGTTTTCGTCAAGAGCCATTCTTGTGCAGTAGCCCTCTGTCATTTCGAGGTAACGAACGCCCTTAGCCTTTGTACCGTACATAGTACCAACCATGGAACGCTCACCCTTACCGAGGTCTTCCATACCTGCGCCTATAACGAGACCGCCCTCAGAGAATGCGGACTGGGTACGTCCGTAAACGATCTGGAGGAAGAGCTCTCTCATTGCGGTGTTGATAGCATCGCAAACGAGGTCGGTGTTAAGAGCCTCAAGAAGAGTCTTACCGGGAAGGATCTCTGCCGCCATAGCTGCGGAGTGAGTCATACCGGAGCAACCGATAGTCTCAACGAGAGCCTCCTCAATGATACCGTCCTTAACATTAAGAGAGAGCTTGCAAGCTCCCTGCTGGGGTGCGCACCAACCCACACCGTGAGTGTAAGCCGAGATGTCGCTGATTTCCTTTGCCTTAACCCACTTGCCCTCCTCGGGAATGGGAGCGGGACCGTGATGAGGTCCCTTGGCAACAACGCACATATTTTCCACTTCTTTGGAAAAAACAAGTTCTGCCATAATTTATATGTCTCCTTTTGAAATTATTATCTAGTTAATTACTTTACGATCTCACCGTAGCAAACGCCGAATGCACAAGCTGCATTAGCCTCGTCGGTGTCGATGTGCATAGCGGGAGCGAAGCTGGGGCTTACTCTAACTACAACGTCACCGAGAATAGCGGTACGCTCGGAGTTGATCTTTACAGAAACGATCTCCTTATCGGATACACCCATAGCCTCAGCAGCCTCGGGGGTGAGGTGAATGTGACGCTTTGCAGCGATAACGCCCTCGGTAAGCTCAAGCTCTGCGCCTGTGTCAGGATTTACAAGCTTGCACGCGCCGCTACCCTTAATGTCACCGGACTCACGGATAGGAGCAACAACGCCGATGGAACGAGCATCGGTAAGAGAAATCTCAACCTGGCTTGCGTTTCTGGTAGGACCAAGAATAGATGCCTTCAGAGTACCCTTAGGACCTACTACAAGGAGCTTTTCAGCGCAAGCGAACTGACCGGGCTGGCTAAGCTCCTTTTTATTTGTAAGCTGATAGCCCTCGCCAAAGAGCACGTCAACTGCCTCGCGGCTGAGATGAATGTGTCTTGCAGATGTTTCAACTAAAACCTGTTTCATTATGAAATCTCCTTAACTGATTTATTTCAGCGAACAAAGTGTCCGCGGTAATCCATGTTATATTATAGCATAATATTTTTTGAAAATCAATGCATAAACGCAAAGATTATCGAAAAAAATATAAATATTAAAAATGCGCGAGGTGCTGCTATGGACAAAGAAAAGATTTCTTGCGAAGGTCAGGGCGAGGAAAATATGATAAAGGACGGCACTGCACTACTGGAGAGTGCGGGTGGAGCGATATTCTGCCTTTCGATCATCGGGCAGATAGAGGGACATTACGTCCTTGACAACACGCAGAAGGCGACAAAATACGATCACGTTATCCCTACCCTCGTGGCTCTTGAGGAAAGCGACAAAATAGATGGAATAATTATTCTAATAAACACCCTCGGCGGCGACGTGGAAGCGGGGCTTGCTATGGCGGAGGTAATAGCAAGCATGACGAAGCCGACCGCATCGGTGGTGCTTGGCGGCGGTCATTCCATCGGAGTGCCTCTGGCGGTGAGCGCGGACAGATCGTTTATAGTGCCGAGCGCAACTATGACAATTCATCCCGTGAGGACCAGCGGAGTGGTGCTTGGAGTTCCTCAGGCGTTTAATTATCTTGAAAAAATGCAGGACAGGATAATCAGATTTATCGTCGATCACTCCTCAGTAAAGGAGGAGAGATTTCGTCATATGATAAGCCGTACCGATACGCTGGTGAATGACATAGGCTCTATCCTCAACGGATACGAGGCGGTGGAGTGCGGTCTTATTGACGAGATCGGCGGAATCAAGGAGGCGCTTGCCTTTCTCAAGGAGGCGGCAAGCAAAAAAGAGAGAAAATAAGAGATTTTTTTGCTTTTTTTAGTTGTTTTTTTGCTGAAAATATGGTAGAATATAGTAAAACAACTATGGAGGCAAATAAAATGGCTAAAATCAAGTCGCTTTTCTCAAGCAAAAAATCTAATACAGACGGTCAGGAGGAGTACTTCAAGGAGGATTTTCCCCCTGTGGTAAACAGATCTGCTACCAAGACGGAGGACGAAAAGCCCGCTCAGCCCAAGAAGGCCTCCACACCTAAGAAGCCCGCGGCAAAGAAGGCGGCAAGCTCCAACAGGGTTGCGCCCCAGCCCGTAGAGAAGATAATCAATCCCAAGGCAAAAAAGGCAACAAAGCCTGCGGCAAAGGTTGTCAAGCCCACCGAGGCAAAGAAGCCTGCTACAAAGGTGGTAAAGCCTGCCGAGGCGAAAAAGACGACAAAAAAGGCGGCAGAGCCTAAGGCTGCTCCCACGGCGAAAAAGGCGGCGGCAAAGCCCGCAGCTAAGGTGGAGAAGCCTGTAGCTAAGAAGGCAACTGCTTCCAAGAAAACCGCTGCAAAGGCAACGAATAAAAAGACTGCTACAAAGGCCGCAAAGGCGCAGGTAGCAGAGGAGCTTTACGACGATTCTCCCGAGGTAAAGGGAGCGGTTGCTATTCAGGAGAGCAAGCCCTCCGCTAACGGCAAATGGGATATTAGACGCGCGAAGGACGGAAGATTTTTCTTCAGCCTTTATGCATCCAACCATATGGTTATAGCATACTCCCAGATCTATTCCTCGCAGACCGCGGTCACCACGGGTATCAACAGCGTTATAGCAAACGCCGCAAAGGCAGAGACCGAGGACACCACTCTCAAGAAGAGTGTTTCTCTTCCCTGTCCCAAGTGGGAGATCTATCTTGACAAGGCGGAGCAGTACCGTTTCCGTCTGTACGCTCCCAACGGTCTGTGCATCTGCCATTCCTCCCACGGCTATGCGACCAAGGGTGGCTGCAAGGGCGGAATTGAATCCATAAAGAGATTTGCATCAGAGGAAGCAAGCGTAAATAAGTTATATTTGAAATAAAAAGTTAAAAGCAGAGCTGTTTTCTCGCTCTGCTTTTTTATTTGGCTCGGCCCAGAGAAGCTGCTCGGCATCCTTTCTGCCCTCCAGCGTCATAACAGCCGCTTGGTCCTCCGAGAGTGTCATAACGTCCGACAGAATCGTATAGAGCATCTTCTCGGCATCAGCCTTCTCGTAAACCGAGCTGTAAGACAATCAAGCTAATAAGGTTTTAAAAAATAGATTTCCCTTACTCTACGCCGGTGCCTTGTAGGAAAATTTCGTCTCACTATTGACTTTTTTCTTAGAATCGGTTATACTATCTATAGAAGAAGTTTTACCGGCTCTCACTTCGGGTGTATGGCTGTGGTCATTTGACAGCGGCAGGGTTTTGGGGGGACTTCTTTTTTTGATAGTCTGCATTATTCATATATAATGTAACCATAGAGATACTACGTTTTTTATGAGAAACAATATTGAAGCTTATCAGTGTTCCATCGGCAAAGTTCCTTTTGAACAAAAGACCGTTGTTTTTTCTCCGCGTGATCCCGTATGCCCTGTCAACGAGAGGATCTCCCTCTCTGACAAGCTTTCTGATAACTCTCTCGTTGCCGAGAAGCTGCTCGGACATGGTAGCACCGACCTCGCTATTAAAATCAAAACAATAATAAAAAAGACTGCCGTGTGGCAGTCTTTTTTCTATTCCCATAGTAAAATTTGAGAAAAAACGTGGAATGCGCCCCGAAGATACCTCATCCACCGCAAGCGGTCCCCCTTCTCGGGCAGAGAAGGCTTTATCCTCCGAGTGAAGCAGTCTGCGATTTTTAGCCAAATATTACAGAAGGATGTAATTCGATGGTTAGATTTAGGTAAAAAGAGTCGCTTGCGACCGAAGACGTAGTTACCTACGTCGAGAGTTCAGCAAACGACCCTTTTTACCAAATATAACCGAAGAATTAGTTGTTAGCGATCCACTCGTCAGCAACCTTCTTAGACATTCTCTTGATGTCCTCGGTAGGATACTTAGACTCTGCGCCACCGCTTACATAGAGGAAGTAGTTGCCGCCCTCGGTAACGAAGAGGCACTCCTCATAACCTGCGGGATCGCCGTAGCTGCCAACGGTAACCTTCTTGATGAACTTAGAGGTCTCGGTATTATATTCCTTCTTGCAGATAATCTTAGTCATTTTTCTTACTCCTTTCATGATACTATTTTTTTACTCATATAGTATATCACAGGTTGCACAAAAATGCAATATATTTTTTGTACAAAAATGACGAAAAAATAAATAATTATTTTGTGAGTTTTCGCGGGTTTCGACCATATTAGTGTTAGCCAAAATGATATGATAGCATAGAATGAAAACAAAACCGAAAAGTTAGGAGAAAATATGCACATACATATCAAAAGAAATGACGAATGTATAAGAGATATTGCAAAAGAATACGGTGTTCCCGAGGAGAATCTAAGGCAGATAAACGAGATATACGAGGGAGATGCGGCAGAGGGCGAGGAGCTGCTGATACTGACGCCGACGAGAAGCTATACGGTACAGCCAAACGACAGCCTTGAAAGAATCGCGCTGCGCTTTGGGGTGCTGAAAAAGGATATTCTGGCGCAGAACCCCTGGCTGTGTGACAAGGCTCTTCGAGTCGGGGACAGGATAGCCGTGAAATACGGTGAGCGCACGGGCGGTATGGCCGTGGCTAACGGATATTTTTACAAGGGGTGCAGTGAGGATGCTCTGCGCCGCGCTCTTCCCTTTCTCACATATATCACCTTTGGCTCGGCGGTAGCTGACAAAGAGAAGATCGCACGAAGCTTTGATGATTCGAGAGAAGTGCGCCTTGCAAACAAGGAAAAGAAAATACCCCTGGTGCGCGTGTATGACAAATACACCGAGAGGTACAAATCGGGAGAGAATCTTACCGCCTTTGCCGAGGGGCTGATAGAGCTTGCAAAGAGCGGCGGATATAAGGGTATCGTTATGGATGCCTGCGCGCTTTCAAATTCTGCCGAGGAATTTACTGCATTTTTAATGATTTTGCGCAAATTGATGATAGGCTCCGATCTTATTCTTATCACCGAGATCAACGATAAATCTCCCATAGAGTTCAGCGAATATGCCGACGGAAGCGTGATATATTATCCGAAATATGCCGAGGAAAATCCTGCGAACTTTGAGGATGGCGAGCGGAGGGCTATGGCAGATTTTGCCTGTCTGGGTGAGAGCGCAAAGGTGTTTATTGATTTGCCCGCGCCCGTTATTTATGACGGACGGTACACCACCTACGGTGAGGCTATGGCGGCGGCGAGGCGGAATGGGTATAAGGTCGAGCATAACGAAAGCACCCTGCTCTCGCACTTTAGTGACCGAAAACAGGGTGAGTGTGTGTTTACATCTCTGAACGGTATCAAGGCTCTGCTTGATCTGACGAGAGAGTTTGATTATATGGGCGTTTGCTTTGACATTATGAGAACACCGCTGTCACATCTGATGATGTACAGCTCTATGTTCAAGACCTCATATTTTAACAGTGTCAGGACTCGGGAGGGATGTAGTCGCGGAGTCGAAGATTGACGCCAAGATCGGCAGAGATCTGCTTGCAAAGCTCGATTTCTTCGGGTGTTAAGGTTTCCTTTACGGCAGATAGGCAGACGGTGGGAACATAGCTCTTTACCTTGCCTGCAAAGGCAAGAAGCGCGCCGTGGGCACTCTCGCCAAAGACCGAGTGACATATCTGCTGATAGCGCTCTGCCGAGGGGGTATTCAGGCTTATAGAAACGATATCGAACGCGCCCTCGTACTCGGGGGCGGTTTTTCTGCCGTTTATCAGGTCGGAGTGACCGTTGGTGTTTATTCTGATCTTTATATCGGGGTGTTTTTCCTTAACCCTTTTCGCAATATAGACGGCATCGTCAAGTCGGTATGTGGGCTCACCGTAGCCACAGAAAACAAGCTCGGGAAAGGCGGACAGATCGTGTGAGAAAACAGAGTCAAGAATCTCCTCGCGAGTGGGCTCGCGCTCAAGCCAGAGGCTGTCCGAGCCATATGCTCCGTCACCGTTATTGCGGATGCAGAATTCGCAGCGGTTCGAGCATTTATTGGTGATATTCAGGTAAAGCTTTCCCTCTACCACGTAGGTGATGCACATAGATTTTTTCATATCTTAAAGAACCTTTTCGCGTTGTTTTCGGTGATGCGGGCGCACTCCTCGGGGGTTATTCCCCAGATTGATGCGAGGGTGGCGTTTGTGTACTCAAGATTACCCGAATGATTAAGCGTTCCGCGCTTAGGATGAGGTGCTAGATAGGGACAGTCGGTCTCGATCATCACGCGCTCGTGGGGGATGCGGGCAGCAACCTCCTTGGGCTTTCTCGCATTAGTAAACGTGAGAGTACCCGAGAAGGATATCATCCAGCCGAGCTTTACCAGCTCCTCTGCCATCTCGGCAGAGCCGGAAAAGCTGTGGAGAACGCCCTTTACCTCGGGGTAGCGGCGGATAATCTCCATCACGTCTGCGTGGGATTCCCTGTCGTGAATGCAAACGGGGATATTAAGCTCGCGAGCCATCTCCATCTGGGCGACAAAGTAGCGCATCTGACGCTCCTTATCGGTGTCGGGATAGTGATAATCAAGACCTATCTCACCGAGGCAGACGCATTTATTTGAGCTATCAAGTATCAGCTCGCGAATATCGGCAAGCTCGGCATCCATATCCGAGAGGAAACGGGTGTCCGAGGGGTGAATACCGATGGCGGTGTACATATTTTCGTGCTTTTTCGCCTGCTGTATTGCGAGGCGGGAGGTCTCGGGGCTGGTGCCGATGTTTACTATATAAGAAACGTTATCAGCAAGAAGGGTGTCGATAAGAGTATCGACACCCATTTCAAGTTCCTCCGAAAATCTCTCGTCGTAATAGTGGGCGTGAGAATCAAAGTATTTCATCAGTGGATTCTGTCTCCGTTCTTTGCGCTGGGATCAAGGAATACTACCTTAACATCATCCTCGCCTGATGCAAGGATCATACCGAAGCTATCAACTCCGCAGAGCTTTGCAGGCTTAAGATTAGTGACAAGGCAGACCTTTTTACCGATAAGATCGTCGGGCTTGTAGAACTTTGCAATTCCCGAAACGACCTGGCGCTTTTCGTAGCCGAGGTCAACCTGAAGCTTCAGAAGCTTCTTTGCCTTGGGAATGGGCTCGCAGGCAATGATCTCTGCAACGCGAAGCTCAACGGCGGAGAATGCGTCAATGCCGATCTCTGCCTCGTGCTCGGGCTCTTCAACAGGCTTATTCGCCTCGATAGCAGCGGCGATCTTTGCCTCCATCTCCTCAAGGAACTTCTTCTCATCTATACGGGCAAAGAGGGTGAACGCCTCGCCAAGAGGCTTTCCGCTTTCGAGCTCTCCGAATACGGCGGTGGAATCAAAGGACCTCTTATCTGTACCGAGCTGGTTAAAGATGTTCTCTGAGGTGGTGGGGATATAGGGTGTGAGAAGCACAGCCGCGATGCGAATGGTCTCAAGGAGATTGTAGATAACGGTTGCAAGACGAGGCTTGTCGCTCTCGTTCTTCGCAAGCACCCAGGGCATAGTTTCGTCGATATACTTATTAGCGCGTCTGAGCATATTGAATACAACGTCAAGGGAGTCGGCTACGTGGTAGTCGTTCATAAGCTCAACGTTTCTTGTAATCGCGTTGGCAACGGTATTCTGAAGGTCGACGTCAAGAGGCTCGCTGCCCGAGGGAGTGGGGATAACGCCGCCAAAGTACTTCTTTGTCATAGCGTGGGTACGGCTGACAAGGTTGCCGAGGTTGTTTGCAAGGTCGTTGTTATATCTTGCAACAACGCTCTCGTAGGTGACGCTGCCGTCGGAGTTATAGGGCATCTCGGAGAGTGCATAGTATCTTACTGCATCAACACCGAAGCGCTCTGCAAGCTCATCCGCGTAAACCACGTTGCCCTTGGATTTTGACATCTTGTCGTTGCCAAAATTGAACCAGGGGTGACCGAACACCTTCTTAGGCAGAGGAAGATCAAGCGCCATAAGGAAGATGGGCCAATAGATAGTGTGGAATCTGAGAATATCCTTACCGATAATATGCACGTCGGCAGGCCAATACTTCTTGAACTTCTCGGACTGCTCCTCAAAGGACTTATCGGGATCGTAGCCGAGGGCGGTGATATAGTTGGTGAGCGCGTCAAGCCATACGTAAGTGACGTGCTTGGGATCAAAGGTGACGGGAATACCCCACTTGAAGGAGGTACGGGAAACGCAGAGATCCTGCAGACCTGCCTTCAGGAAGTTGTTTACCATTTCCTTTTTTCTGCTCTCGGGCTCGATGAAGCCGGGGTTGTCCTCAATGTGCTTGATAAGGCGGTCGGCGTACTTGGACATCTTGAAGAAGTAAGCCTCCTCCTTCGCCTGACTTACAGGTCTGCCGCAGTCGGGGCAAATACCGTTTGCCGCCTGGGTAGCGGTAAAGAAGGACTCACAGGGAGTACAGTACCAGCCCTCGTAATATCCCTTATAAATATCGCCCTGGTCGTAGAACTTCTTGAATATTTTAGCGACTACCTCCTCGTGATAGTCGTCGGTGGTGCGGATAAAGTGATCATAATCTGCATCCATAAGATCCCAAAGGCTCTTTATCTGACCTGCTACGTTGTCAACGTATGCCTTGGGGGTGATGCCTGCCTCCTGCGCCAGATTTTCAATCTTCTGACCGTGCTCGTCGGTACCTGTGCAGAGGAATACGTCCTTGCCCTGACTCTTCTGGAATCTGGCAAAGGCGTCTGCCATAATGATCTCATAGGTGTTGCCTATATGAGGCTTGCGCGATGCGTATGCTATCGCTGTGGTTAAATAAAATTTTTCCATTGCGTTTACTTCCTTTTCTGCGCGCAAATGAGCGTGCATATTTTGTCATTTTAATATTTTAGCATATTTTTATGGAAAATACAAGAGTTTTGGTATTTTTCTTTTCGAAAAACATTTATTTTTGGTGTTGACATTTTGATTTTGTTGTGATAAAATATTTTCATTGGAACAAGTCTTATGGATACGGATTGCACAGAGAGCCGTCGGTTGCTGAAAGTACGGAGAATACGCCCATAAGGTACCGCCCATGCATAGCGAGCAAGCGCGCAGTGATATTTGCCCACTTGGGCAAGTGATATTCGCTTTGCGAGTGATATTTGCCTTTGGCAAGTTATATTCGCCTATGGCGAGTGAGCTATGGAAATTTAATACCAATGAGTTAAACGCTCGGGTGGAACCGTGTAAAATAAATGCATAATGCAAAATTCAGAATGCAGAATTAAGATGTTATTTTGCACCCCGAAAGGCAGATTATGTCTTTCGGGGTGTTTTTGTTTTATCAATTACCGAAAAGGAGAAAATATTATGGCAAAAATTATTTTTGCAACAGGAGAGGTATACGAGGGCGAGAGCTGCTCGGTATACGAGGCTGCGAAGGCAGTATACGGCAGCGTATCCCGCGAGGTGCTTGCCGCGCTGGTAAACGGCGAAAGCAAGGAGCTGTCTACAATTATTGACGGTGAGGCTGATGTTAAGCTTCTCACCTTCAAGGACAAAGAGGGCAAGGAGATATTCCGTCACACTGCGGCTCACGTTATGGCGCAGGCGGTAAAGCGACTCTACCCCAACACAAAGCAGACTATCGGTCCTGCAACCGAGACAGGTTATTTTCAGGACTTTGACGCAGAGATTTCCTTTACACCCGATATTCTCAAGAATATTGAGGCGGAGATGAAAAAGATCGTTAAGGAAAACCTGCTTATTACAAGAAAGGTGCTCTCAAGAGCAGAGGCAATCGAGCTCTTCAAGAGCCTTGACGAGCCCTACAAGGTTGAGAGAATTGAGGAGCTGCCCGAGGATGCGGAGATCTCTATCTACACTCAGGGCGAATACACCGACCTTTGCGCAGGCCCGCACCTCCACTCTACAGGTGCGATCAAGGCGTTCAAGCTGACACAGTGCACAGGCGCGTACTACAAGGGCGACCAGAACAACAAGATGCTTCAGCGCGTTTACGGTATTGCATTCCCCACAAAGGACGAGATGAACGCATATCTTGTAGCGCAGGAGGAGGCTCTCAAGCGCGACCACAATAAGATCGGACGCGAGCTTGAGTACTTCACCACCGTTGATTCTATCGGTCAGGGTCTTCCCGTTCTTCTTCCCAAGGGTGCGAGAACGATACAGCGTCTTCAGAGATGGGTTGAGGACGTTGAGGAAAAGAGAGGCTATCTTCTCACCAAGACTCCCCTTATGGCTAAGAGGGAGCTGTACAAGATCTCGGGACACTGGGATCACTATCTTGACGGTATGTTTATTATGGGCGATCCCCACGACGAGACAAAGGAATGCTTTGCTCTCCGTCCTATGACCTGCCCCTTCCAGTATCAGGTATATCTTAACAAAAAGCGCTCCTACAGAGAGCTTCCCATGCGTCTTGGTGAGACCTCTACCCTCTTCAGAAACGAGGACTCGGGTGAGATGCACGGCCTAATCAGAGTTAGACAGTTCACCATTTCCGAGGGACACCTTATTCTCCGCCCCGATCAGCTGGCAGAGGAGTTCAAGGGCTGTCTTGACCTGGCAAAATACTGCCTTGAGACTCTCGGTCTGTGGGAGGACTGTTCCTTCCGCTTCTCCCAGTGGGATCCCAAGCGTACAGACAAGTACGAGGGTACGCCCGAGCAGTGGGACGAGGCTCAGAGCATAATGGGTGAGCTGCTTGACACCTATCTCGGTCGCGAAAATTACGTTATCGGTATCGACGAGGCTGCTTTCTACGGTCCTAAGCTCGACATTCAGTGCAAGAACGTATTCGGCAAGGAGGACACTATCGTTACCATTCAGGTAGATATGCTTCTGGCCAAGAAGTTCGGCATGGAATACGTTGACCGCGACAACACTATGAAGACACCCTATATTATTCACAGAACTTCTATGGGATGCTACGAGAGAACTCTCGCGCTTATTCTTGAGAAGTATGCAGGCGCGCTTCCCGTATGGATCGCTCCCACACAGGTGACGGTTATTCCCGTAGTTGCGGACTTCGCAGATTATGCGGCAGAGGTAACCAAGAAGATGCAGGCCGCGGGCATCCGCGCAGAGCTTGACGACAGAAACGAGAAGCTCGGCTACCGTATCCGCGAGGCTCAGCTCTCCAAGGTTCCCTACATGATCGTTGTTGGTGAGGATGAAATGGTAAGCGGCAGCGTGACCGTAAGAGCCCGCACTGAGGGCGAGGGCGGAAAGTTCTCCGTTGACGACTTCATCGCTAAGGTTGTAAACGAGATCGAGACAAAGAAGCATTGATCTGCCACGTGACCTCATAAAATAAATTCTGCCCGAAAAATTCTCTTCTTTTGAGGTTTTTCGGGCATTATTGTTTGTTTTATTACATTTTTCGGTTCTTTTCACAAAGGGGTTGCAATTGCTCTTTATTTGTGGTAAAATAGAGAAAAATATGGGCGAGGTAGAAAATGGACTTCTCTAAATACGGATATAAGCATAAGGCAAGCTGTGACAGCTGCGAGTTTTACGAATATGACGAGATGACCGATACATACGAGTGTACGCTATCACTTGACGAGGACGATATGGTTGATTTTCTCGGTGGCAGGACAAGGGAATGTCCGTATTACCGCTATTATGATGAGTATAAAAGCGTGCATAAACAGATATAAAAACAGGACGGCGCTTGCCGTCCTGTTTTTATATCTTAGTCAATTGTGCAGCAAAGGAAAAGCCACGCATTCTCAGTAACAACATTTATGCCGTCGAAAAGATAGTTTGCGGTGTTGGGCTTCCACCATCCTGCGCTGGTACCGTGACAGATGATTGCCTCGGCAAGCTCCTCGGTAAGAGGATATACGCCTGTCTTGGGATCGCAATTACCTGTATAATTGCCCTCTTCATCCGTACCGCCGTAGTATGCTTCGATCATTGAATTGTAGGAGTACTTCCCTACGAACTCGCCGTTTTCGTCGTATACGTAGCCACCTATATTCTGTCCAAAATTAGCGTCTATAAGTCCTGCGATAAGCGCAAGAGGAACGTCGAGATAGCCTGCTTCACATACCGAGCCGAGACGAATGTAAACCTGCTTGCCGTCGGCGGTATAATAGTAGCCGTCATCACCGAGAGAGACGGAAACGGTAGGATCAGTGACATCAATGTCGGTAAGAGCCGCTCCCGCGGGGAGAGTGAACTTTGTGATGTCATGAGTGGAATTCACAACTGTCCAAGGAGCAAACTGAGGATCAAAGGGAGCGTCACCCGTGCGCTCGACCGTAAGAGTTGCATTTACAAATCTTGAAGCATCTATGCCAAGCACGTAGGGAGTAGCGCTGTCTTGTATAATAAGCTCAAAGGATTTGCCGTCATACTCGCCGTCGCCGCGGTGAGTGGACTGAACGAACATCGGGATTCCATAGTAGCCAACGGTAAGCTTCTCGTCTTCTGAGGAAACGCATACCTTATACGTACCAGGCTTCTGAGCATTAAATACAAAATATGAGTTCTTATCCGCTTCGCAAGGAACGGTGTAGCTACCAACTCCAACAAGGCAGGCGTATGAACCGTCGGGAACATCGCCGTAGATATCCATGCTTTTTGTTTCATCGCGAAGAACAAGCATAAGAGTATTTACGTCCGCAGTAAGATCATAACTTCCGTTAATAATAACTGCATTGCTGAAACCCTTTTCAATATATACAGTATAGTCCCCTGCAAGAGCGTTTTTGAGTGATGCAATGCCGTCCTTGCCCGTCACTCGGGACTTACTTTCTCCATCCGAATTTACGAATTTAACGATAACGCTGTCCATAGGATTGCCGAGTCCGTCGGTAATTGTCACGGTATAATCCTTATATACCGGCTCCTCATTCTCGCAAGAGGTTAATACCGTCGCAAGAGCGCAAAAGGCGAGAATAAGCGCAAATATGCTAACTATTCTTTTCATTTTTATTCTCTTTTCTTGATTTTTAAAATGCATCCGACGTTTTTACAGACGCCGGATGCATTGCATTTTTCTTGCCGCATTCGGCAATTTTCAGTTAATTACTTAGGTGTTGCCTCGCAGAAATACTGATGATAGTAGCAAAGCTTTCTCCAAGAGGTTTCAACTCCCTCGAAAGTATACTTATCCATCAGTATCTGAAGAAGATCGGCAAGCTCCTCGGTCACGATAACGCAGCCAATTCTCTCATCGCCCTCCATAATAGTCTCGCCAAGGTCGGCGTTATAGCCTACGGTGATCTTCTTAGCAAGATATTTATTTGCAAGGTCGGAGTAGTCCGGACCCTTGCCGTGGTAGCGTCCTGCGTAAACGTCCTCAAGCTGATAGATCTCGGCATATTCCTCGTAATCCTCGCCCCAAAGCTCGCGGAGGTACTCATCACACTTTTCTGCATCATTATCATATATAGCAAGATAGTTAAGAATATACTGATCCTCCTCGGTACGACTGAAGTCGAACGCGCCGAGCTTGATCATCTGCTCAATGGTCTTATTTGTGAATATAGGAGTAGTCATAGTAAAGTCGGCGTAAAGGATAGAACCAACTCTGCCATCAGTGCGCTTCTCGCGCCAGATCTTATCCGATCCGAGAACGGCGTCAATACCGCCCGCAATAGTTTCGGTAAGCTCGCCCTGCTGATTCTCAAGAGCGGTGAAGAAGCCGGGAGATGCAAGGCTGAAGCGATAGTAGCCCTCGCCGCCAAGGCGCTCCACTCTATACTTGATGGTACCCTCACCGTAAACATCGTAGTATGCAATATCAATATAATAGTCAACTCCCGCTTCGAGATAAGCGATCATATAACAGTTATTGTTATCGGTAACGTTAAATCTATCTACGTTCTCATATGTGAGCCAAGCCTCTCTTCTGCCGTATCCGTCAGCAGTAAAGATCCATGCGTTGCACTCTGCGTCGGTGCCCGTTTCCTCATCGTGAGTATTAGAGGTGATAAGGTAGGTACCCGAGACGGTGGGAGTGAACTTTCCAAGGAGACCTCTTGGCATAATTACTCTGTCATAGGTAAATTCATTGGGGAAATCGGTGCTTCCCTTTTCGCTCTCAATAACCTCGTATGCCGAGAAGAGTGAAAGTCCCTTGATAGGATCCTCAAGCTGCTTGCCGTCTGTGCCGTATGCATCATAGTAGCAGCAGAGCTTCATCCAATCCTTATCGTTAGAGCTGTCACCGTAGTAGTATACGATACTCTCAAGAAGCTCTACAAGCTCGGGTGTAACAGAGCTTACACCGTAAATCGCTGAATTGGAAGCATAATTACAGTAATCAATAAGTCTGTCAAAGTCCTCTTCGCTGATCTTTTTATCATTAGCAAGCTCGGTTGCCATATAATAAACGGTGTTATCCTCGCTGAATCTGGTAAAGCTCATCAGATCGCAAAGAAGAATAGGTCCGTTCTCGGAATCAACGTGGTAGTAGCCGTCTGCGCCGAGGAAGATCTCGACGTAATCCTGATAGTCGCTGAACTGGTCAGGATTTGTAGCAGCAAAGCGGAAGATGTATGTCTCGCTGTCCACCTCTGCTTCAGTTACGATGCGCAGATCCTTAAGATAAACGGTATCGTCGCCAACATTATCGCTGGAGTCCTTCATATAAACGAGACCAACCTCGTAGGTAGCAGCCTCCTCTGCAACGAATGCATAGCAGGTCTTCCAATCGGTGCTTTCGCCCGAGATGGAGTAGATGTCCTTACCGTCTACGACAACGTAGAGAATATCCGCGCCGCGCTCGGTAGATGCAAAGTAATCGAATGCAAGCGCCTCACCAACCTCAAGGTCAACCTCAAAGAGAAGCTGTGCATAAGAGCCTTCCTTATTAGCATTAGAAGGATAGATACAACTGATAGCATCGTCGCCCTCGCCTATCACACCGTCAAGGAAGGGCCAGGAGTACTCGTCATCCTCGTCGTTGCGGTAATCTATATCACCAAGATCCTCGCCGTCCTTCTCGAAGGCGTCGCCCATAACAGCGCTGTCGGGCTGCTGTACGTTAGGCTTTTCCTTGGGAACGATCTCGTTGTAATCATTGACGAGCTGTTGCTTATAATTATCTGTAGTAAAGAAATCAAAGATAACGTCAAACACTCTCTCACTTGTGATAGCGCCCGCGTGAAGAATAGTGACAACGCCGTATCTGTCTATCATAACGGATGTAGGAAGACCTGTGACACCAAATGCGTTGTAAAGCCCCTCAACATCGAGAGCAACATCAAAGGTAAGACCGTATCCAAGCTGGAAGTTCTCGATAGCAGACTGTGTATCGCCGTAGAACTCGGGAGGAACAAGGCCGATGATAGAGATATCGTCCTGATATTTTTCATACGTCTTCTGCATAAGAGGGAACTCAGTCACACACCAGGTACAGCCCGTACCCCAGAAGTTGATAAGCACAGCTTCCTTGGTTTTAAGCTCCTCGGAGAGAGTGAACACGCGGTGCTTGGTGACAAGATCGCCGTTTTCATCCTCCTCAAGATATGTACTGTTAAAGGTGAAGTCACGCATAACGTCGCCAAGGCTGTAGCTTACACCAACAAGGCTACTCTCGGAGATAACCGAGGAGGAGATAGTAATGCTGAGATCCTTGGAAACGAAGGGATAGAAGCCCTCGGCATCATAGCCCTCGGGAAGACCGAGGTCGATCTTTGCAGCGTAGCTGCCCTTGGGAAGCTTAACGGTAGCCTTGCCGTTTGCATCGGTAGCCGCATAGCCGTTATCCACAAGCTCGCCAATCGAGCCGTCCTCGTACTCGTGAATATAAACGGGAAGGCCTGATACAGCCATTCCACCCTTTGTCACAACTGTGACGCTATAAGTCTCTGACGTAGCATTATTATTGCCACCGCCGTTATCATCATTATTCCCGCCATTATCATCCACACAGGATGAAAGAGAGAACATAACGGATGATAGCAACATAAGCATTACCAATACAGAGGCAATAGCTTTGTTCATTTTCTTCATTTATTTTCTCCTTAAAAATTAATAATCAAAGGAATCTGCGCCAAAATAGCAACAGCATACATTTATATCATATCACGGATTTTTAAGAAAATCAATAGAAAAATGTGTTTTTTCCCACTTTGGAATAAATATTTATACATTGTTTACATTTATTTTTAAGTATTATTTCGTCATTTCTCTTGCTTTTTTTTACGCTTTGTGATAATATATATATTGCGCGCAAAATAATTATTAATTTATTATAATTATTATGTTGCAAAAAAGTCAGAAAGGCAAAAAAACAACATGTCAAAGAAAAGCAAAAGAGTTCGTTTGCTGACGGCTGTGATAGCTGCGGTGATGCTTATTTCCACCGTGATGACCGTCACACTGTCCGCAAGCGGAACCACTTATTACGGCTCGTCGCCGTCGATAAGTGACGTAACAGGCTCCTTAGATATAGGAACCGAGCATCTACTGAATCAGTCGGTAATGTACAGGCTTCCCGACACGGTAGACGCGGAGGACGAGATCTCTATTATTATCAAGACTCAGTCCGCCACACTTCTTGATGCATACGACAAATCAGGAAGCAATCTTTCCTTTACCGAATACGTGCTCACCGACGAGGCTGAGAGTATTCGTAAGGACATTCTCGCCGAGTCTAATACTCTGCGCGAAGGTCTGAACGGAATTGACTACCAGCTCGGCGAGAGCTACAACGTAGTTATGTCCGGATTTGAAATTACCACCAAGGCAGGCAATTTCGAGCAGATCTGCAAGGCTATGGCAGGTAAAGCTACGGTTATTGTCGGCGAGGTATATGAAGCCGAGGAGACCAAGCTGGTTGAAAACAGCGTAAACGTATACGATACGGGTATTTTCAGCAGCGAAAGCTTCAAAGATCAGTATGGCTATGACGGCACGGGCATCGTGGTTGCAGTTCTCGACACAGGTCTTGACTACTATCACTCTGCATTCCTTGATAAGAATTACACCGCTGACAGAAGCAAGCTTGGCCTTACCTTTGATCAGGTAGCGGCTATCCTTGCCAACAACGATATGTCGGCTGAAAAGAAGGAAGCAGGTCTTACCGCCGAGGACGTTTACATAAGCGACAAGGTTCCCTTCGGTTTTGACTACGCGGATAACGATTCCGACGTATTCCCTCTCCTCTCCAACCACGGAACTCACGTTGCGGGCGTTATCGCGGGCAACTATCTTCCCCATATTGAGAGCGAGGATTACACAGGCGAGTTTGTAGGCGTTGCTCCCGGAGCGCAGGTTGCAGTAATGAAGATATTCTCGGATACCGAGTCTACCTCTCACACCTCCTGGATCATTGCGGCACTTGAGGACTGCGTGACTCTCGGTGTTGACGTTATCAATATGTCCATCGGTACTGCCTGCGGCTTCAGCCGCGCGACCGACAAGGAGGTTATATCCGGAGTATACGACGATATCCGCGAGCGCGGTATATCCCTCGTTGTTGCTGCGTCCAACAGCTTCAATTCTGCATATTCCTCGGATAAGAACGGTAACCTTCCTCTTACCTCCAACCCCGACAGTGCTACAGTCGGCTCTCCCTCTACATATCTCGGCGCCCTCTCCGTAGCCTCTATTGAGGGTGCAAAGACTCCCTATATTACTCACAACGGCTCGATTATGTACTTCATCGAGTCCAACGACCGTTTCTCTAAGGAAAAGCACTTCGTTGAGGAGCTTCTTACCGACGGTAAGGAAAGCCTCGAGATTGAGTACGTGCTGGTAGCCGGCGCGGGACGTACCGCCGCCGACTACACAGGTATTGACGTCAAGGGTAAAATTGCCCTTATAAAGCGTGGATACAACACCTTCGAGGAAAAGGCTGCGCTGGCAGAGGAAATGGGCGCGGCGGGAGTTATTATCTACAACAACGTTTCGGGTGATATCCGAATGAACGTTGGTGAGGTATCTATTCCCGTTTGCTCTATCTCTCAAACCGACGGTGAAAAGCTTGCGGCTGAGGGCAGCGGAAAGATCGTTATCAGCCGTTCGCAGACCTCCGGTCCCTTTATCTCCGACTTCTCCTCCTGGGGCCCTACCCCTGACCTTAAAATAAAGCCCGAGATCACCGCCCACGGCGGCGCTATTCTCTCCTCGGTTCCCGGTGAGAGTTACGACAGAATTTCGGGTACGTCGATGGCTACCCCCAACATTTCGGGTGTCACCGCACTTCTCCGTGAGTTTGTTATTAACAAGTTTGGTTATGACGGCGACACAGACGCGCTTAAGATCACCGAGACTGTAAACAGACTTATGATGTCTACCGCCGATATAATTATCGGTAAAAACGGATTGCCCTACTCCGTCAGAAAGCAGGGCGCAGGTCTTGCCAACCTTACTGACTCCGCAGCAACTAATGCATATATACTTACCTACGACAACGATGGATCTGTTATGGATAAGCCCAAGCTTGAGCTGGGCGACGACGCTGACAAGAAGGGTGTATATACCCTCAACTTTGGTATAGTAAACTTCGGCTCCAGCGCGCAGTCCTACGATCTTTCTCTCTACGTTCTCACCGAGGGTGTGAGCGAAAACAAGACCGCCCAGGGTGAGACCACCGTCACAGAGACATCCTACGAGCTTGCAGGCGCGAAGATCGAGATCCTCTCGGTCAGTGGCGGCTCTCAGAATGGAAACAAGATCTCCGTCGATGCAGGAAAAACTGCCAACGTGAGCGTAAGGATCACTCTTACCGACGAGAACAAGAAGTATCTTAACGATAACTTTGAGAACGGAATGTTCGTTGAGGGCTACGTTGTGCTTAACAATGAGGACGATACACAGGACCTTAATATTCCTTATCTCGCATTCTTTGGCGATTGGACTAAGGCTCCCCTCTTCGACCTTGATTTCTATGAGACCAATGCAGACGAGCTTGACGACTCCATTGATATGCTCGATAAGACTCTGCCCGATGCCTATGCAACCCGTCCTATTGGCGGATCTACAGGCGACTACGTAAGCTATCTCGGCTCCTACTACTTCGAGCAGAGCCCCGCAAACAAGCTTATCGCGGCAGACAGAAAGTATATCTCCCTCTCCAACCAATCAAGCAACAACGAGATCAACTCCCTCCGCTTTGTATGGGCAGGTATGCTCCGAAACGCGCAGAGAGTGGAGATCGTGATCACTGAGGACTCTACGGGTGAGGTAGTATTCCGCACCACAGACTACGATATCAGAAAGTCCTACGGTGACGGCGGTCCTATCAGACCCGCAAATATTGATATCGAGTTCAGCGCAATAGATATGAATCTGAAGAACAACACTCAGTACACCGTATCTATGAAGGGCTATCTCGATTACGGTGACGGCGGAAGCGAAACCAACCTTAATAATGAGTTTATCTTCCCCATTACCACCGACTTCTCTGCTCCCGTGCTCTCCGACTGTGAGTTCTACGTGGAGTACGACAGATCTACCAAGACTAACCGTCTCTTTGCCAAGATGGCTATATACGACAACCATTACGCGATGGCTCTGCAGGCAGGCTATGTCGGTACCGATGCTGAGGGAAGCCCCATATTCTACTCCTTCGACAAATTTGCAACGCCCGTATATTCGGAATTCAACTCTACTACCTACGTTGAGTACGAGCTTACAGATTACATAGATGAGATCCTCTCGGGCGCGTATAATAAAAACACCTTTACAATTGCGACATACGACTACGCAATGAACTCGGCAACCTACGAGATCGCACTGCCCGACGACTTTGAGGCCTTCGGCTTTGCAGGCAAGGACGGCGGCATCTCCAAGGAAATTAACATCACTCTCAGCCCCAATGAAGTATACAACCTCGCACCCGTGGTTTATCCCGCAAGCGAGTGGGGCGAGCTTATCACTTACTCCAGCAACAACACGAGAGTTGTAAACGTTGTAAACAACCAGCTCGTAGCAGTTAAGAGCGGCGGTGCGAGAATCACCGCAAGAACTCCCGACGGCGACACGGCTACCATTCTCGTCACCGTTCTAAAGGAAGGTGACGCGGGCTATCAGGAATTCTCCAAGCCTGTCGCAAAGGAATTCAAGCTGACTGGCTACTACGTAAACAAGGCGTTCTACATCCTTGACAATACCCAGAGAGATATAGGAACTACGGGTAGCGAAATGAAGTTCCCCGGTAGCGCCTACTCGCTCTCGCTCTTCCCCTCCGAGTCGGTTTCGCTCCGATACGAGCTTGACGCCTACTTCCCAAATGATACCGAGGTAGTATTCTCCTCGGGTAACGAGAGCATCGTCACGGTTGACAAGAACGGCACTGTGACCGCGGTAAGCGAGGGCCTTGCATCCATCTCCGCAAAGGTAATGATGGACGGTAAGAGCACCCTCTACTCGGTAAACGTTTCAGTCAACGTAAAGGAGCCCTTCATTACCTCGGGTCCCACCCTTACCAACTACTACGGCGCGGGTGACAGCGCAAATCACGTAACCTTCCCCTCTACACTTGCGATCACAGAGATCGGTCAGTTTGCATTCTCCAACTATGACTACGTAGCAAAGGACGAGAACGACGAGATCTCCGACGAGGCGCCCGAGTCTATGAAGATGTGGTTCCTCGGTGATAGCACCATCAAGCAGGTGACGATTCCTGAGGGTGTGACGAGAATCGGTCCGTATGCGTTCGCTAATCTGACCGCACTTGAGAAGATCACTCTTCCCTCCACACTCGAAACCATTGATTACGGCGCGTTCTACGGTTGTATAAATCTTAAGACTATCGTCGGAATCGAGAACGTTAAATTTATCAACCAGAGCGCATTCCAGGGCTGCGCTATCACCGGCACACTTGATCTTGGAAACGCAGTTGCTATCGCTGACTTTGCATTCTCCGAGTGTAAGGCGATCAGAGAGATCAAGCTTCCCGCAACACTTCAGTCTGTCGGTCAGTACGCATTCGGCGCGAACAGCGCACTTGAGAGCGTAGAGATCAAGGCCGAAAAGATCAAGCTCGGTCAGTATGCATTCACCAACTGTACCTCTCTCAAGAGCATTTTCATCAACTCGGCGGTTATTCCTACAGGCGCGTTCAACGAGTGTAATTCGCTTACTACCGTGACGCTCGGCAAGGACGTATCGGTGGTTGAGGAATACGCCTTCAGAAATGCGGGCATCAAGAGCTTTACTCTTGCGGATGGCAACACCACATTCAAGTCCCACGACGGCGGCAAGTATCTTACCAACGCTGAGGGAACCGAGATCGCTCTCGTTGCTCCCACCCTTACTATCTTTACTCTTGACGATTCGAGAATCACGTCGGTTGGTACGGGTGCATTCTCGGGCAACGCTCAGCTTACAAGAGTTAGCATCCCCTCTGTCACTAAGGTATACGACTATGCGTTCTCCGAGTGTCAAAGACTTGATGAGGTAAATCTTGGCGATCTTACAGAGATCGGCGCATACGCCTTTGAAAACACGGCGCTCGATACCTTCGAGTTCCGCGGCGACGTGAAGATCGGCGACTACGCATTCTCAAGAAGTATGATCAGCACTATTACTATCGGAGACGGTCTTACCGTACCCGAAGGCGCGTTTGCTAATTGTACGAAGCTTCAGACCGTAATTATCGGTGACAACGTAACCGTTGGCAGATACGCATTCTATAACGATCAGTACCACGCAGAATCCTACAGAGTTATCCGTAAGGTATACGACAGCGAGGCGGGCCAGCAGATTGAAAAGGAATTTGCAATTTATTACGTTGTAATGGACGGCTCTATCACCTCGCTTACCATAGGCGATAACGCGGTTCTTGAAGAGGGCGCGTTCTACGGTGCGGCGAACCTTGAGAGTGTTTCTCTCGGCGAGGGCGCACACATTGGAAGAATGGCATTCTACAACTGCGCTTCTCTCAAGGATATCGACCTCAGCTCCGTTATTACCATCGGTGACTCGGCATTCTCGGGTGACGTTCACTACGAATACACCAGCGAGAACTACACTGCAGTTGACATAAACGATAAGGGCGAGTACACCTATCGCTACTATGCTCCCGCGCTTGTGTCGGTTGACCTCTCCTCTCTTGAAAGCATTGGCGAATACGCCTTTGCAACCTGTAAGAGCCTTGAGACAGTCACCCTCGGCGACAAGCTCGCTCACGTGGCAGAGTGCGCGTTCCAGTACTGTGACGTCCTTCATACAGTAAATCTTGACAAGGTTATCTCGGTAGGTAATTACGCATTCGCAGAGTGCGCGCTTACTTCAGTAAACCTTTCATCCGTTCAGAATATCGGCGAATACTCCTTCTGCTACAACGCAGAGCTGACCGAGGCTACTCTCGGAAAAGAAAATGCCGTTATCGGCGAGGGTGCATTCTCCTACTGCGAGGCTCTTGCAAGCCTTGAGGGTGAGGAGCTGGCATCCTATATAGGCGATTACTCCTTCGCTTGCACGGCTATTACAAGTGCTGATCTCAGCGCAGCGAAGTATATCGGTACTCAGGCATTCTACAAAGAAGAAACAACAGAGTTTGACGTTGTCCTCGGCAAGCTTATCGAGGATATGGGTGACAACCCCTTCGCAAACTGCACCGTTGCTCCCTTCTCCACCGTAATTACCGAGAGCTTCCTTGATAAGGAGTACGAAAGCGTCATTTACACCTTTGATCTCAGCGACAATATCAAGATCATCGAGGGATCGATCTACAGAGTCGTTCCCAAGGGACTTGAGCTTATCGCCTGGATGGGTGATGATATTGCGGTAGTTGCAGACGACACCGTAAGAATCAGTGCAATGGCGTTCGCAGGTCAGGATATCCGTCAGGTCGTGCTTCCCTACACCGTTGCGGCAATTGGACACAAGGCATTCTTCGGCTGTGATGAGCTGCTCTTCGTATCCTTCTCAAGCTACGAGGCGCCTATTCTCGAGGAGGAGTACGACAGCTATTACTACGAATCTATGGAGCATATTCCCGCTATCGGTGACTATGACTTCAAGGATTACTACAACAATCCCTTGATCTATAAGGGACAGGGCATCATTCCCTTCTTCATGTGGAACGTCACCTCCCTGCCCGGAAACTTCTTCTACGGAGCAAACTTTATCGACTACGTTGGCAGCGTGGAGAACAAGATCACCATGATCCGTCCCTCCAACGGTAAGTACTACGATTCCTTTATTCTCGGTCATTACTTCGGTCTTAAGGTTGACGGTGCTTCTGCGGCTGACGATATCACTCTTTCGGCTATTGCGGCTATCAAGGGACTTCCCACTAATACAAAGGACATCACCCTTGCGCAAAAGCACATAGTCGAGGCGGCAAGAGCCGCATACAACAAGATCGTAAGCGACGAGCAGCGTGCTCTCGTTTCCTCCGACATTCTCTCCATTCTCACGGCTGCAGAACAGAGAATAGAGGACCTTGAGTATCTCTCCAAGGGAGATGACGATACAGATGCTCCCATCGCTCCCGATCAGGTTGACGTAAATCTTATTATTAACATTGTAATAATCTCGATCTTCACTCTCGTAGTGATCGCATTCGTCGTTGTTCTTATTATCTTTATCAAGCTGATAAAGAATAATCCTGATCTCCTCAAAAAGTCCGAGGAGGAGGCAACGGAGGCTGAAGAACCAGATCCCGAGGTCCTTAGAGCAAAGAGAGAGGAGATAGCAAGATACGTGGCAGAGGCGCGTCCTA
>JAFWXY010000062.1 GCA_017522905.1 Clostridia bacterium
CATTTCTGCCCCGATATGCCCATCATCGCTCCTTGGCGTGAGTGGGATATCAAGTCCCGCGAGGAAGAGATAGATTACGCGGAGGCGCACAACGTTCCTCTTAAGATAAACCGTGAAACAAACTATTCCAAGGATAAGAACCTTTGGCATCTTTCCCACGAGGGACTTGATCTTGAGGATACAGGCAACGAGCCTATGTATGATAAGCCGGGATTCCTGGAGATGGGCGTCTCTCCCATCATGGCTCCCGACACTCCTACGTACGTTGAGCTTGATTTCGTACAGGGTGTTCCGGTAGCGATCAACGGCGAGAAGAAGAGCGCAAAGGAGATCATTCTCGATCTTAACGAGCTTGGCGGCAAGAACGGTATCGGACTTCTTGATATCGTAGAAAACAGACTTGTCGGTATGAAGTGCCGCGGCGTTTACGAAACTCCCGGCGGAACTATTCTTTATAAGGCTCACAGCGTGCTTGAGAGCATCTGCCTTGATAAGATGACGCTCCACGAAAAGCAGAAGCTCGCTATTACATATGCAGAGCTCGTATATAACGGTCAGTGGTTCACACCTCTCCGCGAGGCTCTTGCGGCATTTGTAGATAAGACACAGGAAAAGGTAACGGGTAAGGTTCGCCTGAAGCTCTATAAGGGCAATATGATCAACGCGGGCGTTTGGTCTGATTACTCCCTCTACTCCGAGGAGATCGCAACCTTCGGCGAGTCGGATTACGACCAGAAGGATAGCGCAGGATTTATCAACCTCTACGGCCTTCCCATTAAGGTTCAGGCTATGGTTGATGCCAAAAATAAGAAATAAGGTATAAGCTTTATGGAAAAAATGTGGGCGGGACGTACCGCCGGAAATACGTCGGCTATGGCTGACGACTTCAACTCCTCGATACATATAGATTCCTGTATGTACCGCGAGGATATCAGGGGCTCTATGGCGCACAGCGCGATGCTCGCAGAGGTGGGGATCCTCACGGGCGACGAGGCTGATGCTATAATAGCCGCCCTTGAGGAGATCCTTGGGGATATCGAGAGCGGAGCGCTCGAGATCAATATGAATGCCGAGGACATTCACATGTTCGTCGAATCGGTACTTACCGAGAGAATAGGCGACCTTGGCAAGAAGCTCCATACCGCGAGAAGCAGAAACGATCAGGTGGCGGTCGATATGAGACTCTATATGAGAGGGAAGTGTGAGGAGATAAAAGCACTCCTTATCGACCTCATAGATGCGATTGTATCTGTTGCGGCAGAGCATAAATACGATATAATGCCGGGCTATACACATCTGCAGAGAGCGCAGCCCATCGTATTTGCTCATCACCTCTTGGCTTACGCCGAGATGTTCACGAGAGACCTTTCAAGACTTCTTGATGCAAAGGCAAGAATGAATTACTCGCCACTTGGCGCGTGTGCGCTTGCGGGAACGACATATCCTATTTCAAGAGAAATGACAGCAAAGGCGCTTGGATTTTCGGGCTTTTGCCAAAACAGTATCGACGCAGTATCAGACAGAGATTTCTGCGCGGAGCTGCTTTCGGTATTCTCGATAATCATGATGCATCTTTCAAGGTTTTCGGAGGAGGTCATCCTCTGGTCAAGCTGGGAATTCTCCTACGTCGAGCTTGACGACGCCTACACCACGGGATCCTCGATAATGCCTCAGAAGAAGAACTCCGATATGGCAGAGCTGGTAAGAGGAAAGTGCGGCAGGGTTTACGGCGACCTTATGGGAACGCTTACGATGCTAAAGGGACTTCCCCTTGCATACAACAAGGATATGCAGGAGGACAAGGAGTCACTATTTGACGCGACCGAAACGGTTGAGAGATGTCTTGAGATCTTCGCTCCGATGATCAGAACTATGAAGGTCAGGAGCGAGAACATGTACCGCGCGGCACAAAAGGGATTCATCAATGCAACAGACCTTGCAGATTACCTTACAAAGAAGGGAATGCCCTTCAGAAGCGCATATAAGGTAACGGGAGCAATAGTTTCCGAGTGTATCGGCAAGGGAATAGTGCTTGACGACATGAGCCTTGAGGATTACAGATCCCACTCCGAGCTTTTTGAAAATGATCTTTACGAGGAGATCTCGCTTAAGAGTTGCGTAGCAAAGAGAATTTCAGAGGGCGCTACGGGATATAGATCGGTTGAAAAACAAATTAACAGTTTTACAGAATATTTAAAAGAACAGAAAGGAAATTAAAAAATGAAAAAGATAATTGCACTTATTCTTTGTGTTATGACACTTACATGCCTCTTCACCGCTTGCGGTGCAAAGGGAAAGACACTTGACGAGGTCAAGAGCGCAGGCAAGCTTACAGTAGCTACTTCCCCCGATTTCCCTCCCTTTGAGAGCCTTGAGGGTGATAAGGTAGTCGGTATCGAGGTTGATATCATGGAGCTCGTAGCAAAGGAGCTTGGCGTTGAGCTTGAGATCATAGAGATGGACTTTGATGCTGTTCTTCTTGGCGTTCAGTCTGCAAAGTACGACTGCGGTATGTCGGGTATCACAGCAAACGATGAGCGTAAGGAAAACATGCTCTTCACAACACCCTACTACAATGCCGCACAGGTTATCGTAGTTAAGGCAAACAGCGACATCAAGGGCAAGGCTGACCTTGACGGCAAGAAGGTATCTGTACAGACAGGTACAACTGCGGATGCAGGCTGCACAGAGGCAGGCTATGACGTTCAGGCATTTGCCGCTAACGCAGATGCAAAGGCGGCTCTTACCACAGGTAAGGTCGATGCTTGGGTAGTTGATAATCTCACCGCTCAGCAGATGGTAGGAGAGAATGACGGACTCGTTATTCTTGAGGAGAAGATGACTGATGAGCCTTACGCATTCGCATTTGCATTCGGCTCTGAGGACCTCGTTGCAGAGATCGACGCTATACTTGAAAAGCTTATCGCTGACGGCACAATCGAGGAGATCTTTGAAAATTACGGCGAGACATACTTCAAGCCCTAATAATAGACACTAATATTGTAGCGGCTCCGCGCAAAAAATGCGGAGCTGCTTCTTGAGTTTTATAAACTCGAAGAAAGAAAGGAAAAAACTTTAAAATGAGTTGGTTTGATAAGTTACAACAGACGTTTATCGAGGGCGACAGATACATGTGGCTTGTCGAGGGTCTTATAAACACTCTCATAATCACGCTTGGCGCACTTATCATAGGTGTCCTTATCGGTACTCTGATTGCAATTACAAAGTATTTTTGTGAGGGCAATAAGAAGCTTCGCATCTTAAATTGGCTTTGCGACCTTTATACAACCGTTATACGCGGAATACCGATAACCGTTCTTTTGCTTATGTTCTTTTACATCGTTTTGGTATCTGCAGACGGTGTTATCGTAGCGATAGTCGCGTTCGGTATCAACTCCGGTGCATATATGGCGGAGCTTATCAGAAGCGGAATCAATGCAGTTGACAAGGGTCAGATGGAGGCGGCAAGAAGCCTTGGTATGTCCAAGGGACAGGCTATGGCAAAGATCATCTTTCCCCAGGCAATAAAGAATATACTTCCCGCTATCGGTAACGAGTGTATCGCACTCTTAAAGGAGACCTCTGTTGCGGGCTACGTTGCCATAGTTGATATTACGAGAGCGGCAACCAATATCAGAAACAAGACCTTTGACGCAGTGAACCCAATTATTCTCCTCGCGCTCATCTATCTTGTTCTTGTAGTCGGCATGACAAAGCTTCTCGCAATTCTTGAAAGGAGGCTGAGAAAGAGCGATGGAAAATAATGTTGTTATAAGAACGAAAAATCTCCAAAAGAGCTTTGATGATCTTGATGTTCTTAAAGGAATAGATATCGATATCTGCAAGGGCGACGTGGTTTGTGTTATCGGAGCATCGGGCTCGGGTAAATCCACGTTTTTGCGATGCCTGAACCTTTTGGAGCAGCCCACGGGGGGAAGCATATTCTTCAACGGCGCAGAGCTTACAAATTCTAAGGTTGACCTTGACCTTCACAGACAAAAGATGGGAATGGTGTTCCAGCAGTTCAATCTCTTCCCTCATTTGACTATACTTAAAAACCTCACACTTGCTCCTATGATGCTCAAAAAGGTACCGAAGGAGGAGGCAGAGGCAAAGGCACTGGCGCTTCTTGCGAGAGTGGGACTTGCAGACAGAGCGGAGTCATATCCCAATCAGCTGTCGGGCGGACAGAAGCAGAGAGTTGCAATTGTGCGCGCGCTTTGCATGGAGCCCGAGGTAATGCTTTTTGACGAACCTACAAGTGCACTTGACCCCGAGATGGTAGGCGAGGTCCTTGACGTTATGAAGGAGCTTGCCCGCGATGGAATGACAATGGTGGTCGTAACCCACGAGATGGGCTTTGCCCGCGAGGTCGCAAACCGCGTTATCTTCCTTGATGACGGACTCTTAGCCGAGGACGGCACACCCGAGGAAATCTTTGGCGCACCTAAGACAGAGCGTCTTAAGACCTTCCTTTCAAAGGTTCTTTAAGGAGGATTATTATGAACTTAAAAGGCAAAAGCTTTTTAAAGCTTCTTGATTTCACACCCGAGGAGATCGCATATCTTATTGATCTCGCGGCAAAGCTTAAGGCGGAGAAAAAGGCGGGTATTCCTCACAGAATGTGCGAGGGGAAGAATATAGCGCTTATATTTGAAAAGACAAGTACTCGCACGCGTTGCGCCTTTGAGGTTGCTGCGGCAGACCTTGGAATGCACCCCGTGTATCTCGATCCCACAGGCTCGCAGATAGGCAAAAAGGAGAGCATCGCAGACACCGCAAGAGTGCTTGGCAGAATGTTTGACGGTATCGAGTACCGCGGATACGGTCAGGAGCTTGTAGAGGAGCTTGCACATTATGCAGGCGTACCGGTTTGGAACGGACTGACAAATGAGTTCCATCCCACACAGATTCTTGCAGATTTCCTTACAATCAAAGAGCATTGCGGCGATCTTAAGGGTAAAAAACTCGTATACATGGGCGACGCGAGATACAACATGGGCAATTCGCTGATGGTAGGCGCGGCAAAGATGGGAATGCATTTTGTCGCATGCGCTCCCGCAAAGTTTTTCCCCTCAAAGGAGCTTGTCGACGAGTGTAGGGCAATAGCAGAGACTACGGGCGCAACACTTGAATTTATCGAGGATCCCATAGCTGCAACCAAAAACGCAGACGTTATATATACCGATGTTTGGGTGTCTATGGGAGAGCCCGATAGCGTATGGCAGGAGAGGATCAGCGAGCTTACTCCTTACCGCGTAACTATGGCACTTATGGAAAACGCAGGAGAGCAGTGCCGTTTTATGCATTGCCTGCCCGCATTCCACGATCTCAAGACTACAATCGGCAAGCAGATCTACGATAAGTTTGGAATTGATTGTATGGAGGTCACCGACGAGGTGTTTGAGAGCGAGAGATCTATCGTGTTTGACGAGGCAGAGAACCGTATGCACACGATAAAAGCAGTTATGGCAGCAACTCTTTGATTTTAGTTAAAAAGCGATAACCCTCGACAAAAAAATACATATCCTTATAGTAAGGGGCGACCGATGTCGGTCGCCCCAAGGTTTATTATTTGGAGTTTTTATGTATATAGTGTTTTTGACCGCGCTCGGTGTCGGGGGAGCAACGGTCGTAGGAGCCCTTATGGGGTTCTTGTTTAAAAATCTATCGGATAGATTCGGCAATATGATAATTTCCTTTGCCGCAGGAATAATGCTCACCGCCGCCGTCACGGGACTTATACTTCCGTCAATCGAGTACGGCGGGGACTATGGCGTACCGATAGCCATACTCGGCATACTTTTCGGCGCGGTATGTATCAATTTATCCGACAAATTGGTGCCCCATATAGGGCGGTTGGTGTCTGACGGCAAGATAGGCGAGGGCTCGGATACCCTGCACAGCGTCCTGCTTTTTGTCATTGCGATAGCCATACACAATCTGCCCGAGGGCATTGCCGCAGGCGTCGGCTTTGGCTCGGGAGATCCGAGCGAAGCAATACTTATAGCATCCGGAATTGCTCTTCATAATATCCCCGAGGGTATGGTGATAATCGCACCTATGCTCGCGGCAGGTATAAGTAGGAAAAAGACCTTCATTTTAGCCCTGATTACGGGAATCAGTGAAGTCATTGGAACGTTTCTGGGCTATTTTGCCGTAAGCGTGGCAAGTGCGATCTTGCCGTTTGCGCTCGCTTTTGCAGGAGGAACGATGCTTTACGTTATAAGCGAGGAAATGATACCCGAAACCCATTCGGGGGAGTGTGGATTTGGCGTAACGTATGCCTTCCTCTGCGGTTTTTGCGCTATGCTGCTGCTTGACGTGATTATGTAGTCGTTTGGTAAAAATAGCTATAACGAAAGCTATCAAAAAAATGCGATTTGTAAGCATTTTTAGGGAAAAATTTCTTGACATAAAAAAAAGAACATAGTATAATATACTTGTTAAAAAATTTGGCCCACAAAAGAAAGGTGAGAAAATTATGAATCTGCTTTACAAGGGAAAAACAAAGGACGTATACGCGCTTGAGAACGGCAACGTTTTGCTCAAGTTCAAGGATGACTGCACCGGCAAGGACGGCGTTTTTGATCCGGGTGAGAACAGCGTAGGACTTACGATCGACGGAATCGGCAAGGCAAATCTTCAGAGCTCGGTCTATTATTTTGAGCTTTGTAAAAAGGCAGGTATCAAAACTCACTACGTTTCTGCCGACGTTGAGAATGCAACAATGGAGGTGCTCCCCGCAGAGTGCTTCGGCAAGGCTCAGGGCGGCAACGGACTTGAGGTTATCTGCAGACTTGTTGCAACAGGTAGCTTTATCCGCCGCTACGGCGAGTACATCAAGAACGGCACACCTCTCGAGGGCGGTTACGTTGAGTGCACCTTCAAGAACGACGAGAAGGGCGACCCGCTCGTAACAGGCGAGGGACTCGTAGCTCTCGGAATCATGACTCCCGAGATGTTTGAAAGCCTCAAGGCTCAGACACTTGCAATCACAAAGATCGTTGCAGACGATCTTAAAACTCTGGGGCTCGACCTCTGGGATATCAAGTTTGAGTTTGGCTACAACAACGGCGAGGTAATACTCATCGACGAGATTGCGTCGGGTAACATGCGCGTCTACAAGGGCGACACTATCGTGGACCCCGTTGAGCTTACAAAGATAATCAACAACAGATAATTAAATATTTGAGGAGGGAATCTATGAGGGATTCCCTCTATTTTTAGATAAAAAGAGGGATTTATAGCAATTTATGTCCCAATTTACATTAAGTTCACAATTTTGTAAAAATATGTTATAAGAAATAGAATTTGGCAAAGTGTATAATGTATTTGTCTAAGGACGAAACAAAAAACAGAAAAGAGGAAACAACAATGGAAACCACCGCGAAAGTTTCTGAGAGAAAAGGTATTATTGCTATGCTTTCCGCCCTTCTTGAGAAGGTTCGTAAGCATGATGCTATTGTTTCAGAGGCAAAAAGAAAACAGCTCGAGATCGACAAAGTGACAGCCGAGATCAACAAGCCCATGAAGAAGATACACCCGATTCTTTTCATCTTCTTGTTGCTCATGATGTTCATTGGATGGATCATTCTCATTGTCATGACACTCGTTAAGAAGAGCAAGTTCAAGAAGCTCCAGGCTGAACTTATGGCGCAGAGAGAGGCACTCGAGGCAGAAAAGCAGGCAATACTTGACAAGCTTGCAGCTTATGATGCAGAAGAGCTTGAGCCCTATATCAACTCCATTGTACCCGATCAGTTTGCGGCGCGCTACTGCATGAATGCGTATGCAATCGAGACAATGATGAATCTGGCTATCGACCTTCGTGGCGATACGATCAAGGAAATTATCAACCTCTATGAAGAGGTATCACACCGTGCAAGACTTGAAAGCGCACTCGCAAGAGTTGCATCCAGCACAGAGGCTACAGCATATGCAACAGCTCGTACAGCAGCAGCTTCCGAGCGCGCAGCAGCAGCAAGCGAGGCAACAGCTGTGAGCACAGCATCTATCGCAGTTAGCTCCGCAGCTACAGCAGCAGCAACTCGGCGCATGGCTGCTAATCCCACATCTGTTGACGTTAAGGTTGACAACACAATCACATTCCAGTAATAAATACATAATGAATAACCGCGGCGCACCCAATTGGGTGCGCCGTTATTTTGTTTTACGGTTGGGTGAGTGGGATAAAAATAACAAAAAGCTATTGCAAAATATAAAAGTTTATAGTATAATGTTGAGTGTTTGGTGAAAAATGATAAAATATATACACTACGGAGTTAAAAGTGGCAGATTTAAGACAGGAAATCAACAGAAGACGCACGTTTGCGATAATCTCTCACCCCGACGCGGGTAAAACTACGCTTACAGAAAAATTTCTTCTTTACGGAGGAGCGATACAGACCGCCGGCTCGGTAAAGGGTAAGCAGACCGATAAGCATGCCGTTTCCGACTGGATGGAGCTTGAAAAGCAGAGAGGAATCTCGGTCACCTCGTCGGTAATGCAGTTTGAATATGAGGGATATTGCATCAATATCCTTGACACCCCCGGACACCAGGACTTCTCGGAGGACACCTACCGTACGCTTATGGCAGCGGACTCGGCGGTAATGGTAATCGACGCGGCAAAGGGAATAGAGCCCCAGACGCGCAAGCTCTTCC
>JAFWXY010000063.1 GCA_017522905.1 Clostridia bacterium
GCGCCGTTTTTATCTGCTTGCGGAAATCCGCTTCCTTGATCGGCAAATTCATATCCTTCTCCTTTCCTGTGTCAATATATAACAATTATAACATTTCCTCGTCCTGCCGTCAAGCGGAAACGAAAAAACTTAGTGTAAAATAATAATTGGAGAAGAAATAGGCATCAAAAAAAGACCATCGCGGTCGAAAGAGCTCCAAAGCAGCACAAGGGCGAGGTAAACCCTTTAGAAAAATCATTTTTAACGGTCATATGCGACCCTTTATATATTGACAACCGGATGATTTTGCTATAAAATAATAAGTGAAAAAACAACAAAAAGCAGGTAAAAGCGATTGAAACGATATAACGTAACGGGAATGAGCTGTGCCGCATGCGCGGCAAGGGTCGAGAAAGCGGTCTCGACGCTCGAAGGGGTAAGCTCCTGCTCGGTAAATCTTTTAACAAATTCAATGAGTGTTGAAGGAAGCGCGACCGACTCAGAGATAATCAAAGCGGTTGTCAGGGCGGGATACGGAGCCCGGCTCCAAACGCCCCCAAAAAACACCA
The DNA here is from genome assembly GCA_017522905.1 of Clostridia bacterium. Taxonomy (GTDB): domain Bacteria; phylum Bacillota; class Clostridia; order Oscillospirales; family CAG-272; genus SVTX01. Next base: position 549 of record JAFWXY010000063.1, read on the forward strand.
AGAAAGAAGAAAACGACGCTCTTAAGGATCGAGAAACGCCAAAGCTTGTGGCAAGACTTCTGTCCTCTCTTGTATTTCTGGCGGCGTTGATGTATATCTCCATGGGGCACGTTATGTGGGAATTCCCGATTCCCGCATTTCTGTCAAACCCTATGACGATTGGCATCGCGCAATTAGTCCTCGCCCTTGCGGTGATGGTAATCAACGGACGCTTTTTCATTAATGGAGCAAAGGGGATTTTACACGGCGCGCCCAATATGGACACGCTCGTATCCCTTGGCTCGCTTGCGTCATTCGGATATAGCGTTGCAATACTCATAATAATGACGGGCGCGAACGATCCGCACACCTATCTGCACGAGCTTTATTTTGAGTCGGCGGCAATGATACTTGCGCTTATAACGCTTGGAAAAACGCTTGAGGCGCGCGCAAAGGGAAAGACCACCGATGCATTAAAGAGCCTTATGAGCCTTGCACCCGACAAAGCAACGGTGATTCGAGATGGGGCAGAGATCGAGATCCCTGTAGACGAGGTCGGAATTGGCGATACATTCGTGGTCAGACCCGGCGGCAGCATTCCGGTTGACGGGATCGTTATAGAGGGACATAGCGCGGTGAACGAGTCGGCGCTCAGCGGCGAGAGCTTGCCGGTAGACAAGTCTGAGGGAGACCCCGTCAGCGCCGCGACAATAAATACATCGGGGTATATTAAATGCCGGGCAACGAGAGTCGGTGAGGATACCACCCTCTCTCAGATAATCAAAATGGTAAACGATGCCGCCGCCACCAAGGCACCTATCGCAAAGATCGCGGATAAGGTATCGGGCATATTCGTTCCCGTGGTCATTGGAATTGCGGCAATTACCTTTGGCGTCTGGTATTTTGGCAAGGCGGAGATCGGATTCGCCCTTGCTCGCGCGGTTTCGGTGCTTGTCATCAGCTGCCCCTGCGCCTTGGGACTTGCAACCCCCGTTGCGATAATGGTTGGTAACGGCAGGGGGGCGAAAAGCGGAATTTTGTTCAAGACCGCCGCATCTCTCGAGATGGCGGGAAGGATTGAAATAGTCGCACTTGATAAGACGGGAACTATTACAAAGGGCGAGCCCGAGATAACCGATGTGATCGGCGACGTGGTTCTTTTGCCGATAGCGTACAGTCTTGAAATTAAGAGCGAGCATCCGCTTGCGCGCGCAATCGTGAAAAGAGCGGAGAGCGAAGGCATAGAACCCTTTGAGTGTAAGGATTTTGAGATGTTTGCAGGTGGTGGAATCGCCGCCACGATAGACGGCAGGGCGGTATGCGGAGGAAATGCCGATTTCGTATCAAAATATGCGGCGATCCCCGCACAAATGGCAGAAAAAGCCGAGAGATTTGCGCTTGACGGCAAAACGACAATCTTCTTTGCGGCGGATGAGAAATTTCTCGGAATAATCGCCGTTGCGGATAAGATAAAGGAAGACAGCAAAAAGGCGATCTCAGAGCTTTACGGTATGGGACTCCGTGTCGTTATGCTGACAGGCGACAACGAGGCAACTGCGCGATCTATAGCAAAGGAAGCAGGAATTAACGAGGTGATCTCGGGTGTCAAGCCCGAGGGCAAGGACGAGACAATCCGCACTCTTCAAAAGAGCGGGAAGATTGCGATGGTTGGTGACGGAATAAACGATGCTCCCTCACTCAAGCGCGCAGATATCGGAATCGCGATAGGCGCGGGAACCGACGTAGCAATTGATGCCGCAGACGTAGTGCTTGTCAACAGCAATCTCAGTGACGTGGCGGCGGCTGTCCGACTTGGCAGAGCAACGCTTCGCAATATCAAGGAAAATCTCTTCTGGGCATTTGCCTACAACACTATATGCATCCCTGTAGCCGCAGGAGCCTTCGTGTGGGCAGGCGTTACGCTCAATCCGATGCTTGGCGCGGCGGCAATGAGCCTGTCAAGCTTTTGCGTGGTAATGAACGCGTTGAGACTTAACCTTATCAACGTGCATTCGGCAAAAAGAGACAGACAAATCAGAAGAAGAAACAAAAAGAAAGGGAAGAAGGAAATGAAAAAGATAATCAAAATAGAGGGAATGATGTGTCCCCATTGCTCGGGCAGAGTAAAAAAGGTCCTTGAAGAAATAGAGGGAGTGGCAGAGGCAGATGTTAGCCACGAGCGCGGAGATGCAATAGTTACACTCGAGAAAAAGGTAGCGGAAGAGGTACTCGTAAAGACAGTAACCGACGCAGGATATAAGGTTTTGGGCATATCCAAAGAATAAGAAATAAGCAGACCGCATCCGCGGTCTGCTTTTTCGTTTTTATATTCGTTCGCTCATTACGAGAGAGTGTATGAGGGCGATTACGAACAAGCAAGTTCCGTAAATCCACCATGTAATAAAGGTTCTGCCCTTCTTTTTTGCTATAAACGCGGGAATAAGTCCAAGCAGGAGAGCGGAGGGCACCATAAAGAAAAATTGGGGGCGTATGGATATCGCAATGATCACTGCAAAGACTATAAACAGACCTATCAGTATGTATCGTGCTATGCCGCCTAAGGAATCGGATACTTTGTTTATAAATCCGGTTCCGTCGTCAGGCTTTTCGGGAACCTCTTGGGAAAGCTTGTGGATGGGCGGCTCCTTAGGCTGCTGCCTCGGAACGTCAGCTCTTACTCCGCGGATCTCTGCCGCCACTCTTTGCTGATAGATAGAGTAGTCGGTCAGGGTGTCCTTGTTCCTTGCCTGATAGAACTCTGCGTCTATATCAGGCGTGTCCTGTGATACGAACATCTGCGCACTGTCGCGGAGGGAATCCAGCTTCAGCTGTATTTTGTGTAGACTTTCAAGTATGTTTTCTGCATCGGCGTTCTCAACGAGATTCATCATTTCGATGTTGGCGTCAAAGTTGTATATCATATATACCTGGTAGGGCACAAAGCGGAGAGGAAACTCATTTATACTGTCGCCATCGCGGTAGAGAAGGGTTGCGTGAATGGGACTGCGACCAAGCACCTTAGTTGAGGGGATAGAGCCAACTCCAATACCCGCCGTGCCAATGCCCAATATACCGGTGCGTGAATTGACCATCTCTGCATTGCCGCCGCAGAATGAAAATCCGGCAAGATTCTCAATGGGGCAAACAAGCTGAACGGCAGATCCATAATAGAATCCAATTGCCTTTTTCACCTCATCGTAGAAAAATGCGGCAGTTCCGCGGTTGCTTATAAACAAAATTTCTGTTGCCCCCGCCTGTCGCATGCCCTCTTCCGCCGCTCTTTTTCTGCGTGCAAAGTATGCGTCGGACATACTGGTCTTATTTTTTCTTTGGGGCAGGTAACCACGATCTATGGAAGGCTGATCATCAAGCATCTTTTCGCCCAAACGGAACACGCTACGATGGGCGATTTTTTTCGTTGTACTCTCGGATTTTTCCTTATCATTGGTATATTCGTCTATCTCGTCGTTAAGAAGGTAGTCGAAGGACACCTCAAAAAGCCGTGAGAGTGTTTTCAGTTTATCTATTTCAGGGGAAGCTATTCCCGATTCCCATTTATACACGGCTTGACGGGTAACGCCCAACTCCCCTGCAAGCTCGTCCTGAGAGAGTCCGTGTCTTTTGCGCAGTGTAAAAATTTTTTCTGCAAGTGTCATTGTTTAAGCTCCTTTGTTTCATTGAGATAATTATACCATTGTTGCAGAAAAAAAGCAAGCAACCACAGGTTATAAATGTGTTAACTTATGGTTGCAAATGGAAATTTTGTATTATTTTATATCGCATTTTATAAACTCGCCGTTCCATAGGGCGTACGTGTGCCTGAAGCCTATGTCGTAGAGATAGCGCTTTGTCTCGTCGAAAAACGCATCAAGTGTTGCCGCGTCGTGGCTGTCGGAGGAGAGAATTATCCTCGCCTCCTCGCGCCTTAGCGTGAAAAGAATGTTTTCGGCAGGATATGCCGTGCTCCTAAGCCCGCGAGTTATCGCACCCGTGTTGACCTCAAAGATCGCGCCGCTTTTAGCCGCGATTGTCGCCGCGCGCTCGGCTATAGCGTTGTACTCGGGGTTTTTCAAAAACAGGGAATCGCCAAGCTCGTCGTATTTCGTAATAAGGTCAAAGTGACCGATAATGTCGGGCCTCCTCTTGCCTATGTAGTCGCAAAACTCGCCGTAGTATGCCTCTGCCAAGCGGACGGGATTGCCCGAGAACGCCTTGAGGCACTCGTAAAACTCCTCGGGACTTGAATCAATGGCAAGGTGCCTTCCACCCGCGCGCAAATAGTGCGATGAGCCGATTACGTAATCAAACGCAGAGCGATCAACAGGCGCAAAAGCGTCCTCCTCTACTCCGAGATATATCTGTATTTTGTTTTTGTACTTTTCTTTAAGACGACGGATCTCGCGGGCGTAAGCCTCGGTGTCCTTCATGCAATAGCTTTGGTCAAAGGGCGTGAACCCGTGACCCGAAAATCCTATCGCAGAGAAGTCCTTCTCAATAGCCGCAAGGACTATTTCCTCGGGAGTGTTATTTCCGTCGCAAAAGACCGTGTGAGTGTGAAAATTAGCAAGCAATTTGTTGTTCCTCTTTGTTGGTGTAAAATTAAATATGTCGCGCTTCAGCCGTTATCTTTTGATGTTACAAAAGCCTTTTCTTCCGCAATTGGGGCATTTTGCAATTCTTTTTCTGCCCATATGGATCGTTACGAATAAATGATATGGCTTTGCCTTAAATTCCGTTCCGCAATCGGGGCAAATATAGGTTTTTGACATTAATATGAAATATCCCAAAACAGCTATCAGCAAAATTGGAATAACAACATAATACCACGGAACGTCCATTGTTCCGCCAAACCAATTAATAGTACAAGAAGAAAGGGATAACGTCGTTGTCGAAATAATTAAGAGAGAAAACAGTTTTTTCATATTTCTATCGCCTTTCTGAGATTAGTATATCATAAAATTGTGAAGATTTCGAGCCCTCACGCCTTTTCAATAGTTTTTCGATATCGAAAGATAGATTTTATCCTATCGGAAACGTTTTGTTCTTCAACGATTCAAGCATAATGATTGCGCTACTTGCATTAGTCGCAAGTGGAATCTTCTGAACGTCGCAAAGACGAAGCAATGCGGAAACATCAGGCTCGTGAGGCTGTGCGGTAAGCGGATCACGAAGGAAAATAATCAAACCAAGCTCTCCGTTTGCGAGCATCGCACCGATCTGCTGGTCGCCACCAAGAGGGCCGCTTTTCATTCTATGTATCGGGAGAGCAGTTTCTCCCATGATAAGGGTGCCGGTCGTACCGGTTGCATAGAGCTCGTATTCTGCAAGAACATCCTTATATTTCTTTGCAAGCTCAATGATCTCTGCTTTTTTCTTGTCGTGTGCAATTAAAGCGATTTTCATTTTATGTTCTCCTTTGCCGTGTTAATGGAGGCGATACCACTCGTCTATGATTAGTATAGCATAAAATAGTAAAGATTTCAACCCCCTCGCGCCCAAATCACCCCGAACGGATTTAGAACAATGCTGTGCCGCAAGCGTCACAGCCGCAAACGCAATTCTCCTAAAACGCTTGCTACACTAAAAGGCGCGTTCGCGCAAAATTCAATCTACCATACGGGGGAAGGCATACAAAAAACCACCCACGAGGGGTGGCTTTTTGTTTGGCCTACCCGAA
>JAFWXY010000003.1 GCA_017522905.1 Clostridia bacterium
ACTCCCAAGACGGCATGGCACTACAACGAGACCTATAAGTGTCTGATGGCAAACGTAAACGGCGAGCTTGTATTCCTCGGAACAAGCGATACGGGAACATACGATAATATCTGTGTCAAGAGGATAAGCGAGGGTGAAACCTTCTTTAAGATGCAGTTCATCGTCTCGCCCGATCAGTCTGTCGAGCCTCCCGTATCTGAAGAAAGCCTTGAATTTGAGACAAATGAGTTTGGCGACGAGTACACGGTTATCGGTTTGGGCACGGTAAAGGGAACGAGCGTAGTCATTCCCGACACCTACAACGGAAAGCCCGTTACTGCTATCGGAGACGGTGCTTTCGAGGGAAGTGCGCTTACGGACGTGACAATCTCTAATAGCGTTAGATTTATCGGCAATCGTGCTTTTGCTAATACAAAGCTTGTAAGAGTGACTATACCCGATAGTGTAACGGAGGTCGGAGCGGAGGTGTTTGCAGAGTGTGCGAGCCTTTCGTCCGTGGAAATGGGTGAGGGACTGACCTATATTTCTGAAGCAATGTTCAAAAAGTGTGCAAAGCTTACGCGCGCGGATATACCTTCAAATGTAACTTATATTGCCACTGAGGCATTCGCAGAAAGCGGTATCACGAGTATGACAATCCCCGATAGTGTTACTACGATAGTTTACGGCGCGTTTATGGATTGTACCAATCTCAGAGAGATAACGCTAGGTGTCGGTGTGACTCAGATCGAGAACGCAGTATTCAGCGGTTGTGAAAATCTTTCGAGCGTAACGTATGCAGGAAGCCTTGAGGAATTTGATAATATCAGTATAGGTGAGAGCAACGCGTTCTTTACAAGAATTGAGGTCGACTGTCTTACCGAGTCCGAGGTCGTGGTAAAGAATGCGGTCACGGTCATTGAGGAGGGTCAGGCATATCTTGGTGTGCTTGCTCACAAGAACCTCGGCAAGCTGGTCTATCTTACCGGCACGATGTACAACGAATACTATCTCGCAGAGACCGACGATAAAAATTCTGCGGCGAAAGTATATTTTGAAAAGACTTCCGACATCAATTATTATATGTACTTCCTCGAGGGAAATCTCAAGGCTTACGTTAATATAACCCCGGATGGCTCGTATCTTGATATTTCAATCGATACAACTCCCAAGACGGCATGGCACTACAACGAGACCTATAAGTGTCTTATGGCAAACGTAAACGGCGAGCTTGTATTCCTTGGAACGAGCGACACGGGAACATATGATAACATTTGTGTAAAGCGGATAAGCGAGGGACTCTCGTACTTCAAGATAGAGCTTATTGAGGCAGATACCTCCGGAGGCTCCTCAAGTGAAGGAAACACACAGCTTTCTTATCAGCTTACAAGTGACGGAAACGGGTATATCGTTGCCGGAACCAGCAACTTTTCTGGCTCAACTCTTGAGATCCCCGCAACTTATAACGGAAAGCCTGTAAGATGCATCGCGGCAGGAGCGTTCCGAAATAATAATACAATTACAAGTGTAAAGATCCCGAGATCCATTGTGGTAATCGGAGCCGGAGCATTTGAGGGAGTTAGCAAGCTTAAAACCTTCTACTATGAGGGATTTGATGAAGAGTGGGCAGAAATATACTATCCTACCCGAGAGCAAGAAATAAATGAAAATATTTATTTCGATTGCCTGGCTAGCTCGCATCTTGTTGAGCCTAATACAAGGGACTTCTACTTCGTATATGATTCCGACGGACTTTCCTTCTACGTAAGCGGTATAAGAGAGCTTGCGGATATAGATTATAATACTGTAAATATTCCGTCTATTTACAAGGGACTTCCGGTTATCGGTATTTGTGATTATGCATTCTCAGGTGATGATCAAATAAAGACCGTATTTATTCCCGACTCTATCAAGAATATCGGCGTTGGCGCGTTTGATAACGTATGGAGATTGACAAGAGTATTATACGGCGGAAACTCTACTGAATGGGATATGATTGCGATCGGAGAGGGCAACGAGGCCTTGAACACGGATCAGAACCATTTCAATGTAACGGTTGATGGCGAATGGACTCTTATCGGTGATATTGAGGGAACGAGTTGGTCTGTTGACTTTATGATGACCCAAAAGGGAACAAACGTCTGGTTGTCAGACTATCTCACGTTGGATGCAGGCAATGAATTAAAGGTTCGCATGAATGGCGAATGGGTCATTGATTTCGGCATGACACTTGGCGGAGAGAACTACGTAGTCAAGGAGAGCGGCGTATATCAGGTCAAATTCGTATTTGACCCTGTGAGAATGACGGGCGAGATCACCTTGGTTCCCCAAAAGACGAGTGATGGAGAGGAAATTGCCTGTAAGCACACCAGCACTTATATTGACACGGGTGATAATTGTAACCTGAAGTGCACGGCTTGTGGATATACTGTTGAAGAAGGCAGACACGAGAGCATCAAGGAGTTCGTTGAGAGAGAGCCCACCGAAAACGACTTCGGATATATGACACGCATGTGTGAGGCGTGCGGCTGGAAGGAGACGGTAACGATCCCTCCGCTTGGCAACAGTGGCAGTGACGGAGAGACCGGCACCTTTGACGTTGCAAACGCAGATCAGTTCGTATCACTTATAAACCGCATCAATAGCGGCGAGGTTGCAAATAACGTAACCATTAATATTACCGGAGATATCGATATGATAGGAGTTTCCTATACTCCTATCAAGGAATTCCGCGGAGTTATCGAGGGTAACGGATGGAGCATTATGAACGTTGAGCTTACCGCTAACGGTGAATACGTCAACGTAACCGACGGAAACGGCAAGACATACAATTCTATGATGGTAGGTATTATCAGCAAGGCCTACGGCGTAAGTGTAAGAAGCCTTAATCTGGACAATATCAATGCCAACATTACCACTAGCAGTAATATGTATATCGGTGCATTGGCGGGATATGCAGACGGCTTGGTCGTAGAGGATTGTACGATAAGCTCGATCCTTGTGATCAATGAAACAAGCAATCCCGGGTCTACCGGAGTTGCGGGACTTGTAGGATACTCGCGTGACGCCCTTGTGCAAGGAGTGACGCTCAGCGCGAGGATAGATCACACCGCGAGAAGCGGTGAGTCGCACACGGGCGCAGTGCTCGGAGCAGGAAACGTGCGTATACACGATTGCACGATCGATCTTGAAATTACGTTTGTTGAAGAGAGTGGCGCGGGACACGTGGGTTGGCTTATAGGAAGAGAATATACCGATCCCGATGTTGATGTTGCGACGTTGCAGAGATCGACCGTTACGGGAACGTTCAGTGCAAGGACCAATTGGTACGCCTGGGGCGCTGTAGGTCAGGGATATTTCTACCTTGAGCACGGCGGTGCTCCGATGGACATTGAACAGTATAATACACGGATTGACGTAAGGGTCATTGGTTAAATTTCAATAGAAATGATCAACCCCGAATGCAGAAATGCATTCGGGGTTGTTTTTTAGCAGGTTTTAAGGTAGTGTATCTCTTTTTCGGTAAGGTGGCGCCATTTGCCGACCTCAAGCTTTTCAAGCTTGATCTTGCCGATCGCCACACGGGTGAGCTGTAAGATGCGGACGTTATGACATTCGCACATGCGGCGAATTTGGCGATTTCTGCCCTCAAAAAGCTCAAAACGCGCGATAGTGCCGTTGTCGGTCTCACCGACCTTGGTGACCTTTACAGGTACGGTCATCTTGCCGTCAATGTCAATTGATTCGCCCAGAATTTCAAGATCCTCGCCCGAGAATTTGCCCTTCAGGGTGACGTGGTATATCTTGGGGATAGAGTGACGCGGGTGGGTGAGCTTGTTGGCAAGCGCGCCGTCGTTAGTCAAGAGAAGCAGTCCGTCAGAGTCCATGTCAAGTCTGCCGATAGGGTAGAGGCGCACGCTCTTGCCGCTCTTGTCCTTGACGCCGCGGCAGAGGTCGGTCACGTTGTCACGCCCCTTTTCGTCACTTGAGGTACAGACGATTCCGCGCGGCTTATTGAGCATAATGCATATCTTGGCGTTTGTCTCGCCCTTGACTACCTTGCCCTGGTATATTACCTCGTCAGCTTCGGGATCTATCTTCTCGCCAAGCTCGGCTACATGGCCGTTTACTGTGACGCGGCCCATTTTTATTTCTTCCTCGGCGGCGCGGCGCGACATTACGCCGCAGTCGGTGAAGTACTTTGAAAGTCGTATCTTTTCCATTTTTCTTCCTTATATATTAGGTGTGTTTGCTAATGAAATATTCTCGCCCAGAATCCGCGTGCTTGACTTGATTCTGCACTTGTTTTTGCTATTATTGCCGATTCGGCTATTTTCTCTCCGTTAAGATAATAGACCAGCTTGCCTATTTCTTCGCCTGATTTTACGGGGGCTAGGCAAAATCTCGGTAGCTCTACTACGCATTCGATCTCCCCGCTGGTTTTTGGCAATATTACGGTGACCTTCTGCGTGTTTTCAAGAATCACGTGGTCGACGGTGCCGCCCGAGAGCGGCATGATGTATGAAAACGAGCCTATATCGCAAAGCGTGCGCGCCTCGTATAGAGAAAAGCCGTAGTCGAGCAGGGCAGTATGGTCCCTCCAATCATCGGGAGCGCCAAGCGTTACCGCTACGAAGGTGAGCCCCTCGCGCTCTGCCGCGCTGACAAGGCACCTGCCGCTTTTCTTTGTAAATCCTGTCTTGATGCCGACCGCGCCATCATAGGAGCGGAGCATCTTGTTGTGGTTTATCAGCAGTCTTACGCCCTCTGTTTCATTGAGAGGAATTGTCTTTTTGTGGGTTGAGCAGATCTCGCGGAATTTGGAGTTTGACATAGCCTCGCGCGCGATAAGTGCAAGCTCATATGCCGTGGTATAGTGGCTCTCGCCGTCAAGCCCGTGCGGATTTTCAAAATGAGTGTCCGAGAGTCCCATTTTCTGCGCCCTCTCGTTCATCATACCTACAAAGGTGTCAAGATCGCCTCCAACCTCGATTGCAATCGCGGTGGCGGCATCGTTCGCAGATTCAAGCATCATGGCGTAGAGGAGATCCTCAAGCGTCATACGCTCCTCTGCGTAGAGATATACCGAGGAGCCCTCGACTCCGACTGCGGCGGGCGACACCGACACGGTTTTTGATATGTCGGCGTTCTCTATCGCCACAAGCGCGGTCATTATCTTTGTGGTAGATGCCATCGGTAATCTTTCGTCGGCGTTTTTGCAGAATATTATCTCGCCCGACTCTGCCTCAATAAGCACCGCGCTTTTTGCGCTGACCGTCGGGGTGGGCAAAGAAAGATTATCGCCCTTTAAAAAAAGGGTGCTTTCACCGGCATAGGCGGAATCGGTGGGTTGGGATGTTGATTGATCTGTCCCGACAAAGACAAAAAATCCCCCAAGACATAACAATATCGCCATAGCGATAGCTACAGCTTTCATTTTCTTGTTTTTCTTAGAAGATGATTTCTGCATTTTACCCCTCCGGGACAAGTAATTCTGATAGAATTATATTTGTCGCGGAGGGATATTATTACTGTGCGACTGTGAGAGGGAATTATTCCTCGTCGGCTGTCACGGTCTCTTCCTCGGTTTCCTCGCCCTTATCCTTCTGGAAGAGAGCCTTTACTCTTGCGATGATCTCGGGCGCGCGCTCAAGGATATCAGAGAGCTGCTCCATGGGATCGGTAGGATTCTTAACACCGATGTTGATAAGCTCAACAGAGCCGTCCTGTGCAACGCAAAGAAGACCTATGGGCTGAACAGAGATGCCTGCACCGCCGCCTGCGCCGAAGTTCTGGTCCTTCTGAGGCTGTGCGCCCTTGTCGTTGAAGTCAAGACCGCCTGTTGCAAATCCAACGGCTACCTTGGAGATCGGAATGATAGCGGTACCGTTCGCCTGGATAGGCTGACCGATAACGGTGTCAGCGCCTATAATGTTTTTGATTTCCTTAAGAGTTTTTTCTACTACGCCTTGAAGCTTGTTTTCGGATGACATAATTTTGATCCTTTCATGTATGTTGATTTAATTATTTTCTTTTTTTGTTTCGGGTGGTTTGGTGCCGACGCTTGCGGGAGCGGAGGGCTTTATCTTCATATAGCCCGCCACAAGCTTAATACCCGATCTTAGCGCTGGACCCAGAATTCCGCCAAGACTTGTTGAAAAACCAAGCTTGACGTCCGCCTTTATCTCCTCGGAGAGAAAATCGGGGGAGATATCTATCTCGGCGCGTTTCATTCCGTGAAGATTTGAGTGTCTGTCAATAAATCCGAGGACCGGACCCAATGCATTGGTGACCGCATAATAAGTAAGCGCGGTCTCGGCGGCATCCTTGCCGCCTATCTTTAATTTTATTCTTGCCACGTGGAAGTGGAATTTTCCGAACAGAGAGGGGAAGAAAAATCCAAGGGTGTCACGCAAAAGTGTGATAAGCCCGGGCAGAGGAGGACGGGAAGCCTTTTTTCTCTTCTTTTGCTCCTTTTTTTCTGCCTTTGTAAGCTTTTTCTGAGCGGCCTGCTTTCGCTTTTTTTCTTCTGCCTTCTTTTTCTTTTTCAGCGCGGCAGCGGCTGCCTTTTTGGCGTCCCTTTCCGCCTTCTTTTTGTCGCGCTTGGCGATTTTTTTCAGTGTGTAATCGGATAGCTTATATTTTTTTGGCTTTTTGGGGAGGATGCCTATCTTTATGCCGAGAACCGACACGTCAAGCTTAAGCTCGTCCGCCATTTCAATGGTAACCTTCACCCGTATGGTGAATAGCAGTACAAACAGAGCGATTATACCAAGTATGGTGTATAGCGCAACTATGATAACGGCACCTCCTTTTTATAGATTTTTACAAAAACGGCTAATTAATTTCCGCCCTCGTCTGTTTTTACGTCGTTGATCGTCAGCTGAGTTGCCGCAGCCAGTGCCGAGGAGAATCCAACCTCCTCGATAGCAAGCGCTTCCTCTGCATTTGCAGGTGTGAGCTCGGTCTCGGGCAGGTCGTCAAGAGAGGAAAGACCGAAGACACGCAAGAATTTCTCTGTTGTGGTGTAAAGCATAGGACGACCCGGCGCGTCGAGTCTTGATAGCGACTCGATAAGTCCCTTGTCTATAAGGGAGGTCATAGCGTAGGACGAGTCAACTCCGCGTACCGCATCAACAAACGCACGTGTTACGGGCTGGTTATAGGCTACAACCGCAAGAGCCTCAAGTGTTGCCGCAGAGAGGTTTCCGCCTCTCCTTATACCAAGTGCCTCGCGTATGTAGGGAAGGAATTCCTCCTTGGTTGCAAGCTGGCATGACTCGGGATACATAAGAAGGAGAAGACCTCGCTTCGAGTCCATGGAGTTATACTCCTCGCTCATAACCTCGACCATGCTCTTCACGTCGGATACCGAGAGTCCGAGCACCGCGGAGAGCTTTTCATATTCAATTGGATGTCCTGCCGCGAAAAGTATTGCCTCGATAGCGGCTGTTACCGCCTCGAGCTTTATTTCAAGCTTTTCTTCCTGACTCATTACCGATAGTCTCCTTCATTGTCAATTTCTGCGTCTTTTTCATCGGCTTCGCTTTGCTTGATAACGTCGTCGGGGTTCTCATTTATTATAAACTGCGCCCCGTCGTCAAGCAGCGTCCCCTCAAAATCGTGGATCAGTATCTTTCTGATTTTAATAAGCTCAAGCACGCCGAGGAATATTGCGATCATATCGGGTAGCGATACCGAATCAGCTAAGAGCTCACGCAAGGTGGTTACCTTCTTTTTCTGCATCTTTCGGATTATTCCGCTTATCTTTAATTCAACGGGTACGATGGGGGAGCTTATCATAGGGGTAAAGACCTCGCGCTCAAGCCTCGGTCTGTTTTCGTTGTAGGTTATTATTCGGCGCACGGCAAGGCAGAGTGCTTCTATCTCGTGGTCAAGCACGAAGGTCTTATCGACGGTTATCTCGTCGGTGTCCTTTTCAAGTCTGCCTGAGAATTTCGCGTAAAGAGGCGCCATCTTTTTTGCCCCCTCCTTAGCCTGCTGATATTTGATCAGGGCATCGGCAAGGGCGGCTCTCGGGTCCTCCTCCTCTTCCTCAACGCGGGGGAGAAGGAGCTTGCTCTTGATAAGCATAAGCTCGCTTGCCATAACGATAAATTCGCTTGCAATATCCATATCAAGGCGCTGAGCCTCCTCGATATATGCGATATACTGCTCGCAGATAATGTTGATTTTTATATCGTCAATCGCCATCTTGTTTTTATGAATTAGCGAGAGAAGAAGATCAAGAGGTCCTTCAAATGCCTCAAGTCTGTAGCTTATAGCGTCCACTGTGGGGACCTCCTTTCAAAATTTATGCAAAAATTAAAAGCAAAAGCTTTGTTATAGGCTCGTAGACAAGGTCGAACAGCTTCTCAGCCAACCAACCGAAGGGGGAGAAATTAAATAGCCTTGAGCATACGATCATGAATACAAGTATTCCGACCATGATGTATCTCTCGTATTTCATCATAGCAAAATAAGTTTTTGCGGGAAGGAAGAGAGAGAAGAATCGTGAGCCGTCAAACGGGGGAATCGGGATAAGGTTGAAGATCGCCAATACGAAATTCATATATCCCAAATAGAAGAGCAGCGTGAGGATCGCGCGGAGCACGTTGGCGAGAAACTCATTGCCCGCAATATCTGCCCAGAAATAATACAGAAGAAAATTTACTACAGCATAGAGAATCGTGCCTATAATTCCAAGCAATATGTTGGATATAGGCCCCGCAATTGCGGTATACGCCATGCCATACTTGGGATTTCTGAAGTTCCTTGCATTTATCGGCACGGGCTTTGCCCAACCGTAGCCGAAAACAAGCATACAAAGCGAGCCCATAGGGTCAAGATGCTTTGCGGGATTGAGAGTCACTCGACCACAGTTATACGCGGTACGGTCTCCCATTCTGTACGCCATGTATCCGTGCGCCGCCTCGTGGACCGAGAGCGAGATGATTATTACGGGAATGAGAAGTAATAAGTTTATTATCATCTCGCGGACGTCGCCGCCTGAAAGAATTGAAAACAGCATTTTTATCTCCGAAATTTAAAGGGTGATTTCGCAAAGATCGGCAATCTCACGCCAAAGCTCCTGCTTTCCCTCGCCCTTGAGTGAGGAGAAGGGGATTATCTTGGTGCCCTCTCTGATAAGAGGATCGTTTGTGATCTTTTCGATGATCGCCGCGCGATTTGTTTTATTGAGCTTATCGATCTTGGTAATAACAATGATGTAGGGCATGCCCGCGTTGTTCATCCAGTCGATCATCATAGCGTCATCGCGAGTGATTCCCGCGCGGCTGTCGATAAGCTGAACAACGCCGCGCACAAGGTCGATGTTTTTATTTTTGGTGAAATAACCGTCGGTAAGGCTCTGCCAGACGCCCTGACTGTCCTTGCTTCTTGCCGCAAAGCCGTAGCCGGGCAGGTCGACGAGAAAGAGCTTTTTGTCCACCTCGTAGAAGTTTACGGTAATTGTCTTACCGGGGGTAGCCGATACGCGAGCCAAGCTCTTTCTGCCAAGCAAAGTGTTTATAAGTGAGCTTTTTCCTACGTTGGAGCGACCCGAAAGTGCTACCTGAACGATAGGGTCGGTAGGGAACTGGCTTGCAAATCCCGCGGTCATTTTAAGATTGACGTTCTGTGTGTTAAGTCCCATAATATAAGGATGTGCCAAGCACTCTGCCTTTCATTTAAAAATTTGGCAAAAATTTGCCGTGAATGCTTATTTATCGTTCTTGCCCTTTGCATCCGCGCGGACTCTTGCACCCTGAGAAAGAGGGATGCTTATAGTCGTCTCCTCATTCTTGACAGATTCGCGAGCTTCGAGTATAGCATTCGGTACAAGCGCGTGTGAGAGCACCTCTGTGCCGCGGCGGCAGGGGATAAAGGTAACGTTTTCGCGGACTACGGGATCTATTTTGTCAAGATCCTTTAGGTTGTCTGCGGGAATTATAATGGTTCTGACGCCTGCAGAGTACGCCGCCATAGTTTTCTCACGAAGTCCGCCTATTGCAAGCACGTTGCCGCGGATGGTGATCTCACCCGTCATGGATATGTCGCGGCGGACGGGAATACCCGAAAGTGCGCTGACAAGAGCGGTAAGAGTGGTTACACCTGCGCTGGGGCCGTCCTTTGGGACCGCTCCCTCGGGGAAGTGAATATGTATATCCTTTTTTGTGTAGAAATCTGTGGGGATGTCGTACTTTGATGCGATCTGACGCACGTAGCTGATTGCAGCGCGTGCCGATTCCTTCATTACGTCACCAAGTGAGCCGGTGAGCTCAAGTTTACCCTCGCCGTCCATAACCGCACATTCAACGCGGAGGAGGTCTCCGCCCGACTGAGTGTATGCCATACCGTTTACAACGCCGATCTCGTCGTATTCGGAGATCATTTCGGGAAGTATCTTGCGTGGACCCAAGAGAGATTCTACGTCCGTTGCGTTCACGGTCATCCTGGTGACCTCGCCCTCAACTATTTTCTTTGCCGCCTTTCTGCATACTGCGGCGATCTCACGCTCGAGGTTGCGGACACCCGACTCGCGTGTATAACCCTCAATTATCTCGCTTATAGCGTCGTCTGTGAGCTTAAGGGTACGCTTGTTGAGTCCGTGGCGTTTAAGCTGCTTGGGATAGAGATGATTCTTGGCAATAGCCATTTTTTCGCTCTTGGTGTAGGTCTGGAGCTCAATGATCTCCATTCTGTCAAGCAAGGGGCGGGGAACGCGGTCAAGCGTATTTGCCGTTGCTATGAAGATACAGTCGGAGAGATCGAAGGGAAGCTCCACGAAGTGGTCGCGGAAGAACTTGTTCTGCTCGGGGTCAAGCACCTCGAGCATGGCGGATGCGGGGTCTCCGCGCCCGTCACTTGCCATTTTGTCTATCTCGTCAAGCAAGATGAGGGGATTTCTCACCTTAGCCTGAGCTACTGCATTTATGATACGTCCGGGCATAGCTCCGACGTACGTTTTTCTGTGTCCGCGGATATCTGCCTCGTCGCGTACGCCGCCAAGAGATACGCGGACGTAGGTGCGGTTCATGGCCTTAGCGAGTGATGATGCGATAGAGGTCTTACCAACTCCGGGAGGGCCGTAGAGACAGATGATCTGTCCCTTCAGCTCAGGGTTTAATTGCTTTACCGCAAGATATTCAAGCAGGCGGTCCTTTACGTCGTAAAGTCCCTCGTGATCCTTATCAAGGATCTTTTTTGCCGCTGCTACGTCGGCTCTGTCCTTGGTAGTTGCGTTCCACGGAATATCAAGACAGACGTCAAGATAGTTTGCAATAACCGTTGCCTCTACAGAGCCGAATGGGGCTTTTGCAAGTCTGTCGGTCTCCTTGTGAAGCTTTTTGTGAACGTCCTCTGGAAGATTCAGTGAGTCTATCGTACGGCGGTATTCGTCCACCTCGGAAACCGCGCCCTCGCCAAGCTCGTCCTGAATAGCACGCATCTCCTCGCGCAGATAATACTCTCTTTGGGAGCGGTTTATCTTCTCGCGTGTCTTTTTGTGAATATCGTTTTCAAGACGGAGGACCGTCATCTCGTCCTCGGCAATTTCAAGAGTGGTTTCTATTCTCTTATAGGGCTCGAATATAGCAAGTATCTCAAGCTTGTCCTCATGCTTGATGAAAAGTCCCGACGCAATAACGTCTGCAAGCATAGCGGGGTTTTTAATAGACTTGAAATTGGGGATTATACTCTCTGCGGGGGGAGGGAGCAGCTTTGCCATAGCGGCGGCGGTCTCGTTTAGACGGCGCAGAAAAGCCTGGTTTTTAACACTCGGTCCGTCGGGGAGCGTGACGGTCTTGCAGATGACGTTTGCGGTAAAATATCTGCCTGTACGTCTGTAATCGGTAATTGTTGCGCGGGAAACGCCCTCGGCGATACAGCGGACGCTGTTTTCACCCGAGTTTATAAGCTGCTTTACCTTTATTACCGTTCCGATCTCAAAAAGCTCGCTGTTTTCCTCGTCTATGTATTTATAAGGAACGGCTATAGCATATTTTGAGCCCTCAAACGCCTCTCTTGCCGCCTCCGAGGATGAAAAACGAGTTTCTTTTATTTCAAGATTGACGATCTCACCGGGGAAGGCTACGTTATCGTCAAGTGCAATAAGCGGAAGAGAGAGCTTTTCGGCTCTTGTGGTATACTCTGACATATCTGTAATTTTCTCCATGGGTATTTTGCGTAATAATAATTCATTATATTATATCATATCTCGGTGCGATTTTCTATAGTTTTAAAAGATTTTTTACATTTAATATATACTTAACACACGATGTATGGTAAAAAAGGCAAAAAGAAAGCACAACCGGCGTTTTTTCTTTGCGGTACAGATATCATTAGATTGATATTTCGCAGAAAAAAGAGCAAGTTGTGCAGGAATTTAATAAAGCGGAGGCGCGGACCTCGTACTTTACTCGGGACTATCATTATACACCCTCTCCGAAGATTTGTAAATATCCATTTTGTACGATTTTTTGGTGTAAATTTCGGCGAAAAGTAGAGAGATAAAATTTTGAGGTTATTTGTCGTAGTGCTTTTTGTGGATTTTTGACAAACTTCGATTGTCGTGGTACTGTCGCAAGGGTAGAGAAATGTGGCAGGGTGGCGAATAATGTTAGTTTCGGTACACGTTGAAGTGAAAAGAACGGATTTTGGAAGTTAAATTACTTTGTGAAAAAATTTTGCAAAAACTATTGACAAATGGCTTTTTGCATGGTATAATATGTGCCGTAATAAAGAGAAGTTCCGCTTCCACCCTGCCGCAAAGCGCGCTCGGTTAATATTCGAAAGCCTTACAGTATAAGTAAAAGGCTTGAATTGTGCGCGGAATTTGTCTTCCGCGTTTTTCTTTTGCTTGGGCGGCTGTAAGGGCCGCACTGATATCGACAAATATTAAAAAACATACATATTTTATTCAACGGAGGTGTGTAACCATAGCAGCAAACAACACAAAAGATACTCTCGTTAACGAAGCGATCGATTTCCCTGAGGTAAGAGTTATCGGCGCTGACGGAGAGCAGCTTGGACTCATGAGCTCGGAAAAGGCACTCAAAATGGCATATGACAAGGGTCTTGATCTCTGTCTTATGTCGGCACAGGCTACACCGCCTGTATGCAAAATCATGGACTTCGGCAAATACCGTTTCGACCGCGAGAAGCGCGAAAAGGAAGCCAAGAAGAAGCAGCAGACCATCGAGCT